>NZ_JBVJIJ010000028.1:0-36371 GCF_055586325.1 Dactylosporangium sp. NPDC051087 | reverse complement strand
CAAGGTCCGGGTGTGGCCGCTGGGCGCCGGCAAGGTGCGCTCCCCCCCCCCCCCCCCCCCCCCCCCCCCCCCCCCCTCCCCCCCCCCCCCCCCCCCCCGCCGGTGTGCTGTCAGGATTGGGTCATGGGGAGCGTCGATGAGGTCCGGGCGGTGGCCTCGAAGCTGCCGCGCACGACCGAGCACCTGATCCGGGACCGGGTCAAGTTCCGGGTGGGCGCCATCGTCTACGTGGCGCTGTCGCGGGACGAGACGGAGCTCGGGTTCGCGTTCCCGAAGGAGGAGCGGGACGCGCTGATCGCGTCCGACCCGGAGCGGTTCTTCCTGCCGGCGGCGTCGGACCTGCGGTTCAACTGGGTCTGCGGGCACCTCGCGAAGATCGACGGCGAGGAGCTCAGGGAGCTGATCGTCGACGCGTGGCGGATGGTCGTGCCGAAGCGGGTGTACGCCGACTGGCAGCGCAGCGTCCCGTAGCCGGGCGTTGCGCTCGTGGCGGAAACCGGGGCCGGGAGCTGCTGCGGGGCGGGACGGTCGCCTAGGGTCGGGCGGATGGAGCACACCTCGCGGTTCCGGCCCGATTGGCGACCCGACGACGAGCCGCGGCAGCCGCCGCAGCACGCGCCGTGGCTCGATGAGCAGCTGTTCGGCCGGCGCATGGTGTTCCTGCGCGGCGCGATCGAGCCGGAGATGGCCGGGCGGGCCGCGGCGACGCTGCTCGCGCTCGACGCGATCGGGCAGGAACCGATCACGCTGCACCTGTCGGCCGAGGAGGGCCAGCTCGCGGCCGTGTTCACGCTGGTGGACGCGCTCGACTCGGTGCGCGCGCCGGTCCACGCGACGGCCGTCGGTCAGGTCGGGGGCGCGGCGATCGGAGTGTTCTGCGCGGCGCAGACCAGGTCGGCGTTCGCGCACGCGCGGTTCCGGCTGGCCGAGCCGAAGGTGACCAGCCCCGGCGGCACCGCCGACCAGGTCGTCGCCGAGGCCGGGCGGTATCTGCGCGACCTGGAGGACCTGGTGCTGCGCATCGCCGGGGCGACCGGCCAGCCGAGGTCCCGGGTCGAGGACGACCTGTCGACCGGGCGGGTGCTGTCGGCCGAGGAGGCCGTCGGCTACGGCCTGATCTCGTCCATCACGTCCCGTTGAGGCCCAGGCCCGCCTCGCGGGCCCTGACGATGGCCTCGGACCGGTCGGCGACCTGGAGCTTGGCGAAGACGTTCGAGACGTTGTTGCGGACGGTCTTCTGCGACAGGAACAGCGCCTGGGCGATCTGCGCGTTGGAGCGGCCCGCGGCGAGGAGGTCGAGGATCTCCCGCTCGCGGGCGGTGAGCTCCGGGAAGACCGTGCTCGCCGTCGGCGGGCCGGCGGCGAAGAACTCGGCGATGCGCCGGGCGAGGGTCGCGCCGAAGACGGCACCGCCGGAGGCGACGGTGTTGATGGCGCGGACGATCTCCTCCTGCTCGGCGCCCTTGACGAGGTAGCCGCGGGCGCCGGCGCGCACGGCGCTGAAGACGGTGCCGTCGTCCTCGGACATGGTGAGCACCACGACGCCGACGGACGGGGCCTCGCCGGCCAGGCGGCGGGTGGCCTCGATGCCGTTCAGGCCGGGCATCTGCACGTCCATGACGACGACGTCGGGGAGCAGGTCGACGGCGAGCGCGACGGCGTCCGCGCCGGTGGCGGCGGTGCCGACGACCTCGATGCCGGCCACCGATCCGAGGAGCACGGCGAGGCCGTCACGGAAGATCGGGTGGTCGTCGGCGACCAGGACCCGGACCGGTTCATCGGCCATCGGGCACCTCCTGCAAAAGTGAAGATCCTAACGGCAGCGTGGCGCGGACGGTGGTGCCGCCGCCGAGCTCGGCGGGCGGGCACTCGATCTCGCACCGCCCGCCGAGCTCGGCGGCGCGCTCCCGCAGCGAGACGAGCCCGACCCCGGACGGGGTCCCCGGCGCGATCCCGCCCCCGTCGTCGCTCACCGTCACCACCAGCATGTCCGAGACGACCGAGAAGTCCGCGCAGGCGACCCCGGCGCGGGCGTGCTTCGACACGTTCGCCAGCGCCTCCGACGCGATCCGGTACGCGGCCACCTCCACCGCCGCCGCCAGTCCCGCGGGCGGCGAACCCGTGACCCGGATCGTCAGCGCGGGCGTGCGGAGCCGGTCCGCGACCTGGTCGACGGCGCCGATCAGGCCCACGTCGTCCAGGGCCGGCGGCCGCAGGTCGTGCACGAGCCGCCGCACGTCGGCCAGGGCCGCCGACACGTCCTCCCGCGCCTGCTTCAGCATCTCGTCGACCCGCTCGGGCGAGGACCGCAGCAGGTTACGGGCCGTGTCGATGCGCAGGGCGACGCCGCCGAGCGCCGGGCCGAGGCCGTCGTGCAGGTCCCGGCGCACCCGGCGGCGCTCCTCCTCGCGCGCCCCGACCAGGCGCTCCCGGCTGCGCTGCAGCTCCGCGGCGAGGTGGCTGGAGCGGGCCGCGGCGGCCGCCTGCCGGACCACGTCGGCGAGGAGCCGCTCGTCGCGCGGGGACAGCACGGTGCGCGGGCCACCGGCCGGCAGGATCAACCGGCCGACGGTTTCGCCACGGTACGTGATGGGCAGCGTCGACACGTCGGGCACCGGCCGCCCGTGCTCGGCGAGCAGCGTCGAGTCCCCGCCACGGTGGACCTCGACGGCGACGTACGGCGCGTTGAACGCCTCGGCGACGCTGCGGGCCACGGCGAGGAGCTGGTCCTCGGGGCTGTCGGTGCGTTCCAGCTGCTCGGCGAGGCCGGAGACGACACGGTACGGGTCGTGCCGCCGGCCCAGCACCACCCGCTGCACGAGGTGCCACAGGCGGTGCCGCAGCGGCCCGTACACCAGCATCACCACGAGCAGCCCGGCCAGCGCGGCACCCTGCTCGTCGAACAGGTTCGTCGCCGCGGTGAGCAGGACCGCGTCGACGGCGACGACGAGCGTGGCGAGGGCGCCGTAGAGGACGGTGCCGCCGAGGAGCCGGTCGACGTCGACGAGACGGGGCCGCAGGATGCCGACCGCGATCGCGCCGCCGGTGACGACGATCGCGACGACCAGGCCGAGGGACAGCGCCGGCTGGGGCAGCAGCAGCGACGACAGCATCACCAGCAGGTCGACGACGCCGGCCCACAGCAGCCACCGCATCCGGGTCTTGTCCAGGCCCTGCGCCTGGCGGTACCGGCGGAACACCACCGCGAACGGGACCAGCATGCTCAACGGCAGCGCCGCGTAGCCCACCCGCAGGAGCACCTGCCAGGCACCGTCGGGCAGGGGGAGGCCGAGCAGGTCCGCGGACAGGTGGTCCAGCGGGCCCGTGTCCTGCGCGCCGGCGATGCGGGCGGGCACGAACAGCAGGGTCAGCGGCAGGATCGCGGTGCAGCCGAGGCTGATGTACGACGCCCAGCGCCACCGGCCGGCGGGCGGGCGGCCGTCGGGGTAGAACACCAGCAGCAGCGGCAGCGAGAACAGCAGCGACGCGCCGAGCCGCTGGTACAGCCACCAGGCGAGCGTCGCGCCGGGCAGCGCGGGGTCCTGGGCGGTGGCGTAGCTGGCCCACGCGGCGCAGGTGCCGTCGGCGGCCCAGTGCAGGCCGGTGACGCACAGGATCCAGGCGACCGCGTTGCGGGGGACCTTGCGGGCCAGCAGCGCGCCGGGCACGGCGAGGGCGAGGCCGGCGAGGCCCGAGATCCAGCCCGCCTCGATGCCGTCGCCGGCGCGGCGCTCGGCGCCGAGCGCGACCTCCAGGACGATCGAGGCGACCGTCGAGGCCAGGGTGAGCAGGACGAAGAGCCCGCCCGCCAGGGTGGGGAGCCGCGTGCGCATGCGGCCCATCGTGACAGCAGTGCCGTCCCGTGGTCCCGAGGACGCGGGTCCCGTTGCGGCCGGGACATTTCCGGGGACCCGGCCGGGGGCGCCCGGCCCTGCCGCCCGGGTCGGCGCGGGACGCAGGATTCTCGGCATACCCGGCGACCCCCGCCGCTCACATAAAGGACCTGTCATGTCGATCCGCACCGAGCCCGTCCCCGCCCGCACCGACGACCTCACCGGCCAGCCGGCCCCCGCCGCGATCACCGCCGGTGGCGTCCGCAGGCTGGGCCTCGTCCTGGCCCTCGGCACCGCCGCGTGGGCCGCCAGCATGTTCACCGTCGGCAACAACCCCACGGACTCCCTCGGCCGCTCCGTCACCGACCTCACCGGCGGCCTGTTCCAGCTGGGCCTGTTCGCGCTCCTGGCGATCCAGGTCCGCACCCGCGCGACCGGCCTCACCAAGGTCGCCCGCGGCATGCTCGTCGTCGAGCACGTCCTGCTCGCCGTCGCCACGCTGTGGAGCTTCCTGCACGCGGTCCCGGCGCTGCGGGACGCGGTGTGGCTCATCCCGATGGACGTCTTCTGGCCGCTGTCGATGCTCGGCATGGCCGTCATCGGCGTGAAGCTCGCCGTCGCGGGCCGCTGGAAGGGCTCGCTGCGGGTGTGGCCGGTCGTCGCGGAGAGCTGGGCCGTCGTCACCGTCCCCGCGTTCGGCATCTTCGGCTCGCCGGTCGCGGACTACATCGGCGGCACCCACCTGGTCATCGGCTACCTGACGCTGGGCGTGCTGCTGATGCTGCGCCCGCGGCTGACCGGCGCCCGCTGACCCCTCAGCCCCGCCTCAGCTGCGTCGGAAGCCCTCGCCGGTCTCGGCGAGGGCTTCCTTGATGACGTCGATGAGCGCCGCGCCCTCGGTGCGGTCGGGATACGCCTGCACGGCCACCCGCAGCGCCGTCATGAACGCCGCCGCCATCAGCCGGGCGCGGACCGGGCCGGTCACGCCGCGCGCCGTCAGCTCGGCCGTCAGGCCGTCCTCCATCGAGGTGTACGTGGTGACCTGCTGCGCGGCGAGTGCCGGGTGCCGGCGCACGAGCCGCACCTGGGCGATCCACCTCGGGTCGCGGGCGCCGAGGGCCGCGAACACCTCGGCGGCGGCGGCGGTCAGCACCAGCCACGGCGCCTCGTCCGCCGGGCGGGCCCGCACCGCGTCCAGCAGCAGGCACATGCGGGCGTGGTCGCCGTAGAAGAGCGCCTCTTCCTTGCTGGCGAAGTAGTTGGAGAACGTCCGCCTGGACACGTCGGCGGCGTCCGCGATCGCCTCGACGGTGACCCGGTCGGGGCCGTGCTCGATCGCCAGCCGGACGGCGGCCTCGTGCAGGGCCTGCCGGGTGGCGGACTTCTTACGTTCCCGCAGCCCGGTGCTGACACTGCTGCCGCTGCTCACGCTCGAATGTTACCCACTTCTCACCGGGAAAACTTGCACAGTGGGCAACTTTTCTAGATGCTTGTAGAAGGCAAGTATCTGGGGAGGTGTCCGATGGTGCTGCGCGACGATCTGTACGAACTGATGAAGGTCCTCCGCGTGCTCAAGCAGCAGCGGCACCCGGTCCTGCCGTCCGGGACGGTCGGGCTGCTGCAGGCGATCGAGCGCTCCGGCTCGCCCCATCTCAAGGACGTCGCCGCGCGGTGCGCGCTGGACCAGTCGACGACCAGCCGGGCGGTCAGCGCCGCCTCGCAGGCCGGACTCGTGCGGCGGGTCGCCGACCCGAACGACGGGCGGGCGTCGCTGCTGGAGCTCACCGAGTCCGGCCGCCGGACCCTCGCCGAGGCCGAGGCCTGGTATGACGCGCTGCTCGCCGGCGCGCTGCAGGACTGGAGCGCCGCCGACATCGAACAGTTCGGCGCCCACCTCCGCCGCTTCACCACCGCATTGAACGTTTCGCCGTTGTCGCCTTTGGAGGCATCCCGATGAGTCAGGTCAAGACCGAGGAGCCGATGAGCCATCGGCAGATCCTCGAGGCGTTGAGCGGGCTGCTGCTCGTGCTGTTCGTGGCGCTGGTGAGCTCCACCATCGTCTCCACCGCACTGCCGAAGATCATCGGGGCGCTCAACGGCACGCAGGGCCAGTACACCTGGGTCGTCACCGCGACCCTGCTCACCGCGACCGCCTCCACGCCGATCTGGGGCAAGCTGTCGGACCTGTACAGCAAGAAGCTCCTGGTCCAGATCTCCATCGTCATCTTCGTGGTCGGCTCGATCCTGGCCGGCCTGTCGCAGAACGCCGGAGAGCTGATCGCCGCCCGCGCCTTCCAGGGCATCGGCGTCGGCGGCCTGCAGGCCCTCGTCCAGGTCGTCATCGCGGCCATGATCCCGCCGCGGGAGCGCGGCCGGTACAACGGCTACCTCGGCGGCGTGATGGCCGTCGCCACCGTCGGCGGCCCCCTGCTCGGCGGCGTCATCGTCGACACCTCGTGGCTCGGCTGGCGCTGGTGCTTCTTCGTCGGCGTCCCGGTCGCCGTGATCGCGCTGTTCGTCCTGCAGAAGACCCTGCACCTGGTGACCGTCCGCCGCGCCGACGTCCGCATCGACTACCTGGGCGCCGCCCTGATCGCCGCCGGCGTCAGCGTCCTGCTCATCTGGGTGTCGTTCGTCGACGGCTCGTTCGCGTGGCTGTCCTGGCAGACCTTCGCGATGGTCGGCGCCGGGCTGGTGCTGCTCGCGCTCGCCGTCTGGGTCGAGTCCCGCGCCGCCGAGCCCGTCGTCCCGCTGAACATCGTGCGGCAGCGGACCACCGCCCTGTCGATCATCGCTAGCCTCGCGGTCGGCATGGCCATGTTCGGCGGCGCCGTCTTCCTCGGCCAGTACTTCCAGATCGGCCGCGGCTACACCCCGACCGAGGCGGGCCTGCTCACCATCCCGCTCATGGCCGGCGTCCTCGTCGCGTCCATCGTCGTCGGCCGGCTCATCACCCGCTCCGGCAACATCAAGCCGTACATCGTCGCCGGCACCGTCGTGCTGGTGCTCGGCTTCGCCGCCCTGGCCACCATCGACCACGAGACGTCACTCGTCTTCGTCGGCGCGGCCATGCTCCTGGTCGGCATCGGCGTCGGCTCCTCCATGCAGAACCTCGTCCTCGCCGTGCAGAACACCGTGCCGCTGCGCGACATCGGCGCGGCGAGCGCGACGATCGCCTTCTTTCGCTCCCTCGGCGGCACCATCGGCGTCTCGGTCCTCGGCGCCGTCCTCGCCCGCCGCGTCACCGACAACATCACGCACTCCCTCGCAGCGGCTGGTGTCCCGGCCGGCTCCGGCGGCGGCGCCAGCAACCTCAACCTCGGTGCCCTCCCGCCCGCGCTGCAACACATCGTCCGCGCCGCTTACGGCGACGCGACCGGCCACATCTTCCTCATCTCGGCCGGCATCGCGATCGTCGGCGTCATCGCCGCGGCCCTGATGCGCCCCACCAAGCTGCGCAGCACCCTCGACCTGACCAGCGCCGACCCGGCGCCGGCGGAGAAGGTCCCGGCCACCACCCGCTGACCGTCCCGGCCGACCCCCGGTGGTCCACCCGCGCCCGAGCGCCGGCGGACCACCGGGGTCGCGCCGTCAGCGCCTTCGGGCGATGCCTAGGAGGTGGCCGCTGGCGCCGAGCATGCTGGGCTCGGTCTCCACCTCGCGGAGCATCTCCAGGATCGTCTCCGCCGCGGCCGGGTCGTCGACGAGCGATTCGAGGCGGTCGCCGCCCAGCCACATGGGGCACTCCACCGCCACCACCCGCACGTCGGTCAGGCCCGCCGCCTCCGCCTCGGCCGCGACCTCCTCCGGCCGGTGGAAGTACGCGGTCGTGAAGTAGGCGCGGCCCGAGGCATCGTTGACGTGCCGGCCCTCGCGCAGCGCCCGCTGGACCAGCGGCGGGAAGCCCGGGTCGGCGAAGAAGCCCTGCAGCAGCCCGTCGAGCAGGAACGCGAACCGGCTGATCACCGCGCCCACCACCACGCCGCCCGGCGCGACCGCCCGGGCCGCCTCCCGCCACGCCGCGACCCTGTCGGCCCGTTCGGGCAGGTGGTACAGGGGCCCGAGCAGCAGCGCCCCGTCGGCGCCGCCGTCCGCGACCGGCAGGGCCCGCGCGTCGCCGACCGCCGCGGTCACCCCGGGCTCCGGGGTCAGGTCGAGCACGTGCACCCGGTAGCCGGCGGCGGTGAGCGGGCGGGCGTAGACGCCGGTGGCCCCTCCCACGTCCAGCAGCGTCGCCGGTGCCGGCGGCAGCACCCGGCGAAGGACGTCCCAGGTCCTCAGAAACTCGAGCTTCCCGGCGCCGGACGCGGTGAGCCTGGTCCGTTCGCCGCCGCGCCGGTAGTACTCGGAGATCGCATCCACACGGACTGTTATACCGACACGGCTCGATCAGGTGTTGGGAATTGTGCGGGGCTCGGTGCGGCCGGAGACCCACTCCATGAGGCGCTTGCGGGGGCTGTTGTGGAACGCGGTGAACAGCCAGCGGCCGTCGCGGCGGACGGCGACGAACGTCTGGGCCTTGTCGAGGCGGCGGCCGCTGAGCCGGTTGCCGCGCACCTTGCCGTGGCTGGTGAGCACCGCGACGTCGGCGGTGACGAAGCGGATACCGGTGATCTCGCCGATCAGGGTGCTGCCCTTGAGGAACCGCTTCCAGAGCGCGTCGTGCACGTCGGCGATCTTCGCGCGGCCGCTGTACCGGGTCCCCACGAAAATCGTGTAGTCGGCGTCGTCGGTGAAGGCGGCGGCGTAACCGGCCGCGTCGGCGCGGTCCCACGCGTCGAGGGTGCTGCTGAACAGGGCGCGCAGCTCGGCGATGTCGGTCTCGCGGTCCATCGTGGCTCCCTACAAGATAGAGTCGTCCTGTCACCGGGAAATCTCGAACGATCGAGATATCCCACGCGTCGAAGTGTTTGCCCTCGGGAGCGTCATGTCAAGTCGCGGAGCCCTGCTCGGCGCGATCGGCGAGCAGCTACGGCTGCAGTCGGGTCTCGCCCTCGTGCTGCACCGGTCGGTCGCGGAGCGGTTCGGGCTCAACCCGACCGACCTGAAGTGCCTGGACATCGCCATCAGGGAGCCCGAGGTGACGGCGGGCAGGATCGCGGAGCTGACCGCGATGAGCACGTCGGCGGTCACCGCGCTGCTCGACCGCCTGGAACGGCGGGGCTTCATCGAGCGTCGCCGGGACGCCACCGACCGGCGCCGGGTGTTCGTCGTGTCGACGGGCCGGCACGAGCGCGAGCTCGCCGAGATCTACGCGCCCCTGGCCGCGGCGACGGGTGCCGTGCTGGACGGTTACACCGATGCCGAGCTGGCGTTGCTGCTCGGTTTCCTGGAGCGGCTCACCGCCGCCAGTCAGGACTTCATGAACGGCTGAAGCTGTCCCGGGTCCGCGATGGAGGCCTCGACGAGGGTCCGCTCGTCGGCGGTGAGGTCGAGTCGCCTGAGTTGCTCGCCCCACTCGGCGACCCGTTCGGGCTCTTCGAGGGCGGTGGACAGTTCGACGAGCGCTGCCAGGGCGAGGGCCCGCTCGACGGTCGATGCGGTGTCGCCGTGGCGGCGCAGGCCCGAGTTCAGCGCGCGGAACGCGGCCTTGTCGTCCTGTTTGAACTCCCGCAGGATCCGGGCGTTGTCCAGGACCTTCGCCAGCCCTTCCAGGCGCTTGGACCCGCCGTACTCCACCTCGGCCGGCTCGTCGCGCTGGATGAAGATGACCGAGTTCCCGGACGGGTCCACGACCGTGAACCGGGAGGCGCCGGGGCGGAACCTCGTGATCCGCGGCAGCCCCTTGGCCAGCACCTTGCCGTACGCGCCGCGCATCGCCTCGGTGAAAGCGGCGTGGTACGGCGCGACCGAGTCGACCATGACCAGGCACCCGCCGAGGTCCTCCCGCGCCTCCTCGATGCCGCCGGGCGGCTGCTTGTAGTGCAGTGCGATCCCGCGCCACTGGAACGCCAGGTAGAGGTAGGGCCTGCGCTGCTCGTACGTCACGGCGAACCCGAGCGACCGCCAGAACGCGGTGGTCTCCTCGGGCGCCACGCACGCCATCAGCGGCACGGTGGTCTCGTTCGGCTGCACCCGTTCGTCAAGCACGAGCAGGAGTGTGCCAAAGCGCGGCCTTGCTCGCACCTGCAAGAAATAATTGGAATATTGCAAAAAGTCGATCGACAGTCCCGGGGTAGGCGGAAACGGGCCGATTCGCTGATGTGCGGGTGGCACGTTTCCGGGATTTTGGGTCATGCGGACGCCCGTACCGTTAGGTCCAACAGCGCAACACCGAGATGACATCCGAGAGGACCACCCCCATGAGCGAGTACGGCGAGATCGAGACCGGCGAGACCCACAGCGGTCTCGCGGAGGCCCACGCGGAGAGCGGCAGCGAGCAGGACTACAACTCGCAGTACGGGATCCTCGAGACCGACCACCAGAGCATCGAGCACACCGAGTACGAGAACGTCAAGCACATCGAGTACACGGACGCCGCGGGCAACCACTACGAGGTGACCGAGTACACCCGCTACGAGCACACCGAGATCGAGTCGGAGCACACCTTCGCCGCCTACGGCCAGGAGGGCTCCGCCGGCTTCGGCGCCGCCGAGATCGAGGGTGCCGAGGCGTCGGACTCGCACGTCATGTCGCTCACGGAGCGCTTCGAGAGCTTCCTCGGCAACGTCATGGACGGGCCGAACTACGAGATCTCCGACAGCAGCGCCTGACCACCCGGCACGGGTGCGTCTCGACTGCGCTAGGAACGCCGGTCGGCCTTCGGGCCGGCCGGCGTTCCGCGTTGTCGGCCTGGGGATCCGCCCGGGGAGCCGTTTCGCGGATGGCGCGGGGCGGAGCGAGATGAGCCGGGCGGCCGGTGATACGCGGTGGAGGTGTCGGGTGGGTGACAGGGCGGCGCAAGTGTTCGCCAAGTCCACGCCAAGTCCGGGGCGGCATGCTCTTCTCAGCAGCAACCGAAAGGGTCTCCCCGGAGGCCCTCGCACGGACTAGCTCGAAGGCTTCCTTCGATTTACATATATCGCTGGACCGGTAGAGCGGCGCTCCTCCCTCGCGCCGCTCTACCAAGCGTTGTTCCGGGACCGGCTCAGCCGGTGAAGAGCAGGAACAGGCCGGCGACCGTGTACGCCACCATCAAACCCAGCAGCGGCACCTGGCCGGTCATGGCCTGGGCGCGGGGGAACAGGCGCAGGGCCCGGTCGTGGGCGAGGACCGTGCCGACCAGGTGGCCGAGGATGATGGCGGTGATCTGGACGTTGGCGACGCCCGTCGGGGTGATCACGCCGGTCCACGGGTCGAAGTCCGGTTTGTCCAGCAGCAGGGCGACGGTGCGCTGGCCCTCCAGGACGAACAGCGAGTAGTAGTGCGCCACGACGTAGCCGACGACGATCGGCACGATCGAGTGGGCCAGCTCGCCGGGTGTCCGGTCCGCCGACGTGTGGCCGCGCCGGCCGGCCGCGCGGGTCGCCACGGTGTACGCCAGTGCCACCGCGCCGATGACGGCGAGCAGCCCGAGGGTGCCGGTCACGGGTGCCGGCAGCCCGTTCTCCTGGGTGAAGCGCAGCCAGAACAGGGCGCCGGACATCGCGTCGTAGAAGGTGGCGCCGAGCAGGACCACGACGACGGCGACGAGCCCGGGTGCGGGGCGCAGGCCGGCGATGCCGTCGAGGGGGTTGCGCAGGACGCGGGTGCCGTCGGGGCGGCGGCCGATGATCGCGAGCCGCCCGGCGAGGTCGCTGAGCACCTCGAAGGCGTCGCCGCGGGTGTGCCACTCTGGCCCGTAGACGAAGGCGCCGATCAGCATGGCCGCGGCGTACACGAGCAGCCAGGCGCCGAGGACGGGCAGGGTGGCCCGGTCCGGCGCGACGAGCTCCAGCCACGCGAACGCGAACAGGCCGGCCGCGGCGGGCCAGTAGCCGAGCCCCTCGGGCAGCGGCCGGCGGGCCGTGAAGCCCATCGACAGCGTCCGCAGCGGGTTCAGGGCCCGCCAGATCGGGCCGAGCAGCAGCGACAGCGGCACCAGTCCGACCCAGAAGAGCACGTACACGATGCCGGCCGCGGGATTCTCGGCCGTGTCGGGGAGCGTGAACGTCCACGCCAGGACGGCGAGGAGCGCGATGCCCACCAGGCGCGGGATCAGGGCCGGCACGGTCGGTGTCCGGACGGGCCGGCCCGCGTTCGGGTCCAGGCGGGGGCTGCGCCACGCGACGCCGAGCACCAGGAACGACACGATCAGCGCGGCGGCGGCGCCGGCGAGCAGCTGCCCGAGGGTGAGCGGCAGGTCCTGGCGGCCGCCGACCCCGTGGGCCAGGATCGTGTTCAACGGACCACGAGCTGGAAGAGCACCAGGTGCGACGAGTGCGTCTCCACCTCGAACAGCCCGGTCCGGTCGACCCGCAGGTCGATCGACGCGGGCGCGCCGGCCGGCAGCGCCAGGCTCTTGTCGTAGCCGTGGACGTGCAGCTCGTCGGCGATGTCGGAGGTCACGGTGATCCGCACCAGGCTGCCCTTGGCGACCTCGACCCGCCCGGTCGGCGGCGTCACCTTCCGTTTCGCGACGGAAACGACGATCTCTTTGTCGAACGAGGGAGCCGACGGCGACGGGGGAGCGGAGGCGGCACCCGCGGTCGGTGACGCCGCGTCGGTGCCGACGGCGGTCGCGGTCGTCACCGACGGTGCGGGGGTCGGTGCCGAGGCGGACGTCGAGGGGGACTTCGAGGGTGACGAGGAGCACCCGGCCAGGGCGAGGATGGCCGTGGTGGCGAGGACGGCGGCACGAGCTGCAGGCACGAAGAGGCTCCCGGAGCGGCGGGGGGTTCGTCAGGGCTGTGAATTTAGCGTCTTGTCGCTCATGGGGGAACCCGGCATCATGTGCCGATGCGATGGGTCCGCGTCAGTTTGATCAGAATCGCGGCGCTGACGCTCGTCGCCGCCCTCGGCCTCGCGCTGCCGGCGTCGCCCGCGTGGGCCCACGGGCAGCTCGCCATGTCCGACCCGGTGCAGGACAGCACCGTGGACAAGCCGCGGGCCGACGTGACGCTCTACTTCACGGAGCAGCCGGCGTCGTTCGCCTGGTTCACGGTCACCGCGCCGTCCGGGCTGCGGGTCGACGGCGGGTGGCGCGGCGGGGAGCCGAAGCGTCTCGACAAGCCGGTCCAGGAGTATTTCCTGGTCGACGGGAAGTTCGAGCCCAGGTCGTACAACACCGGCTTCCCGGCGATCGTGCCGGTGTCGCACTGGCCTGAGCAGGGGCTCTACACGGTCGCCTACCAGTCGGTCGCCTCCGACGGCGAGGCGGTCAAGGGGCAGCTGCGGTTCACCTACAGCGGGGCGGTGACGCCGGCCCCGGCGGGCTGGACCGCACCGACCGCCGGCCCGCCCGAGGCGCTGACCCGCGCCCTCGCCAACAAGGAGGGCGCCCCGGCGGTGCCCGAGCAGACGCAGGCCCCCGTCCCCGGTGCGCCGCCCGCGGCGCAGCCGGCGGTGCCGCAGACGCCGTTCGTGCTCACCGACTGGCTGATCCCCGGCCTGCTCATCGCGGGTGTCGGCGCCATGGTGTGGCTCGCCGCGAGGCGGGCCCCGGTGCAGCCGGAGAAGAAGCGCCGCAAAGCCGCCCTCCGGTAACCGGAGCAGAAGCGCCGCGAGGCCGCCCTCCGGTAGGAGGACGGCCGTCGCGGTCGTGCGTCACCTGGTGGGGGCAGGGCTGGCTCCGCAGGTCTTCTGGATCTGCTCGGTGAGCCGGCCGGCGAAGTCCTTGTCGCTGATGATCCGCTTCTGGTACTGCTCGATCTGCGCGTCCGTCAGCCCGCTGTAGATGGGCTTGCTGGCGTACGCGTCGGCCATGGCGCCCGGGTCGGTGTAGACCCTCGACTGGACCGCGCACAGGTGTGCGGCCGTCGTGTCCACGTAGATCGTGTCCATCCGTTCGGGTGTCAACGGTTCGCTGACGGCCGGGCTGGCCGCCGCCGTGGTCGTCGGCCCGGACGGGGCGGAGATCTTGGCCGGGGTGTTCGCCGACTCGTCACCGCAGCCGGCGGTCAGACCGCCCGTGACGGCAAGGACGGCGAGCGTGAGCAGCGCTCTGGAGCGGATCATGACGAGGCCCTTTCCTTGCGCGAGGAGGAGGTGGCTATGCGACGACGAGCGTCAGCGGGTTGGTGTCGACGGTGGTGCCGTAGTTGAGCTTCACGGTGAGCGTGTAGGTGCCGGCGGCGACGTTCGTGGCGTCGAACTTCACCGACGCGTAGTCGTCGGCGCCGACGGGCAGGCCGGCCGCGTCGTTGAGCTGCGTGTAGGTCCGGTCGGCGGGGTAGCTGACGCCCAGCCCGGCGGGGCCGCCGGAGACGGTGATCTTCAGGTCGTCGACGCCGCCGCGGCGGGCCTGGAACACCAGCTGGCTCCACACCGGGGTCTTCTTCGGCACGGTCACCGTGCTGGTCTTCTGGACGACGCCGTCGCCGCTGACCAGGACGATCGGCAGGGTCGCGGTGGAGCTGCCGGTGCGGGCGGTGCCGACGCAGGTCGTCGCGCCGGCGGTCTTCTCGGTGTACGTGTAGTTCAGCGTGATCGGCGTGAGCGAGACCAGCGTGTTCGAGGTGACGGTGATGTTGAACGCCGCGTAGTCGACGCTGCCGGCCGAGAGCGAGTCGCCCTTCGACAGCGACGAGTAGGTCTTCGTGTTCGTGGGGTAGTTGACGGAGACGCCGGGCCCCGAGGCGGTGACCTTGACGTTGCAGATGTCGGCCGCCGCGCCCCACAGGGTGCTCACCCAGCCCGTCTGACCCAGCACCATCGGCGCGAGCAGCGGGATGGTCAGCCCGAGGCCGGGGGTCGCGGCGCTGGCCGGCGCGGCGGCGGGCAGGATGGCGGCCGCACCGGCGGCGCAGGCGAGAGCGATGGAGGCTGAACGGCGCATCGGAGAGGTCCTTCTCTGTCGGGACTTGGTGACGTCTGCCTGATCGGCGGCTCGGGGAGCGTGTTGAGCTAGCCGGTGAGCGCTATCCAGGTGTCGTACTGGTGCACCGCGATTCCCTCGAACGCGGCGTAGCGCTGCGCCGCACGGTCGACGTCGCTGAGCGTGGCCCGCATGGCGCTGTCGGTGCCGCCGTGGAAGGTGCAGTAGGCGCAGTCGCCGAGCGCCTGCGTCTCCGCGCCGAGCCGGGCCGGTTTCGCCGCCTCCCCGGCGCGGCGCAGCAGGTCGTCGGCGACGCCGAGCATGGAGTTGCCGCCGGTGGCGGTGTTGCGGTAGCTCATCACCGTGACGCCGTCGACCCGGGCGAGCACGGCGTCGGCCAGGTTCTCCCCGCCGACCTGCACGGTGGGCAGCCAGAACGGCACGTCCAGCTCGAGGGGCGGCCCGACCTGCGCCAGCTCGTCGAGCAGCCGCAGCAGCTGCGGCACGAGCACCGCCTGCTCCTGCTGCCACGTGGGCAGCAGGTAGGGCTCGACGTCGACGTGCAGCCCCCGGAACAGTCCGGTCGCGGCGGCGGCGCGGGCCCACGCGAGCGCGGTCGCGTGGTCCGTCGTCCAGTCCGGCTCGCCGCCGAGCGCGTCGAGCGTGATCCCGGCGTCGTCGCACAGCGCGCGGAGCCGGGTCAGCTCCGTGACGTCGGCGCGCGGGTCGTAGTACGCGAAGATCGTCGACACCGAGTGGGCGTTCGCCCAGGCCACGACGGTCTCCGGCGGCGCCCGGTCCCACAGCCACATGGCCCTGGTGCCGGGCGGGGCGACGCTGGTCTCCGGTGCGAGCGGCGGCAGCGTCCGGTGTACCGACGCCACCAGCAGACCAAGGGCCAGGACGACACCCAGGACGGGCCCCAGGACGGTGTCCGCGACGCCGCGCACGCGTGCCAGGACGCGGCGCGGGTCCGCCGGCGCCCGGTGCGCTGAGCCCGCCCACACGTCATCTGTTCGGCCGGTCGTGCCCGGCCCGAAGGATTTGGGTCACGTTGACGTCACTGGGAGCCGTGGGACACGATGAACCCCGAGCGGCCACAGGGAGGAACCCAGTGCGAGTCTGGGACGGTCCCGCCACTGTGACCGGGGAGCCTCCGTCCAGCACACGGGCCACGGCGGCGACCCGGGAAGTCAGACACTCCAGCCGCTCGTGCTTGTTGACCCAGCGGGCGCGGACCCGCTCGATAAGGATGTGCCCGTGACGTCGCCGTATCCGTTCTCGGCCGTGGTCGGCCTGCCAGACCTGCGCCTCGCCCTGCTGCTCACGGCCGTGTCCCCGGCGATCGGCGGGGTCCTCGTCCGGGGCGAGAAGGGCACCGCCAAGTCGACCGTCGTGCGGGGGCTGGCCACGCTGCTTCCCGAGGTCGACGTCGTCGCCGGCTGCCGCTTCGCCTGCGACCCCGCCGCCCCCGACCGGTCCTGCCCGGACGGCCCGCACTCCCTGGACGCGCCCGCCGCCCGGCGCCGGTCCGCGCTGGTCGAGCTGCCCGTCGGCGCCACCGAGGACCGGGTCGTCGGCACCCTCGACCTGCAGCGCGCCCTCGGCGACGGGGTCAAGGCCTATGAGCCGGGCCTGCTCGCCGCCGCGCACCGCGGTGTCCTCTACGTCGACGAGGTCAACCTCCTGCCCGACCACCTCGTCGACCTGCTCCTCGACGCGGCCGCGATGGGCCGCGCCCACGTCGAGCGCGACGGCGTCTCCGTCAAGCACGCCGCCCGCTTCCTCCTCGTCGGCACCATGAACCCGGAGGAGGGCGAGCCACGCCCGCAGCTCGTCGACCGGTTCGGCCTGGTCGTCGGCGTCGCCGCGCCCGCCACGGCGGCGCCCAGGGCCGAGGTCGTGCGGCGGCGGCTGGCGTACGAACTGGACCCCGACACCTTCGCGGCGCGCTACACGGAGGAGGACGCGGCCCTCGCCGCCCGGATCGCCGAGGCGCGGCGGGCGCTGCCGGCGGTGACGCTGCCCGACCGGCAGCTGGACCGGATCGCGCGGATCTGCCTGGCGTACCGGGTGGACGGCCTGCGCGCCGACATCGTCGTGGCCCGCACCGCGGTGGCCCTGGCCGCCTGGCACGGCCGGACGGTCGTGACGAAGGACGACCTGCGCGACGCGGCGAGGCTCGCCCTCCCGCACCGCCGCCGCCGCGACCCGCTCGACCCGCCGGGCGCCGACCAGGAACGCCTCGAGGAGATCCTCGACCAGGAGCTCAACGGCCCCGACGACGATCCCGACGAGGATCCCGACGCCGGTGGCCCGCCCCCGCGGGATCCACCCCCTGGGCCGGACGACCCGTCGCCCGATATTTCCGACACTCCGGATCTGTCCGCCGGAGAAGGCGACGGCCGGCCTCCGTCCCAACCCTCCGGGGGCGCCGACCGGCCTCCGTCCCGCCCCTCTTCAGGCACCTCCACCTCGCCCGACATTTCGGATACGTCTGGATCGGACGACACCGCCGCGCCGGAACAGGGCGACACCGGGTCGTCCGGGCAGCCGGCCACGCAGCCCGCAGGGGAGCTGGCGTTCGCGCAGGCGCCGTACAAGACCCGGCTGCTGAAGATCGGCGGCCGCGCCAACCGGCAGCAGGGCGCCCACGCCGGCCGCCGCTCGCCCGCCCACGGCCGGCACGGCAGGGTCGTGCGGTCCCGGCAGCCCAGCGGCGGCAAGCTCGTCAGCCTCCACCTGCCCGACAGCGTCCGCGCCGCCGCGCTGCGCGGGTCCCGCAGCGTCCACGCCCGCGACCTCCGCGAGGCCGTGAAGGTGGGCCGGGAGGCGAACCTGGTCCTGTTCGTCGTCGACGCGTCCGGGTCCATGGCGGCCCGCCGGCGGATGACCGTCGTGAAGACCGCCGTGCTGTCGCTGCTGCGCGACGCGTACCAGCGCAGGGACAAGGTCGGCATGATCACCTTCCGCGGCGCGGAGGCCACCGCCGTCCTCGAGCCGACGGCCAGCCACGAGGTCGGCGTCCTGCGCCTCGCCGAGCTGCGCACCGGCGGCCGCACGCCGCTCGCGGCGGGGCTGCGCCAGGCCGCGCGGACCCTGCACGGCGAGAAGCGCCGCGACGCCCGCCGCCGCCCGCTGCTCGTCGTCGTCACCGACGGCCGGGCGACCAGCGGCCCCGACCCGCTGACCGTCACGCCCGCGCTCGCCGGGATCCCGGCCGTCGTCGTGGACTGCGAGTCCGGGCCCGTGCGGCTCGGCCTCGCCCAGCGCCTCGCCCGTGCCTTGTCCGCCGACTGCCTCCCGCTGTCGGCACTGTCCACTGTGGGGAGTTGAGCCATGCCGCAGGGCAAGGTCGAGAGCGTGCCGGACGACGGGCTCACCACCCGCCAGCGCCGCCGGCAGCACATCCTGGCCGTCCACACAGGACAGGGCAAGGGCAAGTCGACGGCCGCGTTCGGGATGGCGCTGCGCGCGTGGAGCGCCGGCTGGCCGATCGCCGTGTACCAGTTCGTGAAGAGCCCGAAATGGCGCGTCGGCGAGGAGACCGCCCTCAAGGCGCTCGGCGAGACCGGCAAGGGCGGCACCGTCGTGTGGCAGAAGATGGGCGAGGGCTGGTCCTGGATCCAGCGCCCCGGCACCGACCGGGACCACGCCGCCGAGGCCGCCGAGGGCTGGGAGCAGATCAAACGCGACCTGGCCGCCGAGGCGCACCGCTTCTACGTGCTCGACGAGTTCACGTATCCGATGAAATGGGGCTGGGTCGACGTCGCCGACGTCGTCGCCACCCTGCGGGACCGGCCCGGCAACCAGCACGTCGTCATCACCGGCCGGGACGCGCACCCCGACCTCATGGACCTCGCCGACCTGGTCACCGACATGACGAAGGTCAAGCACCCGATGGACGCGGGGCGCAAGGGCCAGCAGGGCATCGAGTGGTAGCCAGGCTCGTCATCGCGGCACCCGCCTCCGGCCACGGCAAGACGACCGTGGCGACGGGGCTCCTCGCCGCGTTCGCCGCGCGGGGCCTGAAGGTGGCGCCGTTCAAGGTCGGCCCCGACTACATCGACCCCGGCTACCACGCCCTCGCCGCCGGTCGCCCCGGCCGCAACCTCGACCCGGTCCTCGTCGGCGAGGAGCGGATCGGGCCGCTGTTCGCGCACGGCTCCCGGGACGCCGACATCGCCGTGGTCGAGGGCGTCATGGGGCTGTTCGACGGGCGCACCGGCGCGGGCGAGTTCGGCTCGACCGCGCACGTGGCGAAGCTCCTCGACGCGCCCGTCGTCCTGGTCGTCGACGCCACCGCACAGGCCCGGTCGATCGCCGCGGTCGTGCACGGCTTCCGGTCGTTCGGCTCCGGCGTGCGCATCGCCGGCGTCGTGCTCAACCGGGTCGGCTCGGACCGGCACGAGCAGATCCTCCGCGACGCGTGCGCCGAGGTCGGCACCCCCGTCCTCGGGGTGCTGCGCCGGCACGACGCGGTCGCCGCCCCGTCCCGCCACCTCGGCCTGGTCCCCGTGGTGGAGCGGCACGCCGAGGCCGTCGAGTCGGTGCGCGCCCTGGCCGCCGTGGTCGCCGCGGGCGTCGACCTCGACGCGGTCCTCGCCGTCGCCCGCTCCGCACCGCCGCCGCCGGCGTGCGAACCGTGGTCGCCCGAGACCGGCGAACCGGTCGCCGGGCGGCCTGTCATCGCGGTCGCCGGCGGTCCCGCGTTCTCGTTCGGCTACGCCGAGACGGTCGAGCTGCTCACCGCCGCCGGCGCCGAGGTGTCCACAGTGGACCCGTTGCGGGACGAGGCGCTGCCGCCCGGCACCCGCGGACTCGTCGTCGGCGGTGGCTTCCCCGAGGTGTACGCCCAGCAGCTGTCCGACAACGCGCCGCTCCGCGCGGCGGTGGCGGCTCTCGCGGCCGGCGGCGGCGCGGTCGCGGCGGAGTGCGCCGGGCTGCTGTGGCTGGCCCGCACCCTCGACGGCAGACCGATGTGCGGCGTCCTGCCGGTCGACGCGGCCATGACCCCGAAGCTGACCCTCGGCTACCGCGACGCCGTCGCCGTCGCCGACAGTGTCCTGGCCGCGGCCGGCACCAGGGTCAGCGGTCACGAGTTCCACCGCACCGCCGTCACCCCGGCGTCCGGCGCCGACCCCGCGTGGGCGTGGCGGGGCGAGGCCGGCGCGGTGCGGGAAGGGTTCACCGCCGGGTCGGTGCACGCGTCGTACCTGCATCTGCACTGGGCCGGTGCCCCGCAGCTGGCCCGCCGGCTGGTCGCCGCATGCGCGTAGTCGTCGGCTTCGGCGCCCGGTCCACCGCCACGGCGGACGACGTCGAGGCGCTCCTGCCGCCGCTGGAGGACGCCACCGTCGTCGCGCTGTCCACAGTGGATGCACGGGCGGACCTCGCCCGGGAGGTCGCCGCGCGGCACGGCTGGGCCGTCGTCACCCACCCGGCCGACGCCCTCGCGGGGGTCGGCGTGCCGAACCCGTCCACCGTGGTCTCCGCCCACACCGGGACGCCGAGCGTCGCCGAGGCCGCGGCGCTGCTGACCGCCCGCACCGCCGGGTCGCCGGCCGCCCCGGCGGCGGTCCTGGCGGCGGTTCTGGTCGCCGCCAAACGGTCGTCGGACGTCGTCACCGTGGCCGTCGCCGCGGTCGCGCCCGACGTGACCGTCGTCGGGATCGGCGCCGACGGCCTGGAGTCCGTGTCCGCCGAGGGGCGCGCCGCCGTCGCCGCGGCCACCGTCGTGTTCGGCGGCGCCCGGCAGCTCGGCCTCGTCACCGCCGCCCAGACGACCGCCCAGCCGACCGCCCAGACGACCGCCCAGCCGACCGCCCAGACGACCGCCCAGCCGAGCGCCCGGACGATCGCCTGGCCGGCGCCGCTCGTACCGTCGCTGCCGCGGCTGCTCGCCGGGCACCACGCCGACCGGGTCGTGGTCCTCGCCAGCGGCGACCCCATGTACTACGGCATCGGCACCACACTCGTCCGGCTCCTCGGCGCGGGCCACGTGCACGTCGTGCCGCACCCGTCGTCGGTGTCCCTCGCCTGCGCGCGGCTCGGCTGGGCGCTCGACGACGTCGAGGTGGTCAGCGCCGTCGGCCGGTCCGTCGACGCGCTGCGCCGCGTCCTGCACGACGGGCGGAAGGTGCTCGTCCTCAGCTCCGGCGCCGCCACCCCGGCCGCGGTCGCCGCGATCCTCGCCGAGACCGGGTTCGGCGGCAGCGCCGTCACCGTGCTGGAGTCCCTCGGCGGACCCGGCGAGCGCGTCCATCGGGACGTCACCGCCGCCGGTCCGCTCAACGTCGTCGCCGTCGACTGCCGCGGCACCACGGGGACCCCGGTCGTCGCCGGGCTCACCGACGACTCGTACGCCAGCGACGGCCAGATCACGAAGCGCGAGATCCGCGCCGTCACCCTCGCCGCGCTCGGACCGCGCCCGGGCGAGCTGCTGTGGGACGTCGGCGCCGGATCCGGCAGCATCGCGATCGAATGGCTCCGCGCGCACCGCTCGTGCCGCGCCGTCGCCGTCGAACGCGACCCCGTCCGCGCCGGACGAGTCACCGCCAACGCCCGCAACCTCGGCGTCCCGCACCTGTCCACGGTGCTCGGTTCGGCGCCCGGCGCCCTCGACGGCCTCGACCCACCCGATGCCGTCTTCATCGGCGGCGGCTTCACCGCGGCAGGGGTGTTCGAGCGCTGCTGGTCGGCGCTGCGCCCCGGCGGCCGGCTCGTCGTCAACGCGGTCACCGTCGAGTCGGAGCGGCTCGTCGCCGACCTCCACGCGACGCACGGCGGCTCCCTGGTCCGGATCGCGGTCCAGCGCGCCGCGCCCGTCGGCGGATTCCTCGCCTGGCGGCCGATGATGCCGGTGACGCAATGGGTGGTGTGGAAATGACGGTGTACTTCATCGGTGCCGGACCGGGCGCCGCGGACCTCATCACGGTCCGCGGCCGGGACGTCCTCGCCCGGACGCCGGTCTGCCTCTACGCGGGCAGCCTCGTGCCGGTCGAGCTGCTCGACGTGTGCCCGCCGGGCGCCCGGCTCGTCGACACCGCGAACCTCGACCTCGACCAGATCCTCGCGGAACTGACCGCCGCCCACGCCGCCGGGCACGACGTCGCCCGCCTGCACTCCGGCGACCCGTCCGTGTTCAGCGCCATGGCCGAGCAGCTGCGCCGCCTCGACGCGGTGGGCGTGCCCTACGAGATCGTGCCCGGCGTGCCGGCGTTCGCCGCCGCGGCCGCCTCGCTGGGCCGCGAGCTGACCGTGCCGGGCGTCGCGCAGACCCTCATCCTGACCCGCACCGCCGCCCGCGCCACCCCGATGCCGCCCGGCGAGGAACTGTCCACCCTCGCCGCCAGCCGCGCCACGATCGTGCTGCACCTCGCCGTGCAGCGCATCGCCGTCCTCGTCGAGGAGCTGATCCCCTGGTACGGCGCGGACTGCCCGGCCGCCGTCGTCGCCCGCGCCAGCCGCCCCGACGAGGTGATCCTGCGCGGCACCCTCGCCGACATCGCCGGCCAGGTCGAGCAGGCGGGCATCCGGCGCACCGCGGTCATCGTCGTCGGCCGCGTCCTCACCGCCGAGGAGTTCCCCGACAGCCACCTCTACTCGACCACCCGCCCCCGCTAGCCCGTTCGGCCCTGTCGGAGCAGGCAGTCAGGTCCGTACACTCCTCGATGATCATCGGGGAGGATGTCTTGTCGTTCGCACTGTCGCGGCGCGCCGCCATGCGCGGGGCCGTCGCCGCCGCCACCGCGGCCGTCGTCGCGCCCACGGTCCTGAGCCGCCCGAACCCGGCCCGCGCGGCGCTGCCCGGCGGGCCCGGGAAAATCACCTACCGGAAGGTCAGCTCCGTCTGGATCGCGAACGCCGACGGCTCCGACGCCCGGGAGCTGATCCCGAGCGCGTTCGCCGGATCCGGCAACTGGGCACCGGACGGCAGCAGGTTCGTGTTTCCGTCGGACCCCGACGGTCCTGAGTCGGTCCGGCCCGACGGCACCGGCCGCTACGCGCTCATCCCGGGCAGCCGCCGGCCGGGGTACGAACCGGTCTACGCCTACGGCGGCCGGTACGTGATCTTCAACAACACGGGGCGGATCGACATCGCCAGCACCAGCGGGTCATGGTCGTCGAGCGAACCGCTGTTCGACGTTCCCCGCGACGGCGAGTTCGACATGAAGCCCGCGGTCGCGGCCGACGGCACCGTCATCTTCCAGCGCCACACCGGGCCGCTCGACTCGGGCTCCCACGAGGTCGGTGACATCTACCGGGTCGACAGCCCCACCGCCATCACGAAGATCATCACGGACGGCTGGGCCCCGGACTTCGCCCCGGACAGCACGCGGATCGCGTTCGTCCGCACGTACGGGCATCATCGCCAGATCTGGGTCGCCGACGCCGACGGCGGCAACCAGGTGCAGCTGACGACCGAGGAGAACACCGGCGGCAGCATCCGCAACCAGGACCCGGCCTGGTCCCCGGACGGCGGCTTCATGCTGTTCACCAGCTACGGCCCAGGGGGCTACGGGGACCCGCAGGTCAAGCGGATGAACCTGACGACCAAGGAGGTCGTCACGGTCGCCGAATACGGCACGCTGCCGACCTGGCAGCCGGTCACCAACAGCAATGTCGTCGAACGGGTCTGGGGTGCCACCGCGTTGGACACGGCGGTCGCCACCTCCCGCTACAACTGGGCGGACCACGGGGTCGACGACGGGATCCGGGGGCCGGCGAAGGTCGTCGTGCTGTCCCGGGACGACGTGTACCTCGACGCGCTCGGCGGATCCGCGCTCGCCGTGCGCAAGGAGGGGCCGCTGCTCATCACGCCGCCCGGTGGCCTGCACGCCAGCACCCGGGACGAGATCCGGCGCATCCTCGCGCCAGGCGGCACGGTGTACCTCCTCGGTGGCACCGTCGCACTGTCGGCGAAGGTGGAGAGCCAGGTCAAGGCCCTCGGCTACACCGTCGTGCGGCTGTGGGGCGCCACCGAGTACGACACCGCCATCGCCATCGCGAAGGAGATCGAGCCGAAGCCCAGGGCGGTCATCGTGGCCACCTCGCTGAAGTACTACGACGCGCTCGCCGCCGGCGCCGCCGCCGGTGCGAACCCCGGCACCGTCATCGTCCTCACGGCCGGCGACAGCATGCCTGCCGCGACCGCCGCATACCTGAACACGCTCGACCCCGACCCGGACACCGGCACCCGGATGATCGGCGTCGGCGGCCCCGGGGTCCGGGCGCTGCTCGGCGGCTACCAGGCCGACCAGATGCCGTCGTGGCCCGACCCGCTGTGGTACTGGCCCGTCTTCGGCGCGACGGAGTTCGAGACCGCGGTGGCCGTCGCCGACTTCTTCTTCGACGCCCCGCGCACCGCGGGCGTGGCGACCGCGACGACCTGGTTCGACGCCCTGACCGGCGGCGCGATGGTCGGCGCCAACGCCGCCCCGCTGCTGCTGTCCGCGCCCGGCGCGCTCAGCCCGGCGACCCGCGACTACCTGGCCCGCAACGCCGCTTCGCTCAAGTACGCGACGATGCTCGGCGGTGTGCTCGCGCTGAAGGACGCGCTCATCGCCCCGCTCGGCGACGCGATCTCGGGGCCCGGCGGGTACCGGTACGTCCAGTACACCGAGGACTACGTCCCGCCGGCCGCGCAGGCCCGGTCGCTGACCCGCACCACGCGTGAGCAGCGCGGCGGGCCCGCCGGCGGGCCTGCTACGGACGGGATCCCGGGCGCCGGGCGGCGGAAGCCGGCGCGGGCATGACGGACGACCCGTTCCTCGCCGCCGGCGACGTCGTGCAGTCGGACCATCCGGCGGTCCGGGCGGCGGCGGCCGGGTTGCGCCGGGGGCGGGACGACGCGGGGTTCGCGCGGGCCGCGTACGAGTTCGTGCGCGACGAGGTCCGGCACTCCTACGACGCCGGCGACCCCCGGGTCACGGTCACCGCCTCGGAGGTCCTGGAGCACCGCGTCGGGTTGTGCTATGCCAAGTCGCACCTCCTGGCGGCGCTGCTGCGGGCCGGGGGCGTCCCGGCGGGCCTGTGCTACCAGCGGCTGGCGACCGGCGACGGCGGGTTCGTGCTGCACGGCCTCGTCGCCGTGCGCCTCGGCGGCGCCTGGCACCGGCAGGACCCGCGCGGCAACAAGCCCGGCGTCGACGCGCAGTTCTCCCTCGACGGGCCGCGGCTCGCGTTCAGCGTCGACCCGGCGGCGGGGGAGCGCGACTACGAGCCCGTCTTCGCGTCCCCCGACCCGGGCGTCCTGGCCGCGCTGCGCGCCACGGGCGACGTGCTGACCGCGCCCCTGCCGGACTCCCTGATCACGCCGTGAAGGTGTCGGTACGGTCGCTCGCGGCCCCGGCCGGCGGCGCGACGGTCACGTCCGGGGTTGTCTGCGGCTCGCGGAGCGCGGCGGACAGCGCCGCCGCCACCAGGGGGACGATCGCCAGGGCGCCGAACGCGCCGCGCGGCCCGTGGTGCTCGGCGATGAGGCCGAGCAGCGGCATGCCGAGCCCGCCGGCGCTGACGGCCAGGCCGAGGGTGACCCCGGCGGCGGTGCCCGGCCGGGACGGCAGGTAGTCCTGGCCGAGCTTCACCAGCACCGCGAACGGGATGTTGGTGACCAGCCCCACGAGCAGCACCAGGGGCAGCGCGAGGTAGGGGTCCGGGCACAGCAGCAGGGCCACGATCGCGGGACCGAGCATGAGGTTGCCGAGCCGCACGGTGCGCACCAGGCCGATCCGGTCGGCGATCCGCCCGCCGGCGAGGGTGCCGAGGACGCCGCCGCCGAGCTGCAGGGCGAGGGCCACCCCGCCCAGAGCGCTGGAGGCGCCCAGCGAGTCGATCCAGTACAGGGCGACGAACGTGTTGACCCCGAACGACACCGCCGACCGGACGATCTCCACCGACGTCAGCACAGCGAACTGTCCCGGCCGGTCCCGGCCCGCCACCGCCGCCTTGGCGGCCGCCCGGCCCGTGACGCGGCGCTGGTGGCGGAGCAGGACGAACCCCATGAGCACGGCCGGCGGGATGAACAGCGCCGTCGCGCCGACGCCCCACGCGTCCAGGGCCGGGGTGGCGACGGCCGGCGCGACGAAGAACCCGACGCTGCCGCCCGCGGCGAAGTAGCTCATCGCGGTCGCGCTGGACCCGGCGGCGAGCCGGGCGTCCCGGCCGGCGGCCGGGTGGAACATGGCCACCCCGAGCCCGGACAGCAGCAGCAGCGCCCAGACGAGGGGATAGGACGGCGCGACGCCCGCCAGTCCGGCGCCGGTACCGGCGAGCGCCACCCCCACCGGCGACATCCACGGCATCCGCCGCCGGTCGGCGAGGACCCCGAACACCAGCTGCGGCAGGGAGCTGCCCAGCGCGGCCGCCATGGCGAGCCCGGCCGCGGCGACATAGCCGTAATGGCGGTCGAGCACGAAGTAGGGCACCGCGGCGGGCACGATGCCCTGGTAGAAGTCGTCGACGGCGTGCGCGGCCGCCCACACCCGCATGCGGCGCCACGGAGTCTGCTCATCAGGCACCCGTCCAAGATCGCAGCAGCGGTACGGTGCGGGCTTCCGGTATTCTGCCGTTCGATGTCGAACATCCGCCACATGCCGGTCGCGCCGACGAAGGCGTTCGAGCACGGGGCCGGGACGCACATCGACCGGCACCGCCACGACCAGCATCAGCTGGTGTATGTCAGCCGCGGGGTCATCGCCGTGCAGACCGAGGCCGGCGGGTGGGTCGCGGCGGCGGACCGGGCCGTGTGGATTCCCGCGGGCTGCTGGCACGAGCACCGCTTCCACGGCGCGAGCGCGTTCCACACCGTCGGGTTCCCGGTCGCCGACCCGCCGCTGCCGGTGGCCGCGCCGACCGTGGTCGCCGTCGGCCCGCTGCTGCGGGAGCTGCTCGTCGCCTGTACCGACGCGGAACTGCCGATCGAGGAGGAGCGGCGGATCCGGGCGGTGATCCGGGACCGCCTGCACCGGGCGCCGCAGGAGCCCGTCGCGCTGCCGACCGCCCGCGACGCCCGTCTCGCCGCGGCCTGCGCCGCCGCGGCGGACCGCCTGGAGGAGCCGCGGACCCTGTCGTCGCTGGCGCGGGAGGCGGGCGCGAGCGAGCGCACCCTCGCCCGGCTGTTCCGCGCCGAGTTCGGGATGACGTATCCGCAGTGGCGCACCAACGTCCGGGTCTACCGGGCGATGATCCTGCTCGCCGGGGGCCTGCCGGTGACGGCGGTCGCGCACCGGTGCGGGTTCGCGACGCCGAGCAGCTTCGTCGACACGTTCCGCCGGGCGACCGGCCGGACCCCAGGCGTCTACCGGTCCCGCGAACAGGCCGGCTGACCGCCGGCCCGTTCGTCACCGGTCGGTCAGGTGCAGTGCTTGAGCTTCGGCCGGATCGAGGCCGGCACGGTGTCCTGGCAGACGTTGTCGGTGCCGCCGATGAGCGCCGCCCACGCCTTCTTCGTGCCGTCGTACTTGAACACGACGACGGCGGTGTCCATCGCCTCGGGCTGCGTCAGGGCCGTCGCGTAGCCCTGGTAGCAGCTGATGTCCTTGAACCCCTTGCCGAGGATGATGGCCCCGGCGACCTCGGCGTTGGCCTGGAACGCCTTCTGCAGCGTGGCGGCGTCGACGGGGCAGCCCCCGCCGGTCGCGCCCCCGGCGGAGCCGGCCGCCGAGCCGGCCGCCGAGCTGGACGGTGCCGCCGCGCCGGACGTGGCGGCGGCAGGGGCGGTGCTGGACGCCGCCCCGGTGGCGGCCGGTGCCGCGGTGTCGGCCGGGTCCTCCGAGGAGCAACCGGCGAGGGCGATCGCCGCGACGGCGATCGGGAGCAGTGCTCGTGTCATCACACGCGGAATCCTGGCGCCTCCGAGGCCCGCGTGGTTGTCGGCTAGCGGACATCTACATTGGACAGACGGCGGATGTCAGGCGTTCTGCCGCAACAGCTTCCGCAGGTCGTACTCGTGGCCGTACCGGAGAGCCTTGAGCCGCTCGTCGACGGCGTGGACGGCGTCGGCGGGCAGGTCCCGGCGGATCCGCGCGCGCAGCACGACGCGCGCCAGGCAGTCGCCGGTCAGGGCGAGGAAGCCGGGGCCGCCCACGGGCTCCTCGACGGCCGGGAACCACGGCTCGTCGCGCAGCGCGTGCCACCAGTGTTCGGGCACGAACTCCTGCAGCATGTCCACCGCCGGGGCGAGCCATCCGTCGGGGGCGTAGCCGGTGCTGTCGACCCAGACCTCGCCCTCGTGGGGGCCGTTGAGGACCAGCCAGGCGTAGAGCTGGCTGCGGGTGCCGCCGAGGTGCAGCATCCCGTCCCTGGGCTCGCCGTCGATGTCGTAGAAGTCGTCCTCGTCCAGGTGGTCCGCGTCCTCGCCGAGCTCCTCGCGGTACTCCTCCAGCTCGTCGGGCGTGCCCGCCCAGGCGCGGGTCAGCGGGAACGGCGCGGTGCTGCACCGGAAGTAGTCCTCGGCCTCGTCCTGCTTCGACAGTGGCGTGCCGTACGCGGCCAGGGCCAGCAGCCCGGTGTCCGCGTCGCCGAACTCCAGCAGATAGCGGCGGTATCCCTCCGGCAGCCGCAGCCCGTTGCGCGCCTCGAATCCCTCCACTGTGGACGCTTCGAGGGGGGCCGGCCGCGCCTCGGGCCAGCCCAGCTCGTCGAGGCGGGCGAACAGCCCCCGGATCCGGGCAAGCCCCGGCTCGATGTCGGTCACGGCGCCGACCCTAACCGACGAGGACCGCGGCGGCGGTGGTGCGCCCTTCCGAGGTCAGTGCCGCTTGAGGCCGTCCAGGGCGACCTGCAGGATCCGGTCGCGCTGGGCCTCGTCGCGGTAACCGGCGGACATCAGGCCGCTGATCATCCGGACGGTGTCGTCGAAGGTGATGTCGGTGCGCACGGCGCCGGCCTGTTGGGCGCGGGTCATGAGGGGCTCGCCGACGCGGTAGATCTCCTCGCGGCAGGTGCGGAACATCGCCGAGTCGCGGTTCAGCGCCTCGTAGATGGCGCGTTTCGTCGCCACGTACGCCACGAACCGGTGCAGCCACGACGCGAGTGCGTCCCACGGGGGCAGGCCGGCGACGTCCTCGGCCGTCTGGCACAGCTGCTCGATCTCGCCGATGTACACGGTCTCGAACAGGTCCTGCCGGGTGGGGAAGTTGCGGTACAGCGTCCCGATCCCGACCCCGGCGCGCCGCGCGATGTCCTCCAGGGACGCGTCGGTGCCCTGCTCGGCGAAGGACTCCCGGGCGGCGGCCAGCAGGGCGTCGAAGTTGCGCCGGGCGTCCGCGCGTTGCGGACGGCGGACGGCGACGGGCGGATCGGCGGACATTGTGTTCTCCAGCACAGCGGTCAGATCAGGCAAAACTTTGAAGCGGAGGCGTCCCTCCACTAATGTGGAGGCGCACCTCCACTAATGTACCGCGTTCGAGGGAACCCGATGACAAGCGCACTCACCCTCAGCCCGCCACCCGTCGCCACCACACCACCGGTGCGCGCGGGGCGGTTCACCTTCGCCGCACTGGCGGCCGCGGCGGCCTCGTTCTCCATGCTCCAGTCGCTGGTCAGCCCGGTGCTGCCGACGATCCAGCACGACCTGCACACCAGCCAGAGCACCGTCACCTGGGTGCTGACCGCGTGGCTGCTCTCCGCCGCCGTGGCGACCCCGGTCATGGGGCGCATCGGCGACATGTACGGCAAACGCCGCACCCTCCTCGTCGCGCTCGCCGCCATCGTGGTCGGCTGTGTGATCGCCGCCGTGGCGCCCAACATCGGCGTCCTGATCGTGGGGCGGATCGTGCAGGGTCTCGGCGGGGCGGTGTTCCCCGTCTCGTTCGGCATCATCCGCGACGAGCTGCCGCCGGCCAGGGTGCCGTCCGCGATCGGCGGGCTGTCCGCGGTGATCGCCGTCGGCGGCGGCCTCGGCGTGGTCCTCGCCGGTCCGGTCGTCGCCGCGCTGGACTGGCGGGCGCTGTTCTGGATCCCCGCGCTGGTCGTGGCGGGCACGTTCGCCCTCGCCCTGCGGTTCGTCCGGGAGTCCCCGGTCACGGCGCACCGGGCCCGGATCAACTGGCTCGCCGGGGTGCTGCTGTCCGGGTGGCTGGTCGCCCTGATCCTGCCGCTGAGCAAGGCCCCGGTCTGGGGGTGGACGTCGGGGCGGGTCATCATCCCGCTGCTGCTGGCCCTTGTCCTGATCGCGGCGTGGGTACTGGTCGAGCTCCGCTCCGCGGAGCCGCTGATCGACATGCAGATGATGCGGCTGCCGGCGGTGTGGACCACCAACGCGGTGGCGCTGCTGTTCGGTGCCGGGATGTTCGCCACCTACGCGTTCCTGCCGCAGTTCCTGCAGACGCCGCGGTCCACCGGCTACGGCTTCGGCACCACCGTCACCGGTGCCGGGCTGGCGATGCTGCCGATGCTGGTCACGATGGCCGTCGCGGGGTTCGTGAGCGGGCCGCTGACCGTGTACGTGCCGAAGAAGGTCCAGCTGCTGCTCGGCACGGCGATCGCCGCGGTCTCGTGCGGCGGGCTGACCCTGTTCCACGGCGCCTACTGGCAGATCTTCGTGGCGACGGGTGCGTTCGGCGTCGGGCTCGGCCTGACCTTCACCGCGATGATCAACCTGATCGTGGCGACCGTCCCGGCCGGGCAGACCGCCGTGGCCAGCGGGATGAACGCCAACATCCGCACCATCGGCGGCTCCATCGGCGCGGCGGTCGCCAGCGCCATGATCACCGCCCACGCGTCCCCGTCCGGCGTACCGCTGGAGTCCGGCTACACGGCGGCGTTCGCGGTGCTGACCGCGATGCTCGCCCTCGCCACGGTGATCGCCGTCTTCGTCCCCCGGGCCCGGAAGGCCTGAGCCCGGGGGACGGGCGGCGGGGCTCAGCCCCGCGCGATCCAGACGTCGTCGAGGCTGCCGTGGAACTGGTCGTTGTCCAGGCCGTTGCCCTTGCCGCCGATGCTGAGCGGCACGGTGTTGACCACCGACAGCGTCGCCGGCAGGGTCGCCGAGCCGTGCTCCACGTCGTCGACGAGCAGGGTCAGCGAGGTGCCCGCCCGGCGGCATTCCAGGCGGTGCCAGGCGCCGTCGGACACCGACACGTCCGACATCGCCACGTGGATCGCGCGGACGGCCGCGTCGGCGAACACGCAGCTCGGGCGGCCGGCCGCGCCGTCGATCTGCAGCTTGTACTGGGTGCCGGACGCCGAGTACCCCTTCTGCACGATGTTCTGGCCGGAGCCGGTCTCCTTCTTCGTCAGGCGGACCGTCGCGCCGTAGCGCACCGGGCCGGTGCCGGGATTGAGCTCCGGGGCGTCGGGCGTCTGCAGCACCGCGTGCGGGCACTTCTTGCCCGCGCAGCGGGCCGGGAAGTTCGCCGCCCGGCCGGCGAGGCGCTCGGCGAGCCGGACCCGGCCGCCGTGCCCCGCCGACGAGGTGAGCGTGTGACCGTTGCCGGAGTCGTCGGCGACGGTCGCGCCGTTCGCCGCGGCGTCGAAGGTGTACCGGGCGACGATCACCGGTGCGGCGGGTGCGACCGGCGCGGCCGCCTCGGCGGGCTCGGCCGCGGGCCGGGCCGCCGCGGCGCCCGCCGGGCCTGCGCCACCGAGCGCGAAGAGCGCCACGCCGAGCATCGCCGCCGCACCCGCCGCCACCCTGACCGCCGGCCGGATGGCTCTCATCCGGCCGCCATGCGTGTTCCCCCATGTCTTCATGCCCGAAATGTGTCATATTGAGGCCGTAACCTCCGCGCATTTCCCCCAACGTGTCGGCTGCAATGCGTAACCGAACGGTTGACGCATGGTCACCCAAACCGGATGTCCGGACATGATCCCCCGGGTTCTGGGAAACTGAGGGCATGCGGGGGGCGGTGGCGTTGCTGGTCTTGTTGGCTCCCACCCCCGCCTACGCGCACGCACCCACGCAGGTGTCCGGGGCGCCCGCGGAGGTCTGCCGCATCACCGATCCGGCCGTGACCGAGGTGTCCGGCCTCGCCGTCACCCCGACGGGCTTCCTCGTGGAGAACGACAGCAATCCCGACCCCGCCAAGACCCGCGTCTTCACGCTCGACAAGGCGTGCAAGGTGACCGGCAGCGTCCAGTATCCGCGGACCGCCCGCGACCCCGAGGACCTCGCGGTCGACCGCAAGGGCACCGTGTGGATCGCCGACATCGGCGACAACAGTCCCCTGACCGGCGGCTCCGGCACCCGCCGCAGCACGATCGCGCTGTGGACCATGGCCGCCGGATCCAAACAGCTGAAGATCCACCGCCTGGTCTATCCGGACGGCGTGCCCCGCGACGCCGAGGCGCTGCTCATCGACGGCCAGGGCCGGCCGGTGATCGTCACGAAGGACCCCAACGGCGAGGTGTTCCGCCTCGACACGCCGCTGCCCACGGACAACACCGAGGGCGCGAAGCTCACCAAGGTCGGCGTGTTCCAGCCGCAGCGCACCGGCACGTCCAACCCGTGGGGCTTCCTCGGCGTCGCCTGGGTCACCGGCGGCGCCGTGTCCGCCGACGGCACCCGCGCCGTCGTGCGCACCTATTCCGACGCCTACGAGTTCGAGGTGACCGGCGGCGACGTCGCCAAGGCGATCACCACCGGCAAGCCGACGGTCACCGCACTGCCCGACGAGCCGCAGGGCGAGGCGATCGCCTACACCGCCGACGGGACAGGCCTGCTCACCGTCTCCGACCAGGACGGTCCGGCGGTGATCCTGCGCTATCCCAGCGCCCTGAAACCACCGCCCCCGAGCCGCGCCGCACCGTCGGCGACACACGCCGCCGCCGCGCCGCCGCCGAAGCAACCCGCCCGCTCCGCGACCCGCGCCCCGCTGCTGCTCGGCGCGTTCACCGTCGTAGCGTTGATGCTGGTGGCGGCGGTCGCGCGACGCGCCAGAAAGCGATGAAGCACCCACGGTGTCGACGCGGGAGCGCTCACATGACACGATTCACCGACAGCAGGAGTCGGGGGAGGGGTTCGCGGCGGTGGTGCGCATCGAGGTCGAGCGGGCCACGACCCGTGACATGCGCCGGCGCAACCGGTCCACGCTGCTGTCCGAGCTGTTCTTCCGCGGGCCGCTGAGCCGCCACGACCTGAGCCGGATCACCGGGCTGAGCGCCGCGACCGCCAGCAGCGTCACCGCCGAGCTGCTCCAGGAAAACCTCATCGTCGAGGCCGGCCAGATCGACTCCGACGGCGGCCGCCCGCGCGTCCTGCTGCGCGTCAACCCCGACTTCGGCCGCCTCGTCGGCGCCGACGTCGGCGAGACCGGCGTCAAGGTCGAGCTGTTCGACCTGTCCATGCAGCGCCTCGCCGCCGTCGACGAGCCGCTGCCCTCCTCCCGGCCCGCCCCCGAAGCCGTCGCCGGGCAGGTCCTCGCCGGCATCCGCGAGGTCCTCGGCGACACCGACCCCGCCGACGTCATCGGCGTCGGCATCGGCGTGCCCGGCACCGTCGAGCAGTCCGACCCCGTCCGCGTCCACGCCCCCACCATCGGCTGGCGCGGCACCTCCCTCGACGGCCTGCTCCGCGCCGGCGGCGTGACCGCACCCCTCTTCGTCGAAAACGGCGCGAAGTCCCTCGGCCAGGCCGAGATGTGGTTCGGCGCCGGCCGCGGCGCCGCCAACGCCGTCATCGTCCTCGTCGGCTCCGGCGTCGGCGCCGCCGTCATCACCAACGGCACCCTCTACCGCGGCGCCAGCAGCAGCGCCGGCGAATGGGGCCACACCACCGTCGTCTACGGCGGCCGCCAGTGCCGGTGCGGCGCCCGCGGCTGCCTCGAGGCCTACGTCGGCGCCGAAGGCATCCTCGACCGCTACCAGCAGCTCGACCCCACCCACGTCCGCACCACCGACGAGCTCGCCGACGTCGCCGCCCTCATCGCCGCCGGCACCTCCGAGGCCGACGCCATCCTCACCGAGACCGCCGGCATGCTCGGCGCCGGCATCGGCAACCTCGTCAACCTTTTCAACCCCGAGCGTGTCGTCCTCGGCGGCTGGGCCGGCCTCGCCCTCGGCGCCCGCCTCCTGCCCCAGATCCGCGAGGCCGCCGGCGAGCAGGCACTGGAGCACCCCTTCGGCCAGGTGTCGATCGAGCTGTGCGAGCTGGGCCCGGATGCCGTCGCCTTCGGCGCGGCAACCCTGCCGATGGCCGAGCTGCTCCGCCGCGCCTCCCGCCCCTGACACCTCCCACCGCAGTCTCTCTACGCCGGGCTGGAGTGCCGGGCCGGCGGCCGCCGACGATCACGGTTAACGCGACAGCGAGCCCGCACCTATCGACGTCAAGCCGACAAGCAACTAGTAGTCGCCGTGCACTGCACCGCCGCCCGCCGGCCCGGCCGATCAGGCGTCGAACGCCGGCAGCCACATTACGAAGAGATCTGCCCAACACGCCGGGTGGTCGTGTTCCTATCAGTGGTCCGTAGGCGCCGCCCGTTCCGCCGACCACACCCCGATGCAGTCGGGGTGTGGTCGGCCCAAACGCTTGTCCAGTGGCCGATGCTTCCCCCAGATGTGGGTACCTCGACGATGGGGCGGTCACCGCGATTGGAGGTGGATGTGCTGGTGAATTCCGACGATGGCGCACATCATTCGCCGCCAGGTCATCCGCCGGTTGACGCTCACCGCACGTCGCCCGATCCGCCGGAGCGACGGTCGAGGCGCTCGGCGCGATGGCAGCCAACGAACGGCGCCGACGACGACGCGAACGTCGGTGCCCGCACCTGGTCCCGGGGGCCCTTCCGGGCTTGCTCGAGCGCCCGCCCGGCGATGTTCTTGCCGATGACGTCGAGCTCTTGCTCAGCGAACTGTGCAACAACGCCGTCCAGCACGGCGATGGTCTCGATACGGTCCACCTGTATTGCACCCCGACTACCCTGCGGGTCACGGTCAGCGACCACAGCTCTGCGCCGCCTGTGCTGCACGATCGCACCGAAACCGACGTCGGAGTGTGTCTTGAGCATGGACGGGGGCTCGTCGTCGTCCAAGCGGTCGCCACCCGGTGGGGTGTCGATCAGCATGGAGGTAACGGGAAAGGCATCTGGTTCGAACTGCCTATTCACCGAAGACCAGTACCTACGGCTGACTGAGCCCGGCGGGCCACCCGAGGCGGTTGGCGCAAATGGGGTGCTCGTCTTACGTGCGTTCCGACGCGATCTCGTGCATGCCGCGGGGGCTGGTGGGCATCGGCGTCGGTAGCGGCGTTGCTGCCGCCGTACATCAGGCGCCTGTATCGATGTCCGGCAGTTGCGGTGCCGTGGCGGCCGATACGACAAGGTCAAACGGCGTTCGTAGACGCTGCATCGCTGCTTCGGCGGTGCTTTTGGGGGTGATTGGCGTGTCGTCATCATCGGTCGCCGCGGGTGGTACGAACAAAGCCATACTCGTTTCCACGCTCGACAGCACGTTGGGTCCCCTTCGGTTTGATTGCCGTGCCGCTAATACCCGTCGGGCCAGTGCATCATGCATCGTGCCAGGACCGACCTTGCCGCCAACGTGCTCTGGGACAATGACCGCTCGTGTGCGGTTGCTGCCGACTCTGGACGCCGTCCCCAACGCGGTGGTGCTCGCCGACAGGTGCTCCTGCCGTATCCAGGTTGCCGACCCTGCGCGACCGTTGGTCACTGCGACTCGAACCAGAGCTGGCAGGCCTCACCGGCGGTGCCCGAGGCGTACTTCGTGTTCGAGGAGATCACCGTGAAGCTGGGGTACCTGCCTTCACCGCTGAACGCGTCGAACATGAGCTTGCCGTCGGTCTGGGCGTTGACCCAGAACCGGTAGCCCTTGCCGTTGACACTGCGGCCGAAGACCCACTGCCAGACCTGGGTCGCAGCCCCGCCGGCGGCGCAACTCTTCAGCTCAACACTGCCTCGCTAACGACGGCGCCGACCCTGCCGGCCGACCGTGCCGACGGAACCACATTGCGCTACCACGCCGTCTTTGGCGACCTCGGCGAACGACTCCGTTAGGCAGGATACCGCCGTGCCCACGCCCGCCGACACGGTGTCACCGCCACGCACGATAAGGGTCGAGCCGTGCGGTTGTGCTGGTTCCCGCAGGCGTCGGGGACGGGGAGCCATTGTGGCGTCAGTTGGCTTCTGGCGGACGCCAGCGGGGCGGACGACCTTCGCTGGACTGTAATTCCAGCGAAGGTCGGCACGTGCCGTCGCGCACGACGCGCTTACCGGGCGTCCGAGGCGTGAACGAGGCGCAGACGCGGAGCGCGGCGTCGGACACGCCGCGCTCCGTGCGATCTGCTCAGGACGGCTGCCAGATCAGCTTAGGGCGTCCTTGACGTTGCGGGCCGCGTCCTTGACCTTGTCCCCCGCCTGCTTGACCTTCGCGGAGCCCTGTTCGGACCGACCTTCGGCCTCGAGCCGTTCGTCGTCGGTGGCCTCGCCGCTTTTCTGCTTGACAGTGCCTTTCGCCTCTTCGGCCTTGTGCTGAGCCTTGTCCCGGAAACTCATCACGCCTCCTTCCGGCGGTAGACGTGCCGATGCGCAAAGCACCAGCACCTAGTGCGCGTCCAACTGCCCCGACCGGCAGCGCCGAAACGTCCAGAGGTGTCGCCGCTTCCTGAAGACTGACCCCTAGCGGATTTTTGAATCTTGACCCCTCCTCTTTGAGGATCTTGGAGGGTGTTGAGCGTGGAGGACTGG
>NZ_JBVJIJ010000027.1:112791-149294 GCF_055586325.1 Dactylosporangium sp. NPDC051087 | reverse complement strand
GCTACGACAAGTTGGCGGTGCGCTACCAGGCCACCGTCACCATCGCCGCAATCAACGAATGGCTCTGACCCGCCTTACCAAACACGCCTTAGCCGTACGTGTGGCGGTCACCGGCATGGCGTTGCAGCGCCGCACGGACCGCCACCCAAATCCACACCCACCTGCGCCGGCGATGCAGATCCATGGACTCCCCCGCCCTCCGCTGACGCCCGACGGCCGCCGGTCGTCGTTGCACGAACCGCCTGGTGCACCTGACGGACGCGCACGCAACGACCGGCGTCACGACCCCTGAACGGCCCGCAACCCACCCCCGACATCAAGCAACCGCGTCGATACGTGGCCGCGGGTCATACGCATCGATCGCTGCCGTGGCACCTGGCCGGCCGCCATCGTGCCGCTTCCTGGTGGATCATGCCGTCATGACAGCCATTGTCGAGATCCACGTTCCGCTGGTGCGAGCGAGGAGTTCCGCGCCCGACGCCTATCCGTTCCCATGGATCGATCAGGTCGAGGATCTCCTGGTCGAGCTGGAGGACGAAGGGACGGTCGAGGTCTACGACGACGGCGAGGAACACGGCGACGTCTACATCTTCTTCATCACCGGAGCGGACGAGGCAGCACTACTGGCGGCCGCGTCCCGCGTCGCGGCTCTCGACGGAGTGCCGGACGGCACATTCGCCATGGTCACCGACGACCAAGCGCCGGGGTTCGGCACAGGACGGCGCGTCGACCTGCCGGCGTCCTGAACTGACGTCCGGTCGACCGGCCATCACACGCCGCGGCCGATCGTCGACCGCGAGCCGGCTGGTTCCGGCAGGCAGATCGCTCGACGGGTTGCCAGGCGTGTCGGAGCCTCAACGTGTTCCCGTTCCGCTGGTTTCTGCGAAGCGGATTGGTATTCCGCTTCACGGAAATCCCGTCGAAGGCGAACAGGGTCACCTCGCTACACGCCGAACATTGCAGTCTCCACGGCCAGCGATTCCGGCATCCGGTCGTACCGCGAGTCGCGCGGAGGACCCAGTCAAACCATCACATCTGTGGTGCCGAGCATCGGCGCGATCCGGGCGCGGAGTAGACGACTGCCCCGGGGCGTCGCAGGGACGGTGGCGGCGCAGAGGCCGGCCACCGGATGCCGCGCGCACGCGCGATCCCAGCCAGCGCGGCACGCGCGGCTGTGCGCCGCTCGCGGCGCATTGGGGGTCTGGGGTGAGAATCCCCCAGCGGGACCCGCCGCGCAGCGGTGGGGCGGAGATACAGCGCAGCTCCGGCGCCCGGTTGAGGGTCGGGCGCCGGAGCGTGGTGGCGGAGGTCCGCTGCGGGCGGCGGGAGGGGCCGTGGAAGCCCTGCGCCGCGGTGGCGGGTCCGCCGGTCTCAGCAGGGGATCAGTTCGCCCCGCCGGGCGCGGACGCGTGTGCCGTCCATCAGGGTGATCTCGACGCGGCCGTTGGCGTCGGTGTCGCCGAAGGCGTAGATCTCCTTGCCGTCGTGCGGGGCCAGTTCGGCGTGGTGCACGCCGTTCCGGTCCGGTCGCAGAACCCACTTCAATTCCGGCGATTTACCCATTTCGCCCACCCCCTTCGTCCGAGGCTAACGGCCGGGACGGCGGGCCGGTGCGGACCTGGGGGCCGGGGCACCCGTGTGAGTGAGGGGTTCAGTGCAGACCGCCGGGCCAGGCCAGGTACTCGCGGAAGGCGGTGACCCGGTCGTCGCGGCACTCGAGGGCCAGGCAGAGGCGCTGGGTGAACGGCGTCCCGCGCATCGTGCCGGTCACCTGGAGCTCGAAGGCGACGCCCCGCTCCCCCGTCAGGGTCGAGTGGACGACCAGGTCCGCGCGGAGGTTGGCCGTCAGCCAGTCGAAGAAGCGGACGGCGTCGGCGGCGCCGTGGCGTACCCCGGCGAAACCCTCGACCGGGACGTGGAAGGTCACGGCGGGGTCGAGCATGCCGATGAGACGGGACCAGTCGCCGGTGGCGGCGCCATGGATCCAGTGATGCATGGCGGTCGTTGCGGGGTGCATTTCCATGATTCCTCCGAGCGGACTTATTTTGCCTGAAACAGGCAGAAGAAATCGCGGGGAAGCGCTCTACCGCAGTTTCTATTGACTGGACCTTGGTGAATGCGAATACTCAAGGGCATGTCGCCGCTCGACTCGGGATCAGCGCAACGCAGTGCGAACCGCAGCCGTGTGATCCACGCGCTGCGGCAGCACGGTGCGATGAGCCGGGCCGCCCTGGCGGAGATCGGGTTGTCGCGGTCGACGGTCGCCAGCGTCGTCGGGGAGCTCATCGAGGCCGGCGCGGCCGTCGAGGTCGCCGAGAGCGGCAACAAGAGCAGGGCCGGGCGGCCGCCGACCCTGATCGGGCTCAAGGGCGGGCTCGGCGTCGCCGTCGGCGTCGAGATCGGCAACGGGATCGTGCGGATCGCCGTCTGTGACGTGGCGCAGGTGCTGCTGCGGCGCGACGCGGTCCAGGTCGACGAGCGGTCCTCGCCGCAGGACACCCTGCTGCTGGTCGACCGGCTGATCGACGGGCTGCTGGAGCAGACCGGGTTCCGGCGCGACGAGGTGATCGGGGTCGGCATCGCCATGCCGGGGCCGATCCAGCGGCGGACCGGGCTGACCGGGCGCGCGTGCACGCTCAAACCGTGGGTGGGTCTCGACCCGCGGCTGCTCGGCGAGCACGTGCTCGGGCTGCCGGTGCACGCCGGCAACGACGCCAACCTCGCCGCGCTCGCCGAGATGACCTGGGGCGCGGCGCGGGGGCTGCGCGACTACGCCTACATCTACACCGCCACCGGCATCGGCGCGGGGTTCGTCATGGACGGGCGCCTGTATGTCGGGGCCAACGGCACGGCCGGCGAGATCGGCCACACGACCATCAACGAGGACGGCCTGGTGTGCGCGTGCGGCGGCCGGGGTTGCCTGAACACCCTGGCCAACCCGGACGCGATCACCGACCAGCTGTGGCAGAGCCACGGGCGGCGGCCGTCGATCGGCGAGGTGATCGCCCTCGCGCACGAGGGTGACGCCGGGTGCCGCCGCGTCCTCGCCGACGCGGGCCGGCACATCGGGGTCGCCATGGCCAACATGTACAACCTGCTCGACCCCGAGCTGATCGTGCTCGGGGGCAGTCTCGCGCCGGCCGGTGACATCCTCATCGAGCCGCTGCGCCAGTCGATGATGCGCCGCGCGATCCACGCCGGGGAGGCCGTCCCCGACGTCGTCGCCGGTGAGATCGGGATCGACGAGGTCGTCGTCGTGGGAGCGGCCGCCGCCGTGCTCCGCGACGCCACCAGATTTCCGCTGCCGGTCCGCTAGGCCGGAACAAAGCTCGCCGGCCGGCCTTCCCAACCCGTCGGCCGGCCGGCGCACCACAACACCCTGCCGGAAACCGAAGCATCAAAGGAAACGGCCAGAGCGCGAAAGCTCTGGCCGCCCTGCCGCACGCCAATGCAGCAAGAAACCGGCCACGGATTGCCGTCCACGGCCGATCGCAGCACCAGACAACCGGCCGGGAAACGGCCGATCGCCGAAGGTGGAGCAACCATGATTCTACCGCGTTCCATGAGGGCCCTCCTGGCCCTGACCCTGCTGTTCCCGGCCGCAGCCGCGTGCAGCACCGCCGAACAGAGCCCCAAGGCCGCCACGGGAAAGATCAAGATCGCGTTGTCGAACTCGTTCATCGGCAACGGCTGGCGCGTGGAGATGGAGAACGTGTTCAAGGCGGCCTGCGCGATGCCGCCGTACAAGGACCAGGTCGACTGCAGCGTGTTCAATGCCGGCAACGACGTCGCCACCCAGACCCGCCAGATCTCGAACCTCATCGCGCAGGGCGTCGACGGGATCGTCATCAACGCCGCGTCGACCAGCGGCCTCAACGGCGTCGTCCAGCAGGCCTGCGACCGCAACATCGTCGTCGTGTCGTTCGACAACACCGTCGACAACAAGTGCGGCCTGACGGTCAACACCGACCAGGTGAAGTTCGGTGAGCAGCTCGCCCAGTTCGTCGTCGACCAGCTCAAGGGCCAGGGCAACGTCGTCATGGTCACCGGCGTGGCCGGCACCGGCGCCGACAACGACCGCAACGCCGGCGCGAAGAAGGTGTTCGACGCCAACCCGGGCATCAAGGTCGTCGCCACGTACAGCGGCATGTGGGACTCGGCGACCGCGTAGCGGCAGACGTCGGCGCAGCTGCCGAGCCTGCCGAAGGTCGACGGCGTGTGGGTGTCCGGCGGCACCGACGGCGTGATCAAGGCGTTCATCGAGGCGAACAAGCCCGTCCCCGTCGTCGGCGGCGAGGCGGAGAACGGCTTCCGCAAGTACCTGGCCGGGGTGTCGACGCCGAAGGTGAACGGCATGTCGATCGGGCAGCCGCCGTTCCTGTCGGTGATCTCCCTGGAGCTGGCCCGGGCCGTCATCAAGGGCGAGCACCCGAAGACCAGCGTGACGATCCCGTTCCCGATGGTCACGTCGGAGACGGTGAAGGTCGGCGAGACCGTGTTCCCGGACCTGCCGGACAGCTTCTTCGCCGACTTCACCGACTCCGGGCCGAACGCGACCGTGGTCCTGTGCCAGGAGGCGGCCACCGACGGCACGCCCTGCCCGGGCAAGACCCTCGCGGTGAAGCTCGGATGACGGACACGTCTGCCGTCCTCGCCGAAGGAGTCGACCGCTCCTTCGGCGGGGTGCGGGCGCTCCGCGAGGCGGCGTTCGCCGCACGGAAAGCCGAGATCCACGCCCTGGCCGGCGAGAACGGCGCCGGCAAGAGCACGATGATCAAGGTGCTCTGCAGCCTGGTGCGACCGGACAAGGGCACAGTCCGGGTCACGGGCCGGCTGGCGACGGCGTTCCAGGAGCTGTCGCTGCTGCCGGACCTCACGGTCGCGGAGAACCTGCTCCTGCGGGACCCGCCCCGCGGAAGGTTCGGACTCGTCTCGCGTCGTCAGCTGGTACCGACGGCGAAATCGATCCTCGTGGCGCACGGCATCGACGACATCGACCCCGCGGCCGTCACCAGGACCCTGTCGGTGGCGCACCGCCAGGTCGTCGAGCTGGTGCGGGTCCTGGCGACCCGGCCGGAGGTGCTGATCCTCGACGAGCCGACGGCGGCGCTGCAGGAGCAGCAGGTGGCGTGGCTGGCGGCGCACATGCGGCGGCTGCGCGAGGAGGGCTGCTGCGTGGTGTTCACCTCGCACCGGTGGCGCGAGATCGAGTCGCTCGCCGACCGGGTCACGGTGTTCCGCAACGGCACCCACGTCACGACCCGGGAGCGGCTCGGCGAGGCGGAGGCGGTGACGCTGATGAGCGGCCGCACCCTGGAGGCCACGTATCCGCCGCTGACCCCGCCGCAGGACACCGTCGCGCTGCGGGCGCGCGTCGGCGAGGTCGACCTGGCCCTGCGCCGGGGCGAGATCCTCGGCATCGGCGGCCTCGCCGGCCAGGGCCAGCGCGAGCTGTTCCTGAAGCTCTTCACCGGCAGGCAGCACGTGATCGTCAACGAGAAGCCGCACACGATCCGCAGGCCGAAGGACGCGATCCGGGCCGGGATCGGCATCGCGTACGTGCCGGAGGACCGCAAGGCCGAGGGGCTGCTGCTGCCGATGTCGGTGCGGGACAACCTCGCCCTGGCGACCCTGGAGCGGCGGTCCGTCGCCGGGTTCGTGCGCCGCGCCGCCGAGGACACGGCGGTGCGCGACATCATGGACCGGCTCGCGGTGCGCGCGGCGTCGAGCCGGCATCCCGTCGGTACGTTGTCCGGCGGCAACCAGCAGAAGGTGCTGATGGGCCGCTGGCTGCTCAGCGGCGCCGAGGTGCTGCTGCTGTTCGACGTGACGCGGGGCGTGGACGCCGCGACCAAGCACGACTTCTACGTCCTCGTCGCCGGGCTCGCCGCGCAGGGCCGGGCGGTGCTGCTGTACAGCAGCGAGACCGAGGAGATCGCGCACCTGTGTCACCGCGTCCTCGTCATGCGGGAAGGGCGGGTCGCGGCCGAGCTGGAAGGTCCCGTCGGCGACGCGGAGCTGATCGTCGCGGCGGCCATGAAGGAGCGGGAGCATGTCTGACAGCGTGTCTGACAGGGAGCGTGCACATGTCTGAGCTGCGCGCCGCCACGCTCGGCTACGCGGTGCTCGCCGCGACCGCCGTCGCCTACCTCGCCGTGTACACCACCAACCTCGGGCATCTGCCGACGCCGTTCGACTACCTGTCGCTGCTGAACACGTCGCTGCCGCTGGTGTTCGTCGCGATCGGGCAGAGCCTGGTCGTGCTGACCGGCGGCATCGACCTGTCCGTCGGCGGCATGGTCGGGCTCGGCGTCGCGATCGTCGCGGCCGGGTCGACCGGCGGCGCGGCCGTCACGGCCGGCTGGATGCTCGCCGCGGTCGCCGCCGGGGCCGCGTGCGGCGCCGTCAACGGGCTCGTCGTCGCGAAGGGCCGCATCGCCCCGATCCTCACCACCCTCGCCACCCTGTCCGTCTACAGTGGACTCGCGCTGAAGGTGCTGCCGGTGCCGGGCGGGCAGATCTCCCCGGCGGTCCGGTCGGTGCTCACCGACCCCGACGTGCCGACCGGCCTGATCTGGCTCGGCGCGGCCGTCGCCGGGTGGCTGGTGCTGCGCCGCACCCGTTTCGGCATGCGGGTCTACGCCGTCGGCAGCGACGAGACGGCCGCCCGTGCCGTCGGGGTGCCGACCGCGTGGGTGAAGGTCGGCGTGTACAGCCTGTCGGGCCTGTGCAGCGGCCTCGCGGCGGTGTTCTACGTGTCGACCACGACGTCCGGCGACCCCAACGCCGGGGACCCGTTCATCCTCACGTCGATCGCCGCGGTCGTCGTCGGCGGGATCGCGTTCGCCGGCGGGCGCGGCTCGGCACTCGGCGCGGTCGCCGGGGCGTTCGCCCTGACCCTCGTCATCGACGTGCTGTTCTTCGCCGGGATCGACCCGCTGTACCAGTCGCTGTTCCAGGGCCTGTTCCTGGTCGTGGCGGTCCTGCTGGGCAGCCTCAGCGCGTTCGTCAAGTGGAGGCGGGCATGAAGCAACGGCGGGTCCTCTACGCCTTCGCCGCCGCGGCCACCGTCCTCGCCGCCGGTGCCGTCATCCATCCCGGGTTCGGGTCGTGGACCAGCCTGCGCACGATGCTGGTCCTGGCGAGCTTCATCGGCTTCGTCGGCGCCGGGCAGATGCTCGTCGTCCTCGTCGGCGGCATCGACCTGTCCATGCCGTGGGTGCTCAACGGCGCCGCGATCGTCCTCACCACCAGCAGCCTCGGCCAGTCCGGCCGGCTGCCGCTGGCGGTCGTCCTGGCGCTGGGCACCGGCGCCGCCGTCGGGCTCTGCAACGGGCTCGGCGTCGCCTGGCTCGGCGTGCCGGCCGTCGTCATGACCCTGGGCATGAACGGTGTCCTGCAAGGGCTGTCGCTCGGCCTGTCGAAGGGGCTCACCTGCGGCTCGTGCGCGTCGTACGCCCCCGAACCACTGCGCCGGCTCGTCGTCGGCCGGCTGTGGGGGGTACCGACCGAGCTGCTGCTGTGGGCGGGGGTGGCACTGTTCGTGACGGTGCTGCTGACCCTGACGACGTTCGGCCGCAAGGTGTACGCGGTGGGCAACAACCCGCGCGCCGCGTTCCTGGCCGGGGTCGGGGTGCGGCCGGTCACGGTCGCGTTGTACGTGCTCAGCGGCGTGTTCGCGGCCCTCGCGGGGATCACGCTCGTCGCCTACGGCGGGCAGCCGTCGCTGGGCCTGGGCGACCCGTACCTGTTCGAGTCGATCGCGGCGGTCGTCGTCGGCGGCGTGTCCATCCTCGGCGGACGCGGCCACTACGTCGGTGTCGTCGCCGGGTCCGTCACGCTCGTCGCGATCGTGACCCTGCTGCAGGCGGAGCGGGTGCCGGAGTACGGTCGCAACGTCATCTACGGCCTGGTGATCCTCGCCATCCTCTTCACCTACGGCAGGGAGCGCGCCGATGATTGAGACACTCTCCGACATCCCGTGCGAGCTGGGCGAGAGCACGCTGTGGGACGAGGTGACGGGCCGGCTGCACTGGGTCGACATCGACCGGGATGCGCTGTTCACCCTCGACTGGACGACCCGCGGCGTGACGACGATGCGGCTGCCGTCCACAGTGGGCAGTGTCGGCCTGCGCGCCGGCGGCGGCCTCGTCGCGGCGCTGCGGCACGGTCTCGCGTTCGTCGACCCGCTGGAGCAGCGGGTCGAGACCGTCGCGGAGGTGGAGACCGGCGTCCCGGGCAACCGGTGCAACGACGGCGCCGTGGACCCGGCGGGCCGGTTCTGGTTCGGCACGATGGACGTCGAGGAGTCCGCGGCCAGCGGCGCGTTCTACTGCCTGCGCGGGGACCTGACGGTCACGAAGGCGTTCGGCGGCATCATCGTGTCGAATGGGCCGGCGTGGAGCCCTGACGGGCGCACCATGTACCACGTCGACTCGGCCCGCAGCAGGATCACCGCGTACGAGTTCGACCCCGCGACGGGCACGGTCGGCGCGGGCCGGTTGTTCGCGTCCGACGAGGACGAGGCGTGGTTCCCCGACGGTGTCACGGTCGACGCCGAGGGCTTCGTGTGGAACTGCAAGTGGGACGGCGGGCGGATCGTGCGGTATTCCCCCGACGGCGCCGTCGACCGGGTCGTGGAGCTGCCGGTGCCGCGGCCGACCCGGTGCGCGTTCGCCGGCCCGGACCTGAGCCTCCTGGCCGTCACCAGCGCCCGCCGCGGGCGGGGGGCGGCGGCGCCGAGATCCGGGCACCTGCTGCTGCTCGACCCCGGCGCCCGGGGGCTGCCCGCGCACCGGTTCGCCGGATAGCGGAAGGCGGCGGGCCGCCGGGCCCGCCGCCTCTGCCGGAAGAAGGGTCAGTCCTGGGTCAGCGACGCGCGCAGGGTGCGCAGCGCGCCGGCGAGGAGCCGGGACACGTGCATCTGGGAGATGCCGAGCTCCGCGGCGATCTGCGACTGGGTCAGGTTGCCGTGGAAGCGCATCGCGATGATCTTCTGCTCGCGGGCGGGGAGCTTCGCCAGGAGCGGGCGCAGCGCCTCCCGGTTCTCGACGTTGACCATGTCGGGGTCGTCGCCGCCGAGCAGGTCACCGAGGCCGGTGGCACCGCCCTCGCCGCCGTCGCCGACCGGCGCGTCCAGCGACAGCGCCCGGTAGGCCTGGCCGCAGTCGAGGCCCTCGATCACGTCCTCCTCGCTCGCCCCGAGCTTCTGCGCGAGGTCGGCGACGGTCGGTGAGCGGCCCAGGTCCTGGGCGAGGTCACCGGAGACCTTGGAGATCTCCAGGCGCAGCTCCTGCAGGCGGCGCGGGACGCGGACGTCCCAGCCCTTGTCGCGGAAGTGCCGCTTGAGCTCGCCGACGATCATCGGGATCGCGTAGCTGGTGAAGGCGGCGCCGCGGGTCGGGTCGTAGCCGTCGACGGACTTGATAAGGCCGAGGTTCGCGACCTGCACGAGGTCGTCGAACTGCTCGCCGCGGTTGCGGAAGCGGCGGGCCAGGTATTCGGCCAGGGGGATGTACAGCTCGATGAGGCGGGCCCGGACACGCTCCCGGTCGGCGCCGGCGGGAAGGTCGCCGAGCAGAGACAGCAGGGCCTTGGCCTGGGCGTCCGTCTCCCGGGTCCGGTGCGTGCCGGCGGCCGGCGCGGACGGCGCGGTCAGGGCGGCGACGCCGGGCGCGGGGACGGTGGTGCTGTCGGTGGTGCCGGTGCGGGTGGCTTCGGTGTGCAGGTCGATGCTCACGGCAGGGTCAGCCTTTCGGTGCATGACCGGTCCGTCCGGGTAGGACGTCGTTTCAAGGGACGACGAGCGGGCATCCTGCTGAAGAGGACGCACGAGGCTCAGGACCGGTCAGAAGATCGCTCACAGCGCCCGTGTCTTGAGCGCCGGCGGATGAGACCGAGTGACCGTCACGCACCGGGTGGACCGCCGCTGTCTGGACGGGCCCGGCCGGTGACCCGCCGGAGCGCGCTGCTTGCGGCAACACGTGGCGGGTCGCCGGAGGTGACGACTCCCCCACCGTACAACAAATTGCCGCACGACAACAGTTGACCCCCTGGACGGGCGTGTCCGCAGGTCAGCCTCCTGCCAGGTGGCGCAGCTCCGCCGGGTCCGCGGGCAGGCCGTACGCGCGCAGCAGCCCCGTCACGTTGCCGGACCTGCGCCCGCCGAGCTGCCACGCGGCCGGCGAGGCGGCCAGGACCCCGGCGAGGCGGCGCTGCGGCGGGTCGAGGGGCGCGTCCGCCGGCCGGGCCCCGCCGGGGAACACCGCCCGCAGCGCCGTGCCGAGGACCGGGAGGGTCTCGACGCCGGTGACGGTCCCGAGCCTGGCGAGGAGGGCGTCGAGGGCCGCGGCGGCGTACGCGGCGCCGAGCGACGGCAGGGACAGGGCCGCGTAGCCGGCGAGGTCGCCGTCGAGGAACGCGATCCCGGGCCGGGCGGTGGTCGCGCCGCCCGCCCAGCGCAGCAGCTCCGCCGCCGCCTCCTCGCCCGCTTCGGCGCCCCGGACCCGGGCCAGGGCGGTCGCCGCCGCCCAGCGGATCTCCGGCTTGGTGTCCTGCAGCGCCGCCGGTACCGCGGTGCCGAGCAGCCCGAGCGAGACGAGCGCTGTCGCGGCGACGGACCTGGACGGGTCGGCCGCGGCGGCGGTCAGCGCGGCGACGTTGCCGGGCCCGTCCTCCGGGAGCCAGCCGAGGGTGAACGCGGCGGCGGCCCGCACGGCCGCGTCCCCGTCCGACAGCAGGCCGCGCAGGACCGGCTGACCCGCACGGACCGCGTCATAGGCGGCGACCTCGACGTGTGCCGCCATCGCCTCCTGCTGGGCGGCGTCCAGGCGCTCCCAGTAGTCGAGGCGGCTCTCCCCCGCCGCGCCCTCCTCGAGATCCTCGTCGTCCTCGTCCTCGTCCTCGTCCTCGTCCTCGTCGTCGTCCGCGGGGGGCGGCGCGGCGCGGAGCAGGTCGGCGCCACCCTCGGCGGCGGCGCGGAACTCGGCGATCGGGAAGCCACCGGGCAGCCAGGTGTCGTGCAGCCCGACGGCGACCGCGGCGACGAGCCCGGCGATCGCGGCGCGGTCCGGGGTCGCCGGGTCCCGCAGGAGCTCCAGGAGGAACGGCACCGCCAGGGCGCTCGCCTCGTAGCGGGTCCCCTGGTGGCAGATGCCGCCGTACAGCCCCGACAGGGCGCCGCGGCGGCGGTCGGCGGCGCCGTCGAGGAGGCCGCGCAGGTGCCCGGGCACGTCAGCGGCGGGACCGTACGCGTGCTCCAGCGACGCCCAGTCGACGTCGTCGAGTCCGTCCAGCATGCGCCGCAACCTATCCTATTAAGGTGGGTGGATGACCGGTCTCGGCGACGTCGACGCCAGCGTTCCCAACGTGGCCCGCATGTATGACTACTACCTCGGCGGCTACCACAACTTCGCGGTCGACCGGGAGGCCGCGGAGAAGATCCTCGCGATCTTCCCGGACACGCCGGCGGCGGCGCGGACCAACCGGCGGTTCCTGCAGCGCGCGGTCCGGCACCTGGCCGCGGCCGGGGTGCGGCAGTTCCTCGACATCGGCACGGGCCTGCCGACGCAGGGCAACGTGCACGAGATGACCGACGGCAAGGTCGTGTACGTCGACAACGACCCGGTCGCCGTCGCGCAGGCCCGGTCCCTTGTGGACGGTCTGGACCGGGTGTCGGTGGCGTGCGCGGACCTGCGCGAGCCGGAGGCGCTGCTCGCCGACCCGGCGGTCGCCGGGCACCTCGACTTCGGCGAGCCCGTCGCGATCCTGATGGTGTCGATCCTGCACTTCGTCCCCGACGAGGCCGGCCCGGGCGACCTCATCGCCCGGCTCCGCGACGCGACCGCGCCCGGCAGCCACCTCGTCGTGTCGCACCTGACGCTCGACGGGGTGCCCGCCGCGCCCGCGCAGCAGGGTCAGCAGGTGTACCGGCAGTCCAGCGCGCCGATCGTCCCTCGCACCAGAGCGGCCATCGCGGACCTGTTCGACGGCTACGACCTGCTCGAGCCGGGACTGGTGTGGCTCGGCGACTGGCGGCCCGACAGCGGCACCGAAGGCGACGAGCAGGTGTCGCACGGCTACGGCGGCGTCGGGCTGCGCAGCATTCGGAGCTGATCCCGGCCCGGACGGGTCACTGACACCTAGCCGACACCGACCCATCCATCGACCCGGACGAACGCGAAGTCCCCGCGTGCGGCGGTCCACCACAGGACCGCTCCAGACGCGGGAGGACCACCCTGATGACCACTCCAACCCGGGCAGGGCGCCGGTGGCGCGCCACCGCCGCCGCGCTCGTGGCGGCCGGTGTGGCGTTCGCCGGGCTCGGGCCCGGCACCTCGTCGGCGTCCAGCCACCGGGAGGCGCCGCTCGTCGCCGCCGACCCGGCCGTCGACAACACCGACCTGTACGCGTTCGTCAGCCCCGAACGGGCCGGGTACGTCACCTTCATCGCCAACTGGCAGCCGTTCTCCGAACCCGCCGGCGGCCCGAACTTCTACCCCTTCGCCACCGACGCCGTCTACAACATCAACGTCGACAGCGACGGCGACGCGAAGGCCGACGCGGTGTTCCGCTGGACGTTCCAGAACGTCGACCGCCGCGGCGGCGACACGTTCCTGTACGCCAACGGGCCCGTGACCTCGCTCGACGACGAGAACCTGCTCTTCCGCCAGACCTACACCCTGGAGTCCTCGTTCCACGGGGAGCCCTTCAAGACCAGGGTCACCGGCGCCCCGGTCGCGCCGTCGCGGGTCGGCAAGGCCACCATGCCCGACTACGGCAAGCTGCGGGCGGAGGCGAACAAGCGGCTCCCCGGCGGCTGGAACGTCTACGCCGGCCAGGCCGACGACCCGTTCTTCCTCGACCTGCGGGTGTTCGACCTGCTGTACGGCGGCGACCTGAGCGAGGTCGGGCGGGACACCCTCGCCGGGTACAACGTGAACTCGATCGCGCTGCAGGTGCCGTTCGCCGACGTCGCGCTCAAGGGCGACGCGAAACGCAACCCGGTCATCGGCGTCTGGACCACCACGGAACGCGCGAAGACCCGGGTCACCGGCGCGACCTCGCTGACCGGGGAACGGGTCCAGGTCTCCCGGCTCGGCAACCCCCTGGTCAACGAGGTCGTCGTGCCGGCGTCGCTGAAGGACGCGTTCAACTCGATCAGCCCCGACCAGGACGCCGGCATCCCCGCCGTCGTCGCCCGGGTCACCGACCCCGAGCTGCCGAAGCTCATCGAGAGCATCTACAAGGTGCCCGCGCCCGCGGCACCCCGCAACGACCTCGTCGAGATCTTCCTGACCGGCATCACCACCAAGGCCGGCGGCCCGATCAAGGCGGACCTGAACTCGCAGCTCAACAACGCCGACGTCGTGGCGGCGAACTTCCGGCCGGCGGAGATGCTGCGGCTCAACCTCGGCGTGCCCGTCGCGGCGCAGCCGAACCGGCTCGGCGTCCTCGCCGGGGACCTGCAGGGCTTCCCGAACGGGCGGCGGCTCACCGACGACGTCGTCGACATCGCCGTGCAGGCCGTCGAGGGCGCGGCGCTGACCGGGAAGCTCGTCGACGCCCTGGCCGCGGGCGACAAGGTCGACGCGAACGACAACGCCTTCGGCGGGGAGTTCCCGTACCTGGCGCTGCCCAACGACGGTTCGGCGCCGAAGGGTGCCGCCACGTCCGCGGGTCAGCCGGCCACGACCGCCACAGCCGCCGCGACGGCCGCGGCGCAGCCGGACACGACGCCGTCGGCGTTCGAGTCGGGCACCGGCATGACGGCCGTCGCGGTCAGCACGTCGGCGATCGCGGCCGGGCTCGGCACGCTGCTCTTCGTCGGCTGGTGGCGGCGCCGCCGCGGGCTGCCCCGGCCCTGACCCGGTTCCCGGGGCGCGTCCGGTCCGCGGGCGCGCCCCACCCCTACAGGAAGGAGGAGTCATGCGGGTTCGCATCGTTCTGGGTGTGGTACTGACGGCGACGCTGCTGCTCGGCCTGGGCGCCTGCGTCGGCCGGCCGACGGGCGGTGCCCCCGCCGCCGCTCCGGCCGATCGGCCACCGGCGACGGACCGGCTCACCGCGCTGCAGGACCGGCTGCGCGGCGTGCCGGGCGACTGGACGGCGTGGGCGGCACTGGGTGCGGCGTACCTGGAACAGGCCAGGATCAGCGCCGACCCGGCCTATTACCCGAAGGCCGAAGGCGCGCTGCGCAGGTCCCTGGAGGTCCGGCCCGACGGCAACGCCGACGCGCTCGCCGGGCTCGGCGCCCTGGCCAACGCCCGGCACGACTTCGCCGGGGCCAAGGCCCTCGCGGAGCGGGCCCTGACCGTCAACGCCTGGTCCGACACCGCCTACGGGGTCCTCGCCGACGCCGAGACGCAGCTCGGGCAGCCGGAGGCGGCGACGGCGGCGGTGCAGCGGATGCTCGACCTGCGGCCCGGGCTCGCGTCGTACACGCGCGGGTCGTACGACCTCGAACAGCACGGCAAGCGCACCGAGGCCGTCGCGCTCATGGAACTGGCCCTGGCCACCGCCACGGCGCCCGCCGACGTCGCGTTCTGCCACCAGCACCTGGGCAGCCTGGCGTGGGCCGCCGGCGACGTGGCCACCGCCGCCCGGCACGTGTCGCTCGGGCTGGCCGCCGACCCCGGCGCGGCCGGGCTGTGGCAGCTCAAGGCGAAGCTCGACGCGGCCGCCGGCGACCTCGACCTCGCACTGTCCTCATTGGACAAGGTGGTCGCGCGGACGCCGACGGTCGACGCGCTGCTGGACCGGGCGCGCCTGCTGCAGGCCGCCGGGAAGGACGCGGCGCCGTCCTTCGCGCTGGCCCGCGCCGCGCACGCGCTCTTCACCGCCAACGGCGGCACCGACGACCTCGGCGCGGCCGCCCTCGCGCTCGCCGCCGGGGACGCCGAGGGCGCCGCCCGGCTCGCGCTCGCCGAATGGGACCGGCGGCAGTTCGGGGAGGTCGCCGACATGGTCGCGTGGACGCTCCTCGCCGCCGGTGAGCCGGGCGCGGCGCTGCCGTTCGCCCGCCGGGCCAACGCGCTCGGGCAGGTCGACGCGACCCTCGCCTACCACTACGGCATGGTCGCGCACGCGGCCGGACTCAAGGACACCGCACTCGTGCAGCTGCGGCTCGCCCTCGCGCTCAACCCCGCCTTCTCCCCGACCGACGCGCCGATCGCGGCGCGTACCCTTGCCGCTCTGGAGTCATGATGCGCCGCCTGCTGCTCGTCTGCTGCGCCGCCGTGGCCGGCGTGTTCCTGTGGCCCTCCGGCGCCTCCGCGCACCCGCTGGGCAACTTCTCCGTCAACCAGCTCGGCGCGCTGACGCTCACCCCGGACCGGGTCACGGTCGCCTACGTCGCGGATCTCGCCGAGCTTCCCACGTTGCAGTCCGCGCCGTCGTGTACCGCGGTCGCGCCCGCCTTCCGGGTCACCGTCGACGGGCGCCCGCTCAGCTGGACGATCGACCGGTCGGCGTTCACCTACTCCCCCGGCGCGGCGGGCCTGCGCACCAGCCGCCTGGAGTGCTCGCTGTCCGCCGCCGCCGTCGTGGGAACGTCCACCGTGGAGGTCGCCAACGACTTCCTCGCCGACCGGGTCGGCTGGCACGAGCTGACCGCCTCGGCGTCGGGGGTGCACCTCGTGGACTCGCCGCTGCCGGTCGCCTCCGCCTCCGACGGGCTCCGTTCGTATCCGGACGACCTGCTCAGCTCGCCGCCGTCGGTGCGCACGGCGACGCTGCACGCCGCGCCGGGCGGCGGCACGTCCGGACCCGCCGCCCTGTCGTCCCAGGCATCCCCGGCGTCACCCGCCCTGTCGCCGGCCCTGCCGCCGTCGGTGCTGCCGGGCTGGGCGGGCAGCGCGGAGCTGACGCTGCGCGGGTGGGTCGCGCGGCGGGAGCTGACGCCGTGGGTCGGGTGCCTCGCCGTCCTGCTCGCCCTGACCCTCGGCGCCGCGCACGCCGCGCTGCCGGGGCACGGGAAGACGGTGATGGCCGCGTACCTCGCCGGCCGGGCCGGCCGTCCCCGCGACGCCCTCGCGGTCGGCGCCACCGTCACCCTCACCCACACCGGCGGCGTCCTGCTTCTGGGCCTGCTGCTGACCAGCCTCGCCGGACTCGCCGGGGAGACGGTGCTGGGGTGGCTCGGGGTGACGAGCGGTGTCCTGGTCGCGGCGATCGGCCTGGCCATGCTCCTGTCCCGCCGCGGCGCCGCCCACGCCCCGCACTCCCACGCCCCGCACTCCCACGCCCCGCACTCCCACGCCCCGCACTCCCACGGCCCGCACTCCCACGGCCCGCATCCCCATTCCCACTCCCATGACCATCCCCACGGGCACGGACATGAGCACGGGCACGGGCACGGTGGCGGGGTCGGGCGGCCGAGCCGGCTCGCGGTGGTCGGGATGGGTGTCGCCGGTGGTCTGGTGCCGAGCCCGTCGGCCCTCGTCGTGCTCCTCGGCGCCGTCGCGCTCGGCAGGACGTGGTTCGGGGTGCTGCTCGTCCTCGCGTACGGCATCGGCATGGCCGCCACGCTCACCGCCGCCGGCCTGCTGCTCATCCGGGTCCGCGACAGGTGGCCGGCCAGGCTGCGCCTCAGCGACCGCCTCACCGGGCTCGCCCCCACCGGCACCGCCGCCCTCGTCCTCCTCGTCGGCTCGGCCCTCGCGGTCCGCTCCCTCGTCACCCTCTGAGCCCCCGGCCGGTTCGCCCCGGTGCCGGTGGTCCGGGGGGTCGCTCAGCTGTCGGCGAACGGCCGCGGGGGCGACGGGTGGGGGGCGCGGCGGTATCGTCGGGGTGGGCAGTGCGCCTGCCCGAGCCCCGACACGGCTGCCCACGCCGGCCGTGCCCCGAGGCCAAGAGGCTCAGACTCAGCGCGGCGGTGCAGGCTGCCCGGCGGAGATCCGCCGTCCGATCGGTGCGAGCGTGGGTCGACGCCGGAGGTCTCGTGATGGCAGACGAAGCGGACAACCCCACCCCCGGCCAGGACGGCACGGAGCCGGACCCGGCCGGGCCGGGTGACGGCGGGCGGGGACGGCGGGACCGGAAGCGGCGGCGGGCGATCAGGGCACACGCGGCGCAGGCCGGCGTCGCATATTCGGTGGCCGCGCGGCTGCTCGCCGGGGCCGGGATCGGGCCGGGTGAGAGCCTGGCGAGCCTCGGCAGGACCGTGTATCCGGCCGGGATCCCCCGCAGGTGGACCGTGCAGGACCGGGAGCGGCGGCCGGGGCCGGTGAAGCTGCGCGACACGCGGCGGGCGGCGCGGCCGCCGGGAGGGCGGGCCGCGCACCTGGTGGACCGGTTCCCGGCCGGCGACGGACCGGCGGGCGCGTGCTATGCGGGCGACGGCGTCGAGGACCTCATCGCGATGCTGTATCTCGTGGTCGTGCGGGAGGCACCGGGGCTGGTGCCGGCGGCGCTGGACCTGGCCTGGACGGCGGAGCTGGGTGAGGAGACCGCGGTCGACATGGAGTGCGCGGAGCTGGACCGGGCCGCGCGGCGGGTCCTGGACGGCGGGGTCGCCGGGCTGTGGCGGCGGGTCGAGGAGGCGGTGCGGCACGGGCAGGACGACCGCAGCCCCGAGGTGCGCCACGACGCGGACCGGCTGATGCTCGTGTGCCGCGGGTTCACGATGCCGGTGGAGGGGGCCGACGGCGAGCCGTATGTGCTGCGGGCGCCCTGGGACGGTGCCCGGCAGGTGCTCGACGCGCTGCTGGTCGTCGCCGACGACGGCCACGCGCCGGGGACGAGGATCAGGCCGGTGGGGACCCTGACGCAGGGCACGATCGTCGGGGCCCGGTGGGGTGCGGCCGGCCCGCCGCTGGGCTATGACGTCCGGCTCGACGCCGACCCGCAGGCCCGCACCCGCGCGATGCGCCCCGACGACCTCGTCGTCCTGCCGGGCCAGGAGTCCGACGCCGCCGCGTTGCAGGTCTGACCCGGTCGGGACGGCGCCGAGGTCGCGTGCCGGGGGCACTGCGCGGCGGCGGGAGAGCGGTATGGTGGAAGCGGCAGCGCGCCTGCCCGTGCCGCGCATCGACGGAGCCCACGCCTCCGCCGGCGGCCAAGAGGCTCCGACTCAGCGCATCCGAGGAAACGGATGCGTGGGTGCGTGGGCCCCCGCCGCACCAGGCGGAAGGCGTGATCGTCATGTTCGAGCGGTTCACCGACCGGGCCAAGCGCGTCGTCGTGCTCGCCCAGGAGGAAGCCCGGATCCTCAACCACAACGCGATCGGCACCGAGCACCTCCTGCTCGGCCTCATCCAGGAGGGCGACGGCGTCGCCGCCAGGAGCATCGGCGCCCTCGGCATCTCCGGCGACGACGTGCGGCGGCAGGTCGAGGAGCTCATCGGCCACGGCGGGCAGGCGCCGAGCGGGCACGTCCCGTTCACGCCGCGGGCCAAGAAGGTCCTGGAGCTGGCGCTGCGCGAAGCGCTGCAGCTGGGGCACAACTTCATCGGCACCGAGCATCTCCTGCTCGGCCTGGTCCGGGAGGGCGACGGCGTCGCCGCGCAGGTCCTGGTCCGGCTCGGCGCCGACCTCAACCGGCTGCGGGCGCAGGTGATCCAGCTGCTGTCCGGGCACCCGTCCGGCGCGCCGGAGCCGAAGCAGCACAGCGCGCCGACGGTGCTCGACCAGTTCGGCACCGACCTGACCGCCGCCGCGCGGGACGGGCTGCTCGACCCGGTCGTCGGCCGCGAGGCGCAGGTCGAGCGGATCATCCGGGTGCTGTCGCGGCGGCGCAAGAACAGTCCGGTGCTGACCGGGCCGGCCGGGGTCGGCAAGACCGCGGTCGTCGAGGGTCTCGCGCAGCGCATCGTCGCCGGTGACGTGCCCGCGAGCCTGCGGGACCGCAGGCTCTACACGCTCGACCTCGGCGCGCTGGTCGCCGGCTCCCGGTACCGTGGCGACTTCGAGGACCGCCTGAACAAGGTCACCAAGGAGATCCGCGGCCGGGGCGACGTCATCCTGTTCATCGACGAGATCCACAACCTGGTCGGCGCCGGCGCGGCAGAGGGTGCCATCGACGCCGCGTCGCTGCTCAAGCCGCTGCTTGCCCGCGGTGAGCTGCGCACGATCGGGGCGACCACCGACGAGGAGTACCGCCGGTTCATCGCCAAGGACGGGCCTCTGGACCGGCGGTTCCAGCCGGTCCCGGTGCCGGAGCCGACCGCCGAGGAGACGGTGCTGATCCTGCACGGGCTGCGCGACCGGTATGCGAGCCACCACGGCGTCACCTACACCGACGCGGCGCTGCGGGCGGCGGCGCGGCTCGCGGACCGGTACATCACCGAGCGGCACCTGCCGGACAAGGCCATCGACCTCATCGACGAGGCCGGCGCGATGCGGGCCGGTGAGGACGTCGGCGAGGACGACATCGCGGTCGTGCTGTCGGCGTGGACGGGCATCCCCGTGCACCGGCTCACCGAGCAGGAGAGCGCCCGGCTGGTCCGGATGGAGCAGACCCTGCACGAGGAGGTCATCGGGCAGGAGGCCGCGGTCGCGGCCGTGTCGCGGGCGGTCCGCCGCACGCGGGCCGGGCTGCAGGACCCGCGCCGGCCCGCCGGGTCGTTCATCTTCGCCGGGCCGTCCGGCGTCGGGAAGTCGTCGCTGGCCAAGGCCCTCGCCGGGTTCCTGTTCGGCTCCCGAGACGCGCTGATCCAGCTGGACATGTCGGAGTTCCACGACCGGTCGACCGTGTCGCGGCTCGTCGGCGCGCCGCCCGGATACGTCGGGTACGACGACGGCGGCCAGCTCACCGAGCGGGTCCGCCGGCGGCCGTTCTCGGTGGTGCTCTTCGACGAGGTGGAGAAGGCGCATCCGGACGTGTTCCACACGTTGCTGCAGATCCTCGAGGACGGCCGGCTCACGGACGGGCAGGGCCGGGTCGTCGACTTCAGGCACACCGTGCTCATCCTGACCACCAACCTCGGCACCCGGGACCTGGCGCTGCAGGCGGGTTTCCAGTCCTCGGCGCTGCCCGTGTACGAGCTGCAGCGCCGCAAGGTGCAGGACGATCTCAAGCGGCACTTCCGGCCCGAGTTCCTGAACCGGATCGACGAGACGGTCGTCTTCCACCAGCTCGGCCCCGACGAGATCGGCGCCATCGTCGACCGCCTGGTCCTGGACGTCGCCTCGCGGCTCGCGGTCCGCGACATCGGGCTGGTGGTGACGCCGGGGGCGCGGCGGTGGCTCGCGCGGGCGGGCCACGACCCGGTCCTCGGCGCCCGGCCGCTGCGCCGCACCGTGCAGCGGGAGGTCGAGGACCCGTTGTCGGAGCGGATCCTGCTCGGCGCGCTGGGTCCCGGCGGCACGGTCACGATCGACGGCGGTGACGGCGGTCTCACGTTCACCACTTCCGAGGAGCTTGAGCGAGTGCTTAAATAGTCCCAAGAGTTGAGCGACTGCTCAAGGAACGGGGGTGGGCAGTGGCCGGCACGAAGGAACGCCTGGTCGACGGGGCGATCAAGGTCCTGGGCAGCGACGGCCTCGCCGGGGCGTCCGCGCGGGCGATCGCCACGTCGGCCGGCGTCAACCAGGCGCTCGTCTTCTACCACTTCGGATCCGTGGACCAGCTGCTCTCGGTCGCCTGCCGGCAGGCGACCGAGAGCAGGGTCGCGCTCTACCGCGAGCGGTTCGCCGCCGTGGCGAGCATCGCGGAGCTCCTCGACGTCGGCCGGCAGCTGGAGCTGGCCGAGCGGGCCGAGGGCAACGTCGCGATCCTGGCCCAGCTGCTCGCCGGCGCCCAGACCGACCCGCGGCTCGCCCCGGCCGTCGCCGCGTGCCTCGAGCTGTGGATCACCGAGATCGAGGCGGTGCTGCGCCGGATCACCGCGGCGTCGCCGGTCGCCGACCTCATCGACGTGCCCGGCCTGGCCAGGATCGTCGCGTCGACGTTCATCGGGCTGGAGCTGTTCGGCGGCGTCGACCCCGCCGGCGCGGCCGCCGCGATCGCCGCCCTGGAGCGCCTCGCGGTCCTCGTCGAGGTCGTCGACGGTCTCGGCCCGGTGGCCCGCCGCGCGTTGAAGGCGACGCTCAGGAAGGCCACGAAATGACCCGGATCCTCCTCGCCCGGGCGGCGGTCGCGGCGGTGTGGCTGTATGAGGGCCTGTGGTGCAAGGTCCTCGGCGGCGACCCGGCCCAGCGGGAGATCGTCGCCGAGGTGCCGATGCTGTCCCTCACCGCCATCGGCGTCGCCGAGACCGCCCTGGCCGTCTGGGTGTTGACGGGCCGGCACGCCAAGGCCGCCGCGGTGGTGCAGACGGTCCTGCTGGCCGCGTTCAACGCCGGCGGCCTGCTCCTCGCCGCCGACCACATCGCCGACGCGGGCAGGATGCTGACCGCCAACGCCGCCCTGCTCGCCCTCGCCTGGCTCCTCGCCGCGGGAGCACACGAACCCCGGCACCTCGCCACGGGGGCACAGGAGCCGCGGCACCTCGCCGCGGGGGCGCGGGAGCGCACGGCCGATGCGTAATCCCTGGCAGGACGGGCGGCTCACCAAGGGCAGCCGGCCGCAGGTGATGTTCGGCCGCATGTACGAGGACCCCGGCGCGGAGCTGAGCGTGTTCCCGCGGGCCGGGCGGGTCCTCGCGATCGCGTCCGCGGGCGACACGGCCGCCGCGCTCGCCCGGGCCGGGCACCGGGTCACCGCCGTCGACATCAGCGCCACCCAGCTCGCCTACGCGAAGGCCAGGCTCGCCGGCGCGCCGGCCGTCACCGGCACCGCCGAACGGCTCATGGCCGTCGCCCGCCGCGCCGCCGGCCTGGTCGTCCCCGGCTGGCGGCCCGCCGCGATGACCGGGTTCCTGCGCCTGGCCGACGTCGACGCGCAGCGCGCGCACTGGCGGGCCCACCTGGACCGGCCCATGCTCAGGGCGTTGCTGCGGCTCGCGTTCGCCTCCGCCGGCCTCGTCCGCCGCGACCTGTGGCGGGCGCTGCCGCCCCGGATGGACCTCGTCCTGCGCCGCCGCCTCGAGACCGGCCTGACGAGCCACCCCAACGCCACCAACCCGTGGGCGTGGAGCCTCCTGCTGGGCGCACCCGGACCGCAGACGCCGGTCGACGGCGTCGAATGGGTGCACGCCGACGTCGTCGAGCACCTCAGGTCGGTGCCGCCCGGCTGGTACGACGCCGCCACCCTCTCCAACGTCCTGGACGGCCCGCCGCCGGAGTTCACCGGCGCCCTCGCCGCCGCCCTCGCCCACGGCGTCCGCCCGGGCGGACCGGTCGTCCTGCGCACGTTCCGCGACACGCCGCCGCTGCCCGGCGACCCGCTGCCGGACCGGTCCCTGCTCTGGGGCGCCGTCGTCCGCCTCCGCCCCCTCACCCTCGTCCCGGGGACATGACCGCCATGACCGTGCTGCAGGCCCTGCGACGGCACCCGCTGCCGATGCGCACCACCTTCGGGCACTCGCTCGTCCTCACGTACGCGCTGCCGGCGCCGGTCCTCGCGCCGCTGCTGCCGCCCGGGCTCGCCCTCGACACGTACGAGGGCCACGGGTTCGTCGCGGTCGGCGTCGTGTCCACCCGGCACCTGCGCCCGGCGCCGCTGCCGCCGTCGCTCGGCATCGACGCGGTCCTCACCGGCTACCGGATCTTCACCACGTTCCCGACCCCGGCCGGGAAGACCATGCGCGGGCTGTACATCCTGCGCAGCGACACCGGCCGTCCCGCCCTCGCCGCCGCGGGCAACCTGCTCACCAGGTACCGCTACCACCTGGGCCGCGTCGAGCTCGCCCTGGACGGCGACCGGCTCACCGCGACCGTCGACAGCCGCGACGGCGGCGCCGACCTGACCGTCACCGCCGACCTCGCCTCCCGTCCCGCGCCGCTGCCGCCGTGCTCCCCCTTCGCCGGCCGGGCCGCCGCCCGCAGGTACGCCGGGCCGCTGCCCTACACCTTCGACGCCGAGGACGACGGGATCGTCGTGGTGAAGGCGCACCGCGGCGCGTGGCGGCCGGAGCCGGTCACGGTCCACGTCAGCCGGTGCACGTTCCTGGAGCGCGGCCCGTTCGCCGGGACGGCACCGGTCCTCGCGCAGGCGTTCCACGTCGCGGAGATCGACTACGGCTGGCACCGCGGGGTCCGCCGCGCCGCCGACGGGAGCACCCGATGATCAGGATGGTCCGCTACAACTGGCCGAAGTACCTCGCCGCGGCGGTGGCCCTGGTCGTCGTGGCCGCGCTGCCGTGGCCGTGGCGGCTGCTCGCCGTACCTGGCGCCGCCGGTGTCGCGGTCAGCCTCGCCGCGACCTGGTGGGCGTACGACCGCAGCGGCCTGTACGACTGGCGGTGGGCCCTCGACCTGCTGCCGCCGCCGCGGCGGTACGCGGTGGTCAGCACCGGCCTCGACGAGATCAGCGGCACGCTGCGGCGGCTCCTGCCGGCGGCCGAGGCGACCCTGCTGGACTGCTACGACCCGCGGATCATGACCGAGGGCTCGGTGCGGCGGGCCCGGCGGCTCACCCCGCCGCCCGGCGGGTCGGTCCCCGCCGAGCCGGGCCGGCTGCCGGCGGCGACCGGCGGGCAGGACGCGGTGTTCCTCGCGTTCGCCGCCCATGAGCTGCGGATCCCCGCACAGCGGCGGGCCCTGTTCGCCGAGGTCGCCCGGGTCCTGCGGCCCGGCGGGCACCTCGTCCTCGTCGAGCACTGCCGTGACCTGGCGACCGTCGCCGCCTACGGGCCCGGCGCCTGGCACTTCTACCCGCGCCGCGAATGGCTGCGGCAGGCCGGCGGCGCCCGGCTCACCCTCGCGGCGGAGACGACGATGACGCCCCTGGTCAGGGCCCTGGTGTTCCGCCGGTGACCGCCATCGACGTGCAGCTGCGCCTGGTCGGGGCGGTGCTCGTCGCCCTCGGCGTCGCCCACGTGGCGCTGCCCGGCATCCTCGCCTGGCGGCCCCAGTTCGCGGCGCTGCGGCCGCTGACCCGGCACGTGCTGTACACCCACACCTTCTTCATCGGTGTCAGCTGCGTCCTGCTCGGCCTCGCCCCGCTGCTGCTCGCCGCCGACCTGCTCGCGCCCGGGCGGGTCCCGGCGGCGGTCCTCGGCGCCGAGTGCGTGTTCTGGGGGCTGCGGTGGTGCGCGCAGTTCGTCGCGTTCCCGCCGTCGACCTGGCGTGGGTCGCGGCTGCACCGGGCCGGGTACGCCGGATTCACGTTGCTCTGGACGTGGGTCGTCGCGGTCTTCGCAGCGGCATTGTTCACACGCTGACACCTCGGCCGGGGTCCCCCGGGCCGGTGGCGTGGTACAACGACGCGGTGACGGCAACGACGCTGTTCCAGCGCACCAGTGGACCCCAGGGCGCGCCGGTCCTGCTGCTCGGCGGCTCGCTGGGCAGCAACCTCGACATGTGGCGCCCCCAGCTGCCCGCGCTCACCGACCTGCGCGTGGTGCGCTTCGACCACCGCGGGCACGGCGCCTCGCCCGCGCCGCCGGGGCCGTACCGGATCGACGAGCTCGGCCGCGACGTCCTCGCGCTGCTCGACCGGCTCGGCATCGCCCGGGCCTCCTACTGCGGGCTGTCCCTGGGCGGGATGGTCGGCATGTGGCTCGCCGCGAACGCGCCCGAGCGTATCCAGCGCCTCGTGCTGATCTGCACGGCGGCGCACCTGCCGCCCGCCGACGGCTGGGCCGCCCGCGCCGAGCAGGTCCGGACCGCGGGCATGGGCAGCATCGCCGACGCGGTCCTCGGCCGGTGGTTCACCCCGCGGTTCCGGGCGGCGCTGCCGGCGAAGGTCGCCCCCTACCGGGCGATGATCGCCGCGTGCCCGGCGGAGGGGTATGCCGGCTGCTGCGAGGCGATCGGCGGCATGGACCTGCGCGAGGACCTGCCCCGGATCACCGCGCCGACCCTGGTCATCGCCGGCGCCGACGACCCGGCGACGCCGCCGGAGCACGGCGAACGCATCCACGAGGGGATCACCGGCAGCCGCCTCGTGGTGCTGCCGGGCGCGGCCCACCTCGCCAACGTCGAGCAGGCCGACGCGATCGGCCAGCTCATCCGGGACCATGTCCGTGGCTGAGTCCGTGGCTGAGTCCGTGGCTGAGTCCGTGGCCGACTTCGAGACGCATCTCACGGTGCTGTACGACGACCGCCTGGCGGACTGGGCCGCGGGCCACGGCCTGAAGTACACGAGGATCGAACTGGACCGGGGCGCCTCGGCCGACCAGCCGATGCTGACCGGCCGGGGCCGCGGCGACCTGGCCGGGCAGCGGGCGGCGGCCGGGGCCCTCGTGGACCGGCTGCGGGCCGACGGCTTCGTGGTGCGCCGGGTGAAGATCGAGGCCGCGCCGTGGCACCCGGCGGTGCCGTCGGGCTACTTCGAGCACCACGTGAAGCTGATCCTGGCCGCCGGCGACATCGACGCCGCCCGTTCGGTGGCGGTGCGGCACGGCGCCCACCTGTCCCGCAACGCGCGCCGGACCCGCGCCGACGGCCGGCACGAACGGTTCGTGACCCAGCGCTGCCACGACGTGGACCGCGCCGCGGCCCGGCGGCGCCTCGACGCGCTGCTGGCCGAGCTGCCGTTCCCGGCGGCCGAGGTCGAGGAGGAGTACGTGCTGGTCGACGACAACCCGGAGCTGGACGCCGGATGGATCAGCTGACCGCGCACCGCGACGTCCTCGACCACGTCCTGGCCGTCGTGGCCGCCGACCCGGTCGGCGAAGCCCTGGTCCTGCGCGGGAGCATGACGATGCCGGCGTGGGTCGGCGCCCGGGCCCGCCCGCCCGGCGACCTCGACTGGGTGGTGCTGCCGGTGGCGGTCCGCGGGCAGGACCGCGGCGACCCGTATCCGTTCCTCGACCGGATCGACCCGGTGCAGTACTGGCCGGAGGCCACCCAGGGCGCCGGCCGGGCCCAGCCGTGGGACTTCCAGGACGAGGCGACCGGCGGTGTACGGGCGCTGCTGCCGCCGGAGGGGCTGCGCTGGATGCACGTCGGCGAGCTCGACGCCGAGGAGCAGCCGCACCTGCTGGTCCTCGAGCTGCTGCAACGGCATCCCCGCAGCCCGGGTGGGGCGGTCCTCGACGTCGCCGGCGCGAAGACCGACGCCGACTGGGACTACGCCGCCTTCGACCTCGACTACCGCGAGGGTGCCGGCGCCCGGGTGCACATCCCGTGGCGGCACGGCGACCTGACCGGCGACGTGCAGCTGGACTTCGCCTACGACGAGACGCTGCCGGAGCCGCCGGTGCTGACCGCGGTCCCGCGCGGCTGCGGCGGCCCGCCGACGGCGGTGTGGACGGCGAGCCGCGCGCTGTCGCTGCTGTGGAAGTTCAAGTGGCTCGCCGACGACCTGACCCGGGAAGGTGCCGCGCTGGGCAAGGACGTCTACGACGCGGTGCTGCTCGGCGAGCTCGACGGGGTCACCCTGCCGCCGCGCCTGCGCCGTCTCCTGCCGGCGCTGGACGTCGACGCGGTCCGGTCGATGAGCGTCGACTGGTCCGGTCACCCGGTCCACGACCCGGACAGCTGGCTGGACCGCCTGGCATGGACGGTCCAGCACCACTGCGTGGGTTACGACACCGAGCGGTAGACGCCGAGGGTCTGCTGGGCGATCGCCGACCACGAGAAGTGGTCGAGGGCGCGTTGCCGCCCGGCCCGGCCGAACTCGGCGGCGCGGCCCGGGTCCTCAAGGAGCTCGTTCATCGCGTCGGCGAGGTCCGCGACGAAGCGACCCTCGTCCAGGGGCGTGCCGGATCCGTCGGTGACCTGCTCGATCGGCACGAGCAGGCCGGTCTCGCGGTCGGCGACGACCTCGGGGATGCCGCCGGTGGCGGTCGCGACGACCGCCGTCTGGCAGGCCATCGCCTCCAGGTTGACGATGCCCATCGGCTCGTAGATCGACGGGCAGACGAACAGGGTCGCGTGGGTGAGGACCTGGATGACCTCGCGCTTGGGCAGCATCTCCTGCACCCAGATCACCCCGGACCGGGTGGCGCGCAGCTCGTCGGCGAGGGCGGTGACCTCGGCGGCGATCTCCGGGGTGTCGGGGGCGCCGGCGAGCAGGACCAGCTGCACGTCGGCGGGCAGCTTCCGGGCCGCGCGCAGCAGATAGGGCAGGCCCTTCTGGCGGGTGATGCGGCCGACGTAGACGACGCTGGGCCGGGCCGGGTCGATGCCGAGTTTCTGCAGGACGTCCAGGCCGGGGTCCGGCGAGTACTGCTCGGTGTCGATGCCGTTGTAGATGACGTGCACCCGGTCCGCCTCGACGCGCGGGTATGCCTTGAGCACGTCGGCCTTCATGCCGGCGGACACGGCGATCACGGCGTCGGCAGCCTCGATCGCGGTCCGCTCGCACCAGGACGAGAGCGCGTAGCCGCCGCCGAGCTGGTCGGCCTTCCAGGGGCGCAGCGGTTCGAGGCTGTGGGAGGTGATGACGTGGGGGACGCCGTGCAGCAGCTTGGCGGTGTGCCCGGCGAAGTTGGCGTACCAGGTGTGGCTGTGCACCAGGTCGGTGCCGGCCGCCCCGGCGGCCATCTCCAGGTCGACGCCCATGGTCCGCAGCGCGGCGTTGGCCCCTGACAGGCCGGGCGGATCCTGGTAGCCGACGACCCCGGCTTCGCTGCGAGGGGCGCCGAAACAATGCACCCGGACGTCCAGAGGCAGGCGGCGAAGTTCACGCGCCAGGTACTCCAGGTGAACGCCGGCTCCACCGTAGACGTCGGGGGGATACTCTCGAGTGAGCAGGTCTACACGCACGATCAAACACTAATCCTGTTCGTCTGGCGCAACACGCCGGACACGTTTAGCGTCTCGACCATGGCCGCCAAAAAAGTCCTCGCGATCGTCCTCGCCGGCGGCGAGGGCAAGCGATTGATGCCCTTGACCGCTGACCGGGCGAAGCCGGCCGTGCCGTTCGGCGGCATCTACCGGCTGATCGATTTCGTCCTGTCGAACCTGGCCAACGGCGGCTATCTGAAGATGGTCGTGCTGACCCAGTACAAGTCGCACTCCCTGGACCGGCACGTGACCAAGACGTGGCGGATGTCGACGCTGCTGGGCAACTACGTGACGCCGGTGCCGGCGCAGCAGCGGCTCGGCCCGCGCTGGTTCGCCGGGTCCGCGGACGCGATCTACCAGAGCCTGAACCTGATCAACGACGAGCGGCCCGACTACGTGATCGTGTTCGGCGCGGACCACATCTACCGGATGGACCCGGAGCAGATGATGCGCCAGCACATCGAGTCGGGCGCGTCGGTGACGGTCGCCGGGATCCGCCAGCCGCTGTCCAGCGCCGACCAGTTCGGCGTGATCGAGGTCGCCGACGACGACCCGCAGCGGATCTCCGCGTTCCGCGAGAAGCCCCGCGACGCGAAGGGCCTGCCGGACGCGCCGGACGAGATCTTCGCGTCGATGGGCAACTACATCTTCACCACGGGCGCGCTGATCGAGGCGGTGACCCGCGACGCGCAGGACCCGACGAGCAAGCACGACATGGGCGGCAACATCATCCCGTACTTCGTCGACAAGCACGAGGCGGCCGTCTACGACTTCAGCAACAACGTCGTGCCCGGCAGCTCCGACCGAGACAAGGGCTACTGGCGCGACGTCGGGACCTTGGACTCGTTCTACGAGGCCAACATGGACCTGATCGCCGTGCAGCCGGTCTTCAACCTGTACAACTTCGAGTGGCCGATCTACACGGGCAACAGCCCGTGGCCGCCGGCGAAGTTCGTGCACGGCTGGGGCGAGCGGGTCGGCCGCGCGGTCGGGTCGATGATCTCCCCCGGCGCCGTGATCTCCGGTGCGCTGGTGGAGAACTCGGTGGTGTCGCCCAACGTCAAGGTCCACTCGTGGGCGCACGTGGAGGGGTCCGTGCTGATGGAGGGCGTGGACATCGGGCGGCACGCCGTGGTGCGCAACGCCATCCTGGACAAGAACGTGATCGTCCCGGAGGGCGCGGAGATCGGCGTCGACCTGGAGAAGGACCGGACCCGGTACACGGTCTCCGAGGGCGGGATCGTGGTCATCGGCAAGGGTCAACGCATCGAGCCATAGCAACCCGACGCTAACGCTGCCAACCCCGCGCGGATTCGATACGGTGAGGATCATGGGTACCCCGACCCCCGCAGCGCCTGACATCGCGCCCGACATCGCGCGGACCGACACCGAGACCGCGCTCGCCTCCGAGGATCCGGTGGTCGTGGCCGACACGCCCGCCGGGACCTGGCAGGCGGCCACCGGTCCGAGCGCGGTGACCGAGGACCGGTTCCCGATCGAGCAGGTCACCCCGCAGGTCGAGGGTGGCCGCTTCCCGGCGAAGGCCGTCGTCGGCGAGCTCGTCCCGGTGACCGCGGTCTCCTACCGTGAGGGCCACTCGATGATGGGCTGCAACGTGGTCCTCATCTCCCCCGAGGGCAAGGAGGGCCCGTTCACGCGGATGGGTCCCGGCCCGGCCGGCACCGACCGCTGGCTCGGCGCGGTGCGTCCCGACGCCGTCGGCGCGTGGACGTTCGTCGTGGAGGCGTTCTCCGACCCGTATCTGACCTGGCACGACGCGGTCACCAAGAAGATCGGTGCCGGGCAGGGCCTGCAGGACCTCGGCAACGACCTGGCCGAGGGCGCGGCGCTGCTCAACCAGGCGGCGACCGGCGTCCCGGCGCCGGAGCGGTCCCGGGTCACCGGCGCCGCGCAGGCCCTGGCGGACACGACGATCCCGTTGTTCGCGCGGGTGTCCCCGGCGCTCGGCCTGACCGACGTGCTGTGGCGGTATCCGTTGCGCCAGCAGGTGACCCGCTCCAAGGAGCTGCCGATCTGGTGCGACCGGAAGCGGGCGCTGTTCTCGGCGTGGTACGAGTTCTTCCCCCGTTCCCAGGGCGCCGTCGTCGACGAGCACGGCAAGCCGGTCACGCACGGCACGTTCCGCTCGTCGATCCCGCGGCTGGCCGAGGTCGCGGAGCTCGGGTTCGACGTGGTGTACCTGCCGCCGATCCACCCGATCGGCCGGGTCAACCGCAAGGGCCCGAACAACACCCTGGTGGCCGGGCCGCAGGACGTCGGGTCGCCGTGGGCGATCGGCGCGCGGGAGGGCGGCCACGACGCGATCCATCCGGATCTCGGCACCCTGGAGGACTTCGGGGCGTTCCTCGCCGCCGCCGAGGAGGCGGGCGTGGAGATCGCGATGGACCTGGCGCTGCAGTGCGCGCCGGACCACCCGTGGGTCACCGAGCACCCGGAGTGGTTCACCACCCGCGCCGACGGCTCGATCGCGTACGCCGAGAACCCGCCGAAGAAGTACCAGGACATCTATCCGCTGAACTTCGACAACGACCCGATCGGCATCCGCGACGAGATCCTGCGGGTCGTGCTGCACTGGGTCGAGCAGGGCGTGAAGATCTTCCGGGTCGACAACCCGCACACCAAGCCGGTCGGGTTCTGGCACTGGATCATCAACGAGGTCAAGTCCGTCGAGCCGGACGTGCTGTTCCTGGCGGAGGCGTTCACCCGGCCCGCGATGATGCACGGCCTGGGCAAGATCGGGTTCACCCAGTCCTACACGTACTTCACCTGGCGCGTGCAGGCGTGGGAGCTGCGGGAGTACGTGCAGGAGCTGATCGAGGCCGCCGACTACATGCGGCCCAACTTCTGGCCGAACACGCCGGACATCCTGCCCGAGCACCTGCAGCACGGCGGGCCGCCGATGTTCAAGATCCGGGCGGTCCTGGCCGGCCTGCTGAGCCCGTCCTGGGGCATGTATTCGGGCTTCGAGCTGTATGAGCACCTGCACCGGCCGGGGTCCGAGGAATACCTGGACAACGAGAAGTTCCAGCTGCGCCCCCGCGACTGGGCCGCGGCCGAGGCCGCCGGTGAGTCCCTGGCGCCGTATCTCAAGCGGCTCAACCATGTCCGGCGCGACAACCCCGCGCTGCACTGGCTGCGCAACACCGTCTTCCACGGCATCGACAACGAGCAGGTGCTGTGTTTCTCGAAGCGGGACCCCGACAGCGACAACACGGTGCTGGTCGTCGTCTCGCTGGATTCGCAAAACGTCCAGTGGGGTAACACGACGTTGGACATGCCCGCGCTCGGTTTCGACTGGCACGAGCGGTTCACGGTGCGCGACGAGCTCACCGGTGCGACCTTCGACTGGGGACAACACAACGCGGTCCGGCTCGACCCTCTTTACGAGCCGGCGCACGTGTTCACGGTGCACCGTCACCGGTAACAGCAAGGTAGGTGGCAGTATGACGGATCCGGTCAGCCCTGTTGAAGGCACCCACGTCACGGACGGCACGGTCGAGCATCCTTCCGCGAGCGACTTCGGTCAGGCGCGCCTGGTGCCGACCGACACCACCTGGTATCAACGCGCGGTGTTCTACGAGGCGCTCGTCAGAGCGTTCTCCGACTCCAACGCCGACGGTTCCGGCGACCTGCAGGGACTGATCAACCAGCTGGACTACCTGCAATGGCTCGGTGTCGACTGCATCTGGTTGCCGCCGTTCTACGACTCGCCGCTGCGCGACGGCGGCTACGACATCCGCGACTTCTACAAGGTGCTGCCGGACTTCGGCACCGTCGATGACTTCGTCGAGCTGCTCGACGCGGCCCACAAGCGGGGCATCCGGGTCATCACCGACCTGGTCATGAACCACACCTCGGACTCGCACCTGTGGTTCCAGGAGTCGCGGCGCGACCCCACCGGGCCGTACGGCGACTACTACGTGTGGAGCGACGACAACACCAGCTACTCCGACGCGCGGATCATCTTCGTGGACACCGAGGAGTCGAACTGGACGTTCGACCCGGTGCGCCGGCAGTTCTACTGGCACCGGTTCTTCCACCACCAGCCGGACCTCAACTACGAGAACCCGGAGGTCCAGCGGGAGATGCTGGACGTGCTGCGGTTCTGGCTGGGGCTGGGCATCGACGGGTTCCGGCTCGACGCCGTGCCGTACCTCTTCGAGGACGAGGGCACCAACTGCGAGAACCTGCCGGCGACGCACGAGTTCCTGCGCCGCTGCCGCAAGGTGATCGACGACGAGTTCCCCGGCCGGGTCCTGCTCGCCGAGGCCAACCAGTGGCCGGCCGACGTGGTGCAGTACTTCGGCGACGGCGACGAGTGCCACATGGCGTTCCACTTCCCGCTGATGCCGCGCATCTTCATGGCGGTCCGCCGGGAGTCGCGCTTCCCGATCTCGGAGATCCTCGCGCACACCCCGGAGATCCCGGCGAACTGCCAGTGGGGCATCTTCCTGCGCAACCACGACGAGCTGACCCTCGAGATGGTCACCGACGAGGAACGCGACTACATGTACGCGGAGTACGCCAAGGACCCGCGGATGCGCGCCAACGTCGGCATCCGGCGGCGGCTGGCGCCGCTGCTGGAGAACGACCGCAACCAGATCGAGCTGTTCACCGCGCTGCTGCTGTCGCTGCCCGGCTCGCCGGTGCTGTACTACGGCGACGAGATCGGCATGGGCGACAACATCTGGCTCGGCGACCGCGACGGCGTGCGCACCCCGATGCAGTGGACCCCGGACCGCAATGCCGGTTTCTCCCAGGCGAACCCGGGAAGGCTCTACCTGCCGGCGATCCAGGATCACGTGTACGGCTACCAGTCGGTCAACGTCGAGGCGCAGAAGGAGAGCTCGACGTCGCTGCTCAACTGGACCCGCACGATGCTGCAGGTCCGGCGGCGGCACGAGGCGTTCGCGGTCGGCACGTTCCGCGAGCTCGGCGGCTCCAACCCGTCGGTCCTGGCCTATGTGCGCCTGCACGACGACGACGTCGTGCTGTGCGTCAACAACCTGTCGCGTTTCCCGCAGCCGATCGAGCTCAACCTGCAGCAGTGGGCCGGCTTCACCCCGATCGAGCTCACCGGTCACGTCCAGTTCCCGAACATCGGCCAGCTGCCCTACCTGCTCACGCTGCCCGGCCACGGCTTCTACTGGTTCCAGCTGTGCGGCCCGCCCGCTGAGCAGAGCTGAGGAGATACCTTCGTCATGACGTCCCTGCCGTTCACCGACTGGCTGCCGCATCAGCGGTGGTACGCGGGCCGCAACCGCACCCTGACCGATGTCCGCCCGGCGGTGGTCACGCCGCTGCCCGACCAGGTCGACCACGTGCTGCTCGACGCGCACTACGAGGACGGCGGGACCGAGCGCTACCAGGTGTTCGTCGGCTGGGACCTCAACGTGATCACCGAGCTGGCGGCGGCGGCGCTGATCGGCGCCGACGGCGACCGCACCGGTTCCGACGCCCTCTACGACGAGCAGTCCGCGCAGCGGCTCCTCGGCCTCATCGACACGGGCGCGACCGTGGAGGGTGTCCGGTTCGTGCCGGAGCCCGGCGTGGCCCTGCCCGTGCAGGCGCCGGCCCGGGTCGTCGACGCGGAGCAGAGCAACACCAGCGTCGTGTACGACAGCGCCGCCATCCTCAAGGTCTTCCGCCGGGTGACCCCGGGCATCAACCCGGACCTGGAGCTCAACCGGGTCCTCGCCCGGGCCGGGTGCCCCAACGTCGCCCGGCTGCTGGGCGCGGTGGAGAGCAGCGAGGACGGCACGCCCGTCACCCTCGCCATGGTCACCGAGTACGCGCAGAACTCCGCGGAGGGCTGGGCGATGGCGGCCACCAGCGCCCGGGACCTGTTCGCCGAGCACGACCTCAACCCCGACGAGGTCGGCGGGGACTTCGCCGCCGAGTCGTGGCGGCTCGGCGAGGCGGTCGCGCACGTGCACCGCACCCTCGCCGTCGAGCTCGGCACGTCGTCCGCGCCGGCGCCCGCGGAGGCGATGCTGGCCCGGCTCGACGCCGCCGTGCAGGCCGTGCCGCAGCTGGCCGAGTTCGTCCCCGGCGCGCAGGCGATCTTCCGCAACGCCGGCGACGACCCGGTCACGGTCCAGCGCATCCACGGCGACCTGCATCTCGGCCAGGTGCTGCGCACCCCCGAGTCGTGGCTGCTGATCGACTTCGAGGGTGAGCCGGGGGTACCGGTGGAGCAACGCCGCCGCCCCGACTCGGTGCTGCGCGACGTCGCCGGGATGCTGCGCTCCTACGAGTACGCCGCCTACCAGCTGCTCGTCGGCGAGGAGGGCGACACGGCGCTCGCCGAGCGGGCCCGGCAGTGGGTGGACCGTAACCGGACCGCGTTCTGCGACGGCTATGCTGCCGCCGCCGGCTACGACCCCCGCGAGGACCGGGCGTTGCTGTGCGCGTACGAGCTCGACAAGGCGGTCTACGAGACCGCGTACGAGTCCCGGCACCGGCCGACCTGGCTGCGGATCCCGCTGCAGTCGATCGACCGGCTGGTGAACGGAACGCTGACGGAACCCAGGTGACGGAGCTTATGAACCTCGACGACCTCATCGCCGGCCGGTCCCACGACCCGCACGGCGTCCTCGGCGCCCACCCGGTGGGAGGTGCTGATGCCGACACGACCGTCATCCGGGCGCTGCGGCGCGGCGCGGGCACCGTCACGGTCGTGGTCGACGACGAGCGCCACCCGATGCGGCAGGTGCACGGCGAGGGCGTCTTCGAGGTGGAGGTGCCGGGCGTCGTCACCGACTACCGCGTCGACGCCGACGGGGTGGTGACCGACGACCCGTACCGGCACCTGCCGACGGTCGGCGAGCTCGACCTGCACCTGATCCAGGAGGGCCGGCACGAGCGGCTGTGGACCGTCCTCGGCGCGCAGACCCGCCCCGGCGGGGTCGCGTTCGCGGTGTGGGCGCCCAACGCCCGCGGCGTGCGGGTCATCGGCGACTTCACCGGCTGGGACGCGCACGCCGGCTGGCCCATGCGGTCCCTCGGCGGCAGCGGCGTGTGGGAGCTGTTCGTGCCCGGCGCGCAGGCCGGCGACCGGTACAAGTTCCGGCTGCTGACCCCGGACGACGGCTGGGTCGAGAAGGCCGACCCCCTGGCGCAGCACACGGAGATCCCGCCGGCGACCGCGTCCGTGGTGCACCGCTCCACGTACGACTGGAAGGACACCGACTGGCTCGCCCAGCGCGCCGAGCGCCGCACCCACGAGGCGCCGCTCAGCGTCTACGAGGTCCATCTCGGCTCGTGGCGGCCCGGGCTGTCCTATGTGGAGCTCGCGGACCAGCTGACCGAGTACGTCAGCGAGCTCGGCTTCACCCACGTCGAGTTCCTGCCGGTCATGGAGCACCCGTTCGGCGGCTCGTGGGGTTACCAGGTCACCGGCTACTACGCGCCGACGGCCCGCTTCGGCAGCCCCGACGAGTTCCGCTACCTGGTGGACCGCCTGCACCAGGCGAACATCGGCGTCATCCTCGACTGGGTGCCGGCGCACTTCCCGAAGGACGCCTGGGCCCTCGCGCGGTTCGACGGGACGCCGCTGTACGAGCACGGCGACTGGCGGCGCGGCGAGCACCCCGACTGGGGCACCCTGATCTTCGACTTCGGCCGGTCCGAGGTCCGCAACTTCCTCGTCGCCAACGCCCTCTACTGGTGCGAGGAGTTCCACGCCGACGCCCTGCGCGTCGACGCGGTCGCCTCCATGCTCTACCTGGACTACTCCAGGGAGGACGGGCAGTGGACGCCGAACCAGTACGGCGGCCGGGAGAACCTCGACGCGATCTCCTTCCTGCAGGAGGCGAACGCGACCGTCTACAAGCACCACCCCGGGATCATGATGATCGCCGAGGAGTCGACGGCGTGGCTCGGCGTCACCCGCCCCACCGACTCCGGCGGTCTCGGGTTCGGCTTCAAGTGGAACATGGGCTGGATGCACGACACCCTGACCTATGTCGCCAAGGACCCGGTGTACCGCCAGTACCACCACAACCAGATGACGTTCGCCACGGTGTACGCGTGGAGCGAGAACTACATGCTGCCGATCAGCCACGACGAGGTCGTGCACGGCAAGGGCTCGCTCGTCGGCAAGATGCCCGGCGACCTGTGGAAGAAGCTCGCCAACACCCGGGCGCTGCTGGCCTACATGTGGTCGTTCCCCGGCAAGCAGCTGCTCTTCATGGGCTGCGAGCTCGGCGACGAGCAGGAGTGGAGCGAGGAGCGCGGCCTGGACTGGGGGCTGCTGCACGACCCGCAGCGGGCCGGCCTGCAGCGGCTCGTCGGTGACCTCAACGGCGTGTACCGCCGGACCCCGGCGCTGTGGAGCCAGGACGTCACGCCCGACGGGTTCCGCTGGATCAACAACGAGGACTCCGGCGGCAACGTCTTCTCCTACCTGCGGTGGGGCGCCGACGGCTCCGCGGTCGCGGTCATCGTCAACTTCGCCGCCCACCCGCACGAGCACTACCAGGTCGGCCTGCCGTTCACCGGCCGCTGGGCGGAGATCCTCAACACCGACGCCGACGTCTACGGCGGCTCCGGGGTCGGCAACATGGGCGCCGTCGAGGCGACCGCCGAGCCGTTCAACGGCCTGCCGGCCTCGGCGCGGCTGCGCGTCCCGCCGCTCGGCGCCCTCTGGCTCAAGCTGGGCTGACCCGCGACCGTCGCAGCGGGGGGGGGGGGGGGGGGGGGGGGGGGGGGGGGGGTGGGGGGGGGGTGGGGGGGGGGAGGGGGGGGGGGGGGAAGGGGAAGGG
>NZ_JBVJIJ010000027.1:0-112781 GCF_055586325.1 Dactylosporangium sp. NPDC051087 | reverse complement strand
CAGCGCTCTACATCCCTGGGTTTGCCTGGTTTCCCCCCCCCCCGCCCCCCCCGGTCCAAAGCGGGACCCCCCAACCCCCCCCCCCCCCCCCCCTTCTCCCCCCCCCCCCCCCCCGCTGCTGTGAGGGTTCCCATGACCCGCCGGATCGCCGCGTCGACCCTGCCGAGCGGCGCTGACGTCGGGCCCGCGGGCTGCCTGAACCCGGTCGCCGCCGGCACGGGATGACCGGGACGGCTCAGGACGGGCCCGGTTGCGCGCCGAAGAGGGCGTCGAACACCGGGATCGGGTTCATCGAGGTGTACGACCGTGCCCGGTCCCCCGCGATCAGCGCCGAACAGGTCGGGTCGACGACGACGACCAGGGGCTCCTGCGCCCGGAACGTGAACACCAGGCTCAGCTGGACCGGCAGGGTGATCGGTAGGCACGCCTGGTCGGCGGGCAGGGTGGGCAGCGCGTTGAGCACGGCGGTGAGCCGGTCGACGCCGCTGGTGAGCACCTTCGGCGCCGCGACCCCGGTCACCGCCGGTGCCGTGCTCGCGAGGGGTGTCTCGCACCGGGTCACGCTGGTCGCGGCGGGCGGCACCAGCGGGCCGCCGGCGTCGGTCGGCGGGCCGCCACCGCTGAGCCGGATGCGGACCGTCGCGCAGTTCACCGCCGCCCACACCGCCCCCGAGGCGAACGGCGACGCGCCGGGCGGCGGCGGTGACATCGACGGCGACGCGGCCACCGATCCCGAGGCGGACGGATCGACCGGCATCGGCCGGTCCGCCCTCGCCGGGCCCTGTGACGAGCCCTGTATCGAGCCCTGTGCCGGGCCCGGTGCGGGGGTCGCCTGGACGGCGGCGAGCCGGCCGGCCGGCGCGGTGTGACCCGCGCCGGACAGCATCGCGGTGCCGCTCGCGGTCACCGCCGCGGCGAGCGCCGCGACGGCCGCGTGCCTCGCGGGGACGGCCATGAACCCCAGGCTAGACCGGCTGCGCGGGAGCCGTGGCCGGTTCCCAGGGCTGCACCCAGGGCGTGGCCGGCCAGCCCTCGGCGGCGGCCATCAGCGGCCAGCAGGTGGCGCCGTCGACGGCCTCACGGACCAGGTCGGCGTGCCCGGCGTGGCGGGCGGTCTCCTCGATGAGGTGCAGCAGCACCCACCGGACCGACCACGCGTCGACGTCGTCGGGGAACCATGGGACACCCTTCGGGACCGGCACCGGCTCCCCCATGTCGGCGATCCCGGCGACGGCTGCGGCGGTCTCCGCGGCCGCCGCCGCGTAGTCGTCCAGGACACCGGCGAGCGTCTCGTCGGCGCGCAGCCGGAAGCCGTCCTCGTAGTCGATCTCCGGGCCGGGCCGCTGGAGCATGATCGCGGTCCAGTTGCGCTCCATCTGGGCGAGGTGCTTGACGAGCCCGCCGACGGTCAGGGTGCTGGCGGTCGGCGCGAGCCTCGCCTGCTCGTCGGTGAGGCCGAAGGCGGCGTTGCGGACGCCCTGGCGCTGCTGGTCGAGGAACGCGAGCAACCCCGACCGCTCGTCGGCGACAGGTGGCACGTTACCCGGCATGACTGGACCCCTCTTTCGCGGAAAACTCGCTGTCAGGACCCATCCTGCCGACGGATGCGGTCAGGTTCCGTCCTGTACCCCCGAGGTCACCCCGGCGGGGGTCGGCGGCAGCGGGAGCGGCAGGCCGGGCAGCCCGTCGAGGCTGACGGCGACGTGCTCCTTGCTCTCGAAGTACTTCCCGAGCGACTCGTCGTCCTCCCGGGCGAAGCGCTTGCCGTGCAGGTCACGGTCGGCGTCGTAGGTCATGAAGGGCACCGCGTAGCCGCACGTGTCCCGGATCAGCTCCGCGTGCACGACGATGATGGCGCGCAGCCCGTGCAGGGTGGTGTCGATGGCCGGAAAGTGCGCCACCAGCCCTGGCCAGCGCGGGTCGTCACGGAACACCGGCTCCCCGCGGCCGTGCACCCGCACGATGTTGGGCGGCCCGTCGAACGCGCACCACATGAGCGTGATCCGCCCGTTCTCCCGCAGGTGCGCGACCGTCTCGGCGTTGCTGCCGGCGAAGTCGAGGTAGGCCACGGTCAGCTCGTCGAGCACGGCGAACGATCCGGTCAGCCCCTTCGGGGACAGGTTGATGGTGCCGTCGCCGGACAGGGGCGCGGTGGCGGTGAAGAAGATGTGCTGCGTCTCGATGAAGGTGCGCAGCCGACCCTCGATGCGTTCGTAGACCTTGCCCATGCCCTCATCCTCGCGCCGCACCGCTGGTCACGGCACCCCTGATCCCGCATGGCGGGTATGACGGCCGTTACAGGGAGGGCACCAGCGCCGGCGCGGCCGTGCTCTCCCGGACCACGAGGCGGGTGGCGAGCTCGATCCGGGTCGACTCCAGGCGCTCCCCCGCGATGATCCGCAGCAGCGTCCGGGCGGCGGCGACCCCCATCTCGTGCAGCGGCTGGCGGACCGTGGTCAGCGGCGGCGCCGTCCACCCGGCGAAGTTGAGATCGTCGAAGCCGACGACGCTCACGTCGTGCGGGACGCCGAGCCCGGCCTGCCGCAGCGCCTCGTAGACCCCGGTCGCCTGCTGGTCGCTGCCGGCGAACACGGCGGTCGGCGGGTCGGGCAGCGCCAGGAACCCCGCCATGGCCCGCAGACCGCCGTCGTGATGAAAGTTTCCGTACCGCACCAGCTGCCGGTCGGCGGCGATCCCGGCGGACTCGAGGGCGGCCCGGTAGCCGGCGATCCGGGCGCGGGTGCACTGCAGCTGCTCGGGACCGCCGATCGCGGCGATCCGCCGGTGCCCGAGCCCGGCCAGGTGCTCGGTCGCGGCGTAGCCGCCGGCGAAGTTGGTCGCGCCGATCGACGGCACGTCCGGCGGCGGCTGGCTGACCCCGTCGACGACGACGAACGGCATGCTCCGGCGGGACAGCTCGGCCCGCTGGTGCTCGCTGAGCTCGGACAGCACCAGGATCGCGCCCTGCGACCCGCGGGCGAGCAGCGACTCCAGCCACCGCCTGGTCAGGCTCTCCCGGTTGTGCACCGCTGAGACGACCAGGCCCAGGCCGGCGGCCTCGACGACCTCCTCGACGCCGGTCAGGATCGACAGCCCCCAGACGCTGTCGAGCTCGTTGATGACCAGGTCGACGAGGTCGCTGCGGCGGCCCGGCCGGCGCGACGCGTGCGGGCGCTGGTAGCCGCGGTCGGCGAGGAGCTGCTCGATGTGCTTGCGGGTGGTGCTGGAGACGTCGGTGTGCCCGTTGAGGACCTTCGACACGGTCGAGATCGCCACGTTGGCCTCGCGCGCGATCTCCGCCATGGTCGGGCGTTTCGTCGCCATGCCACCGCCCTCTCGCAACGTTTCGAAAGCAGCTGCCGGTCCCGGCGCCTGCCCGGGACCGTACACCTACGGACCCGGGTTCGAAATAGCCTCGAAACTTTCGGACGCTCAGCCGTGCCGTTCCGCGGTGGCGCGCAGCCCCGCGCCCTCCATCGCCATGTACCGCCGGACGAGCCCCGAGTAGAACAGCAGCACCGGCCGGGCGAGGGGGCCGGCGAAGGACAGGGTGAGCGCGGCGACGCTGGTGCCGTCCCCGGCGTCGGTGGCCCAGTGCCCGGCGACGTTGCGGATGCCGGCGGACCGCGCCGTCCACTCGAAGCCGGTCGGGCCGGCCTTCGTCACGGTCCACGTCGACGGCGCCAGCTTCGGCTGCTTGACCACGATGATCTCGCCGGGCGTGAGCGGCCCGGTCGCCGCGCGCTCCACTGTGGACACCGACGCCGTCCACTCCGGCCAGCGGGTCACGTCGCACATGATTCGGCCGACCACCTCGGCCGGAGCGCCCACGGGCACCGTCTCGGAGAACTCGATCGCCATGACGACAGCCTATGCCTGTCCGCGACAGGACAGCCCGCCGCACGAACCGGTCCCGGGCCCGCGCCGGGGCGGTGCACCCCGGCCCGCCGCCGGGCGCGGCGCCGCTGACGGTGCACCGCCTGGACTCGGCGACGGCCGGCCTGCTCGGCGTGGAGCAGGCCGGGTCGCTGCCGCACCCCGACGGCCGGCCGGCCGCGGGACGCGGGGGCGGACGGCTACTTCTCCAGGAGGCCGGCGCCGGGGATCTTCGGCGCCAGCGGCGGGCAGTGGGTGTGCGTCGCGGCGGCGAGCCCGCCGCACTGCGCGGGCAGGCCGACGAGCAGGTTGTGGTCGTAGATCAGCAGCGCCCACCGGCCGAAGTCGTGCCGCTCGACCGGCGGGCCGAACTGCCTGACGGCGGCGTCGACGGTGCCGTACCGGGCGTGCTTGAGGTCCACGACGAGGAACCGCGCGTCGTGCTTCGTCGCGTCGTACCAGTCGGCGTCGGACTCCCAGCGGAACGAGCGGATGTCGGGTCCGATGACCGGCGCGACCCGGGTCCGCCCGCCGGTGGCGACGGTGATGTTGTTGGAGCCCCAGTAGCTGCCCAGGCCGTAGCGCAGGTCGTGCGCGTCGAGGTACGCGGCGACCTCGTGCGCCTCCGGCGGCTCCGGTTTCGCGGCGGCGGACTGGGTCGCGAACGCCACGGCGAGCACGACGGCCGCGGCGGCCATGACCCGGCGCGCGGCCGGGCCGGCGGCGAGGAGCCGCTCGCCCCAGATCCGGCCGGCGAGGGCGGCGCCGAACGGCAGGACGGTGACGATCTGCCGGGCGCTGCCCATGTCGCCGGCCTGCGTCGACGCGATGAACGCGGCCAGGTTGACCAGGATCGCGGCGGTCATCACCTCGCCGACCCGGTCGCTGCCGCTCCCGGCGCGGAAGAACCTGGCCACCACGGTGCCGGCGGCGGCCACGGCGAGCAGGAGCATCGCCAGGTTGACCAGGCCCGCGGCGAGGTCGACCGGCCCGTCCAGGGTCGGCAGGTAGGCGCCGTAGTTGTGCGCGGTCGCGGTCGCCGCGGTGACCACGTGCTCGCCGAGCTCGGCGACGGGGCTGAAGCGCGCGACCGGCGAGTGGACGGCGAAGCCGCCGCCCCACCAGATCAGGGCCAGCAGCGCGTGCGCCAGGGCGATCGACCCGGCGCCGGCGAGCAGCAGGTGCGCGTCGGCGCCCCGCCACGTGCGGTCCCGGACCAGCCGGGCGGCGCTGACCAGGATCAGCGGGACCGCGCCGACGAACATCGCCAGGGGGTCCGCGACCTGCGCGAGGCCGAGCACGACGAGCACCCCGACGGGCCACCACCGGCGCAGCAGCGGGGTCGCGTCCCGGCGGTCGACGAGCAGCCAGGCGAGCAGCAGCGGCACGGCCGTGCCGGTGTGGTCGGGGGCGTACAGCACGATCGCCCACCCGCCGTGCGGCTGCGGGACGAGCAGGGTCGCCACGACGACCGCCACCCTCGCCCACCCGGCGCGGCCGGTCGCGGTGCCCTTGGCGACGAGCGCGGCGAACAGGATCAGCAGGATGTAGGTGGTCGCCGACGCCACGTGGACGACGTCCTGGTCGAGACCGTAGAAGACCTCGATCAGCGCGTACTGGACGAGCTCCGTCGAGTAGAAGGACACGTCGCTGAGCGTCCAGCCGCGCAGCAGCACGTCGCCGTGCAGCATGTCCCACGCCTGCAGGGCGTTGGCGGCGGCGTCGCTGTTGGTGGGGGTGGCGCGGGCCATCCGCAGGTAGCCGAGCAGGAGCACCGCCACGCCGGCGAGGACGGCCCCGACGGTCGCGACGCGGGTCCTGCGGGTCGGCGGTGCCGCCGGTGTACCGGTGACGCCTTCACGGACACGTTGACGCGGGATCGTGGGCAGGGTCGCCCGCTGGGCGGGCCCCGTCACCCCGCCGAGAGTTGGGCTCACACAACCTCCGACGCATTTCCCCCGCCGCGCGGTTGGCGGCACCCAGTGAACGTGATCGACCTGTGATCACGCCGCGGTCATTGTCCAGGACCGCCACCCGGGCCCGCTGGCCTTTCGCCACCGATGTGTTTCTTACCTCGTGTCGGGGTCCTGTCAGACGGTTTTCACAGGTTGATCCACGCGTCCAGGCCACTTGGGGAGACGCAGTGCACGCGGCCGCCGGGGTGCAGGGCCGCATCGGTGGCGTAACGCTCCGTGAGCTCCCGCTCGGCGTCCGCGTCGCCCGCGTCGGCGGCGACGAGGCGTTGTGCGACCCAGTCGGCGAGCTCCTCGTCGACGGCCCCCCATTCGTCCCACAGCAGCAGTTCGTCGCGCTCGCGGTGGGCGAGCTCGTGCCGGACCTGGTCGAGCAGGAACCGGTGGCCGCGGTACGGGCCGACCGGGTCCGCGCCGAAGTTGTCCGCGTCGATCTCCTCGCGACGGTGCCGGGTCCACGCCTCGGCGGCGGTGATGAAGTGCCGCACGTCGAAGGTGTCGATGTCGGCCGTGGCGGGGTCGAGCTGGGCGTCGACGCGGACCCAGCGCTCGCCGTTCCAGTACTCGGCGACGACGTGGTCGTAGTGGAACGCGTCGCCGAAGTAGCCGGCGAACCCGATCCGGCTGCGGGCGGCGACCCCGCGGTGCCGCAGCGCGGCGACGGTGAGGAGGGTGAAGTCGCGGGCGCAGCCGACGACGCGGGTCTTCGGCTCGCGGGGCGCGCCGAGCGGGCGCGTGTGCCGGGACCGGTCCGCGGCGAGGATCCGCGACACCCACCGGGCGTCCACCTCGGACAGTCGTTCGCCCACGAACGACAGGCCCTGCGCGTAGTAGTGCACGATCACGTTGCGCACCACGCCCACCAGGCCCGGAATGTCCGTCGGCAGGTGGTTGAGCAGCGCGGCATACGGACCCGGGTCGCTGAAGGGGGATTGCGACCGGTACCGATCGACCATGCGCCTCAATGTACCGTCACCCGATGCGGATCGACGTTCGCGGGTTGACCTTCGACGTGCACACCGGCGGGCCGGACGGAGGCGATCCGGTCCTGCTGCTGCACGGCTTCCCGCAGGACAGCCGCGAGTGGGACGGCATCGCCGGCGGGCTGCACGACGCCGGCCTGCGCACCGTCGCGCTGGACCAGCGCGGCTGCTCCCCCGGCGCGCGGCCCGAGGGCCGGGACGCCTACCGGATGGCCGAGATCGTCGCCGACGCCGTCGCGGTCATGGACGCGCTCGGGCTGCCGGACGCGCACGTGGTCGGGCACGACTGGGGCGCCGCGGTGGCCTGGCATCTCGCGGGCCGGCACCCGGACCGGGTCCGCACGCTGACCGCCGTGTCGGTGCCGCACCCCGTGGCGTACGCGACGTCGGTACAGCGGGATCCGGCGCAGCTGGTCAGGTCGGCGTACATGGTGTTCTTCCGGATGCCGTGGCTGCCGGAGAAGCTGCTGTCCGCGCGCGGCGGGGCGCTGCTGCGGCGGATCGCGGCCGGGCACCGCACGATCCCGCCGGAGCACCTGACGGGGGCGCTGAACTGGTACCGGGCGATCTCCGGCCACGACCTCAAGGGGCTGGGCAAGATCACGGTGCCGACCACGTTCGTCTGGAGCGACCGGGACGTGGCGATCTCCGGCCACGCCGCCCGGCGGTGCGCGGCGTACGTGACCGGAGACTTCCGCTTCGTGACCCTGCCCGGCGTCAGTCACTGGATCCCGGACGAGGCGCCGGGCCCGCTCCTGGCGGCGGTGCTGGACCGGGTCAGCCGCCGTCCACCGCCGTGAAGGGCTTGAGCGGCTGCCTGGCGGTGATCGCCGGGACGGTGGTCCGCTCGACGACGTCGAACATGGCCCGGCCGAGGACGGCGTGCGCCTCGACGGCGGGGTGCGTCGCGCCGTAGTTGTCGAGGTCGCCGAGCCCTTCGGCGAACAGGCCGTAGACGAGGGCCGGGGCGCCGTCCGCGCCGAACATGATGCCGGCCTCGTGCCGGGAAGCGCCGAGGGTGTTGAAGTCCTGGCCGTACTTCGACGCGACCCGGCTGCGCTCGGCCGAGGACATGTTGCGGCGGATGCCGTCGTGGTAGCCGTTGATCCAGCGCAGGACGCCGAGCAGGAAGTCGCACGACGCCGGCTTCAGCAGCGTCTTCGTCGCCAGGCGCCACAGCAGGTCGTGGATCTCGCGCGGGGTGGTGTCGCCGAGGAAGAACCGGTTCGGGTTGGCGACCGGCTCGACCCGGGTGTGCGTGAACCCTTTCGCGGCGAGGATCTCGTTGATCTCCAGGGCGGGCACGACCCGGCCGCACATGCGCACCGCGGTGTTGTCGGACACGAGCAGCATCGCGGTGAGGAAGTTCGCGACCGTGATGTCGTCGCCCCACACGGTGTGCAGGAAGTAGATGCCGGTGCCGCCGAGGATGATGTCGGCCTGCAGGTCCAGCTTCTGGTCCAGGCGCAGCTCGCCGCGGTCGATCTTGTCCATGACGGCGGTGGCGACGGCGAGCTTCTGCACGCTGTAGCCCTTGGTGACGTGGTCGGCGTCGTCCTGCACCACCGGCTGCGGCACCCCGGCGGCGTCGACCAGGGCGATGTGCGAGTGCCAGGTGCCGCCGGCGCGCGCCTTCTGCCGCTCGTACACGCGGCGGATGCGCTCGGCGGGCGGCAGCGAGCGATCGGTCCCAGCGGAGGGATCAGTGGCGGGGGCGGCCGAGGCGGGCGCACCGACGACGGGGACGGCGGCGGCACCGGCGCCGAGCGCGATGGCGGCGCGGCGGGTGAGCTTGTTCGTCATGGTTCGGACGCTAACCACGCGCCATGACCGATTCAACATGACAAATCCCATCTGCAGTGCTTTCAACCTTTGAGCGTCCCGGAGCGTCTGCCTTGTAGCGTTCCACCATGGACATCGTCGCGTCGCTCACCGCGGAACTGGAGGCCGTCACGTTCGCCGACCGCGGCGCCGACGACGTCACCGGCCTGCTCGTCGACGCGGTCGCGGCGTGGGCCGAGGGCCGCGGGTGGCGCACCTACCGCCGGGCCGCGAGCGTGGTGCCGTTGCCGCCGCCGTACGAGCGGCAGCACTCCGTCGTGGACGTCGCCTGCGCGCGGCCGGACGGACCGCCGGTCGTGGTGGAGGTCGACCATGGCGACCGGAAGCGGACCGTGGACAAGCTCGCCGCCGAGGCCGCGGCGGGACGCGTCGCGGTGTGGGTGCGGTGGGGCACCGGCCGGCTCGCCGTCCCGGACGGGGTGCACCTGGTGGCGCTGCCGGTGACGGCGCGGACCGGCCTGCAGGGTCGCGGCAGGGTGTACTCCCGGGTGCCGGACCTGCCCGCGCCGGAGCACAGCGCGGACGGCGGCTCCTGGACGGCGGAGGCGCTCGACCTGGACGTCGCCCTGGTCCTGCGCGCCTACGCCGCGTTCGCCCGGGGCGACATCGACGCCGCCGTCGCCGACCTCGCGCCGGACGTCGACTGGGTGGAGCCCGACGAGTTCCCGGGCGGCGGGCACCACCGCGGGCCGGCGGCGGTCGCGGCGTACCTGCGGGCGTCCTACGACGGCTGGGCGGAGCTGCACTCGGAGCCGGTCGCGCACCGCCGCGGCGACCAGATCGTGGTCGTGCACCATGTGTGGGGCGTGCTGCGCGACGGCGGCCGGCACGAGGCGACGGTCGCGGACGTGTTCACCGTCGAGGACGGCCGGGTCGTGCTGATGATGGCCTACGCGGACCCCGCCGACGCCTTCCGGTGACCACCGCCGGGCGCCGCGGGCCGTGGCCCTCAGGCCGGGGTGCCGCTGCCGGCCTTCCGCGCCGCGGGTCGTCGCCCTCAGGCCGGGTGCCGGTGCCGGCCTTCCGCGCCGCGGGCGGTCGTCGCCATCAGGCCGGGGTGCCGTGGACGACGCGGCCCTTGCCGCCGGTCTTCGCGGCGTACATGGCGACGTCGGCGTCGTGCATGAGGTCGTCGATCGGGGTCTCGCCGTCCCACAGTGACACGCCGACGCTGGCCCGCGGGGTGAGCGTGGCGCCGTTGTGGACGGTGGGGACCTGCACGTCGGTGAGGAGCCGGGCGGCGACGGCGTGGACGTCGTCGCGGTCGTTCATCCCGTCGAGCAGCACCGCGAACTCGTCGCCGCCGAGGCGGGCCACGGTGTCGCACGGGCGGACCCCGGCCAGGAGCCGTTCGGCCACGACGGTGAGCAGGTGGTCGCCGGCGGCGTGCCCGTGCGCGTCGTTGACCTGCTTGAAGCCGTCGAGGTCCACCAGCAGCATCGCGACGGCGAGCCCTTCCCGGGCGTGCTCGCGGGCCGCGCCGAGCCGCTCGCGCAGCAGCGCCCGGTTGGCCAGGCCGGTCAGGCCGTCGTGCGAGGCACGGTGGTGCACCTCCTCGAACGCGTGGCGCAGCACGCCGAGCGTCTCGTTGAGCGATCGTCCCATCTGCCCGACCTCGTCGGCCCGGTCGAGCTCGACCCGGCGGCTGAGGTCACCGCGGGCGACCCGGGCGAGGACGTCGACGACCTCCCGCAGCGGCCTGGAGATGGTCCGGGCGGCGAGCGCCGACAGCAGCACCGCGGTGATCGCGCCGATGCCGAGCAGCAGGCCCATCAGCTGGGCGGTCCGCACGCTGTTGGCCCTGGTACGGCGGGCACCGTCGTCGACGGCGTCGACGAGCTGCGCCAGGAAGCTGGAGGCGCGGTCCTTGACGGCCCGCGCGATCGCCTCCGAGCGCACGAGCACCACGGACGCGGCCTTGCGCTGGTCGCCGGAGCGGGCCGCCTCGAGGCCCGCGTCGCGGGCGGTGCGCCACATGGTGATCGTGGCCGCGAAGGAGCGCAGGCTCTCGTGCTCGGCGGCGGACAGCCCGATGCGGGTCAGCGCGTCCACGTCGGTGTCGATGGCCTTGTCGGTCTCGGTGATGACCGCCGCGTAGCTGTCGCGGTAGAAGCCGGGCTCGGACAGGATGTAGGACAGCACGGACTCCTGCTGGGAGCCCACGGCCGAGCGCACGGCGGTCATCCGCGCCAGGGCGACGACGTTGACCTTGTACTCGTGGTCCTGCTCGGCGACGAGCCGGCGCAGGTTGAGCAGCCCGACCACGCCGGACGCGGTGAAGATCGCGGTGACGACGAGCGACACACTGATGATCTTCGTGGCGATCCGGCGGTCGCCTGCCCAGCGCCGCACCCGCTCGTACACACCGCTGACATCGGCGTGCGGCGGCTGAAGCTAAGACGGCCGGCCCGGCCAGGTGCCCTGGACGCGGTGCAACGCGGTTGCCGTGTCCGCACCCTTCACCCACGCCGTCATCTCGGTCCAGAACGTGCCGGCGCCGACGGACGCGGGCATCAGGTCCGAGCCGTCGAAGCGGAACGTGACCGCCGGGTCGGCCAGCAGCTCCGCGGACAGCTTCGACACCGGCGAGGTGAGCAGGTCACGGTCGAGGCCCTGGTTGGCGCTGACGATGTCGCCGTTGACGGCCCGGTGGCCCGCGAACTCGGGCGTGGCGAGGTACGCGGCGAGCGCCTGCACCTCAGGCCGGTCGGTGAACGCGCCCGCGAACACCCCCGCGCCCAGGACGGGCCGGCCGGCGGCGGGGTCGACCGGCGGCAGGTAGAACGCGTAGATGTCGCCGTCCTTGGCGACCTTCGCCGTCGACGGCCACCACGTGCTGTAGAACGACGCCTGCCGGTGCATCGCGCAGTCGCGCTGCAGGATCGGCAGCCCGCCCTCCTGGAACGCGGTGGTGGCGACGCTGTCGACACCGCCGTAGCCGCCGTTGACGTAGGCGGGGTTGCGCAGGATGCCGCCGACCCGGTCCAGCGCGGCGACGACGGCGGGGTCGTCGAACGGGATCCGGTGCTCGACCCACGCGTCGTAGACGTCGGGCCCGGCGGTGCGCAGCAGCGTGTCCTCGAGCCAGTCGGTGACGGGCCAGCCGGTCGCCGCGCCGGACTCGATGCCCGCGCACCAGGGTTTCACGCCCTCGGCGGCGATGCGGTCGCTGAGGTCGAGCATCTCCGCCCAGGTCTTCGGCACCGTGTAGCCGTGCTCCGCGAAGTACTTCGGCGAGTACCAGACGAAGGACTTCACGTTGGCGTCGACGGGTGCGCCGTACAGGACGCCGTCGACGCTGCCGTAGCGCTTCCAGTCGGCGGAGAACCACCGGTCGACGTTGGCGGCCACCTGCGGGCCGGCCGGTTTGAGCGCGCCGGCCCGGACCATGCTGGTCAGCAGGCCCGGCTGCGGGAAGAGCGCGAGGTCGGGGGCGTTGCCGGCCTTGACCCGCTCGGGGAGCTCGGTCTCGAAGCCGGCGGTGCCGTCGTACTCGATGGAGATGCCGGTGCAGACCTGGAACCCTTCCCAGGCCTTGGCGAGCTTGTCCGCCTCGACGTCGCGGATCGACGAGGAGACGGTGACGGTCGTGCCGTGGTGGCCCTCGTAGCCGGAGTACGGCGCGCAGCTGGCCCCGGCGGACGGGCCGGTGCCCCCGCCGGCGCAGGCCGTCACGGTCGTCGCGACGGCCAGCAGCACACCGATCCGCAGTGCCCTGGTGCGGAGCGCTCGCGGAATGCCCATGAATCGCAGCATATGCGGTTGATCCGGTCAGCAAGGTGCGGTCGCCGGGAGAGGTCGGTCGACCGGGCCGACCGCGGTGGGCCGTTCGGCCCGGACATTTCCGGCGATTCACGGATCCAGGCGGGCAATCACGTCTGTGAGTGATTTCACGCCTGACAACGCGGGGCGGATGGTGCGGTTAGCGTCGCCCACGGCCCTCATGACGGCCGGCAACCACATCGTCCGATTACGCCCGGTACTTCGGGGCCCGGCCGGCTTCCACAGCGGCAGGCATCCCCGAGACACGCACGAGAGCACCGGGCCGACCGTGGAGTCATCCTGAACGCACGTCAGCCGCTGCACCGCATCGCAGCCGGCACCACCGCCCTCGCCCTCACCGCCGTCTGGCTCGGACCCTCCGCGGCAGCGGCCCAACCGGCACCACCCCCGCTCGACGTCGTCGCCCCGGCGGCCGACCCGCTCGCCGTGCAGGAGGCGCAGCTGGCGGCGTACGAGCGGGCCGACAAGGCGTACCGGACCCTGCGGCTCGTGGCCCACAGCGCGCCGAGCACCCGCGACGCCGACACCCGCCCGGCGACCGCCGCTCCCCCGGCATCGAAGCCGGCCTCGAAGCCGGCGCCGAAGAAGAGCACCGGCTCCTCCGGGTCGTCGACCACCACCGTGAAGCCGCCGTCCGGCGCCGCCGGGACCGTGGTGTCCTTCGCCCTCGCGCAGGTCGGCAAGCGCTACGTGTACGCCACCTCCGGGCCGAACACGTATGACTGCAGCGGCCTGGTGTCGGCCGCGTACGCGCGGGTCGGGCTCAAGCTGCCGCACCAGAGCGAGCAGATCGCCGCCCGCGGCCGGCGCGTGCCGTCCGGGCAGTGGATGCCCGGCGACGTCATCCACACGTCGGGGCACGTCGCCATCTACATCGGCGGCGGCAAGGTCGTCGAGGCCGCCAACCCCAGCTCCGGCGTGCGGGTCGCACCGGTGCGCGGCGGGACGGCGTACCGCTTCCTGTAGGCGGCGCCCTGCCGTCCGGACCGTGTTCCGGACCGTGTTCCGGACCGTGTTCCGGACCGTGTTCCGGACCGTGTTCCGGACCGATTTCCGGACCGATTTCCGGACCTTTTCGGATCCCGCCGGTGCTCGTGGCCGGCGGGATCCGAAACGCTCAACACCCGTCCCGCACCGCCGATGCAACCGATGTGACCTCTGGACGGCCGGCCCTGCTCGCGCCGGCGCTGTGGCTGGCGGACCGGGTCCGCACCAGCACCCGCCTCGCCGTGCTCTGCGTCGTACTGCTCATTCCGGGGCTCGGCGCGACCTGGGCGTACACCGGCAACGTCAACGACCGCATCGGCGTCACCCGCGCGCAGGTCGACGGGACCGAGGTGGTCCATCCGGCGCTGGACGCGATGGCCGGGCTCGCCGCCGGGCGCACCCCCGACCTGGGCCCGCTGCGCACCGCCGTCGCCGCCCACCCCGAACTGGCGCTCACCGCGCAGCTGGACGCCGTCACGGCCGCGCGGGGCACGGTGCCGGTCGCCACCGCGATCGCCGCCCTCATCACCGAGGCCGGCCACACGTCCACGCTGATCCTCGACCCGGACCTCGACTCGTTCTCCATCGTCGACGTGCTCGTCGTGGAACTGCCCGCCGCGATGCTGGCCGCGGCCGGCGCGGCCGCCCCGGACACCACCGGCCCGCTCGACGACCGGGTCGCTGCCCAGGCGGTGCTCGCCGGCGATCTCAACAGCGCCGCCGCCGGGATCCGCACGGCGGTGCGGACCGCCACCGGCAGCACCGCCGACGCGTCGCTCGCGGACCGGCTCACCACCCTCGACCCGGCCGCCGCGGCACTGGAGACGCTCGCCGCCACCCTCACCCGGACGATCGCCGCGCCCGCGCCCGCGACGTTCGGCGGCGCCGACGCCGTCACCGCCGCCGTCGAACCGGTCACCGGCGCCCTGAACCGGCTCCTCGACGCCCGCCTCGACCGGCTGCGCCGCGACCGCACGATCAACCTCACCGTCACCACCGCCGGCCTGCTCATCGCGCTGTGGCTGGCCGCCGCCGTCTGGTGGCGCACCCGCCACGACGTCAAACTCGCCTGCGACGGCGTCGTCGCGACCGCCGACGGCGACCTCGCCGAGCGGGAGCTGCCCGACGGGCGCGACGAGCTCGGCGACCTCGGACGCGCGCTGCGCAAGGCCCGCGGCCGCCTCGCCGAACAGGAGGCCGAGCTGCGCCGCGCCCAGCAGGTCCGCGAGGAGCAGCTGCACGCGTCGTTCGAGCAGCAGCGCGAGGCCCAGCGGCAGCTGCGCGAACGCGCGCAGAGCGTCGTGGACGAGTCCGTCGGCGAGATCTCCCGCGAGCTGCGCGACGTCCGTGCGCAGGTCGACGCGGTCCGCGACGCCGCCCGCACCATCGAGGACCGCGTCACCGAGGCCGACCACGCCACCGCGTCCGTCGTCGACCGCGCGCGGCGCGCCGAGCAGGTCGTCACCGCCCTCGGCGAGAGCCTCCGCCAGGTCGACGGCACCACCCAGCTGATCGCGGGCATCGCGGCGCAGACCCGGCTCCTCGCCCTCAACGCCACCATCGAGGCCGCCCGCGCCGGCGAGGCGGGCCGCGGCTTCACCGTCGTCGCCAACGAGGTCAAGGACCTCGCCGGCACCACCGCCCAGTCGACCGAACAGATCGCCGCCACCCTCACCACCCTCGAACGCAACGCCGCCGACATGACCAGCACCATCGCCGCGATGGTGACCGGCGTCGGCGGCATCGGCGAGGCCACCGGCGTCCTGCGCCACGTCGCCGTCGACCAGCACGGCGTCGTCGACGTCCTCGACCGCCAGGTCAACGGCACGATGGACCGCATCCAGCAGATGTCCGCCCTCGCCGAGAAGCTCGAACGCCGGCACGCCGAGCGCATTGCCGCCACCGGCCCCGTCCGCCTCGGCCTCGACGGCGGCCGGCACGTCGTGCCCGCCGACCTGCAGGACCTCAGCCACGGCGGCCTGCGCTGCCAGGCCGACGGCACCGTCGACCTGCGCTCCGGCGACACCCTCGACGTCGAGCTCACCCTCGACGGCACCGCGACCCGCCTGAGCTGCCAGGTCGTGCACTGCGTCACCCGCGGCCCGCACACCGAGCTCGGCCTGCAGTTCCTCGCCCCGCCCGCGGACGCCGTCGAGCGGATCCGCCGGCACATGAACTCGACCAGCTGAATCCGGGGTACACCACGACATGTCGAAATACCTGCGCGTCACAGCCGTCCTGACCGTCGCGTTGGCCTCTGTGCTGGTTTCGGTGCCGGCGGCCGCTTCGACCAGCCCACTGCCCGCCGTCCTGAGCCTCCCGGACGGATTCCAGCCCGAGGGCATCGCGACCGGGCCGGGTCCCTTCGCCTACTTCGGCTCCCGCGCCGACGGCCGCATCTACCGCGCCAACCTCATCACCGGCACCGGCGCCGTCATCAGCCCCGCCGTCGGCACCCAGTCCCTCGGCATGAAGACCGACCAGCGCGGCCGGCTCTTCGTATCCGGCGGCAACGCCGGCAACGCCCGCGTCATCGACGTCCGCACGGGCGCGGTCCTCGCCTCCTACCAGTTCGCCCCGAGCGCCCCCACCTTCGTCAACGACGTGGTGCTCACCCCGCGGGCGGCCTACTTCACCGACTCGAACAAGGCGGTCGTCTACAGGCTGACCTTCGGCCGGCACGGCTCGCTGCCCGCGACGTTCGAGACCCTCCCCCTCACCGGGGACTTCGTCCTCAACCCCGACGGCCTCAACTTCAACGGCATCACCCTCACCCCCGACGGCCGCGCCCTCATCGCCGTGCAGTCCAGCACCGGGTTCCTCTTCCGGGTCAACCCCGCCACCGGCCACACGTCGCGCATCGCCGGCCTCACCCTCGTCAACGGCGACGGCCTGCTCACCGTCGGCCGCACCCTGTACGTGGTGCAGAACCGCGCCAACCTGCTGACGTCCGTGAAACTCTCGAAGGACGGCCGCACCGGCACCCTGATCGCGTCGGTCACCGACCCGCGCTTCGACGTGCCGACCACGGTCGCCAAGTTCGGCAACCGCCTCTACCTGCCGAACGCCCGCTTCACCACACCGCCGACCCCGACCACCCCGTACACGGTCGTCGCCGTCCGCATCTGACCCGACCCCGTCGACGCCACACGATCCGGCGGGCGTTGCACCCGGCAACGCCCGCCGGCCGGCGCCGTCCCTTGGTCCGGTGCCCGGCTCGCCGTTCCACCGGTGTCTGCGTGAGGAACCGATCTGCTGCGTTGCGCAGCGAGGAACGCTCGAACCAGCGGCTACCGGCTCCTCGACTGGGACACCCGCGCTGGATCGAAGCATTCCGCAACCGGCCCCCACACCTTCTGGCGTTGGACACTCTGGTGGTGAAGGTCCGCGACCACAGCCGGATCGCGGGCGCACTCTCATCGCCCACCGTCGTGAACGCTGACGGGCGGCGGGAGATCCTCGGCCTGGACGTCACCTCGGACGAGGACGGCGCCGGCTGGCTGGCTTTCCTGCGCTCCGTGGTCGCCTCTGACCGCCCGCGGCCTGACCGGGTTGCGACTCGTGCTGTACGACGCCCACCACGGCCCGGTCCCATCACGCCAACGGACGCGACCCCCCGCACTGCTGTCGTCGTGGCCTCACTGTCCGGAGAAGGGCGACGACGAGCGGCGCACGCGGGTCGACGGGCCGACCGTGCGCACACGGCCGACGACCGGGGCACCCGTCCACGCGAACATGCGACGGCACCCGCCGGAGGCTGCCCGCGGAACGGCGGCCTCGTCCATACGCGCCGCCGCTTCGCCGTCCCGCGCCGCCTCCTCGCGCCCGTTCCTCGCGACCCTCGTCGCGCCGCCTTTCTCGCGCCGCCTTCCTCGCGCCGTTTCCTCGCGCCGCCTTCCTCGCTGCCCCCGCGACGTCGGCGACGCACTCGACCCTCGGGGCTGCTCCGGCCGGCGGGCCGCCAACCCTCGACCGGGGCCAGACCCAGTCGCCCTGGGCCTGCCCCGTTTTGGCGGACATCTGAGATCAGGAGCCTGTGGGCTTCGGGAGGATGTCCAGCATCATGGAGAGCATGGGGAAGAAGCGGCCTCGGCCTCGTCGTGCGTTCACGGCGGAGTTCAAGGCCGAGATCGTGGAGTTGTGCCAGCGTGGGGAGCGTTCGATCGGGCAGGTGTCGCGGGATTTCGATCTGACCGAGACCGCGGTACGGGACTGGGTCAAGCAAGCTGAGATCGACAGTTGTGCCGGTGCGGACCCGACTGACGGGCTGGCCACGACAGCAGCTGGTGAGGTGACGTCGGACGAGTGCGCCGATTTGGCTCGGCTGCGGCGGGAGAACCGCCAGCTGCGGGAGGACGTCGACATCCTGAAGCGGGCGACGGCTTTCTTCGCGAGGGAGACCCGGTGAACGTGTATCCGTTCATCGAGGCGGAGCAGGCCAGGCAGGCTGGGCAGATCGGTCAGCGCAACGTGAAGCGCGCGTGCGAGCTGCTGTCGGTCTCCCGGTCCGCCTACTACCGGCGCAACCACCAGTCCGACCGGGCCCGCACCGACCAGGACCTGACCGCTCGGATCATCGCGATCCACGACACCTCAAACGGCACGTATGGCGCGCCGCGCATCCACGCCGAACTCACCGAGGCCGGGCACCGGCACGGCCGTAAACGCGTCGCCCGGCTCATGCGCGGCGCCGGCTGCCGTGGCAAGATCCCGCGCCGCTGGCAGGTCACCACGGTCCCGGACGCTGCCGCTGCGCACCGCCCGGACCTGATCCAGCGGGACTTCGCGCCGGACCCCGCCGCAATCGATACCCGTTGGTGCGGCGACATCACCTACATCAACACCTGGGAAGGGTGGCTCTACCTGGCCACCGTGATCGACCTGGCCTCCCGCCGCGTCGTCGGCTGGGCCACCGCCGACCACCTACGCACCAACCTCGTCGATGACGTCCTCACCGACGCGCTGCGCCGGCGACGGCCCGTGTCAGGGCTGATCTTCCATTCCGACCGCGGCTGCCAGTACACCAGCACCCAACATGCCCGCCTCGCCGCCGACCACGGCGTCCGGCTGTCAGTCGGCCGGCGCGGGCAGTGCTGGGACAACGCGGTCGCCGAGTCGTTCTTCGCCACCCTGAAGACCGAACTGCTGCACCGTCCGGCATGGCCGACCCGCATCACCGCCCGCAAAGCCACCTTCGAATACATCGAGGGCTGGTACAACACCCGACGACGACACTCCAGCCTCGGCTACCTCAGCCCAACCGCCTACGAAACCCAGACAGCCTGAACCACCACAACGACCCCGTCCGCCAAACGGGTCAAGCCCACCAGGTGGGCGGTGGTGGCCGCCGCCGCTGCCCATCCGGAGCAGTGTCGGCCATCGCGCGTCCAGCCGTGGCCAGGGTCGAGCCGTGGCCAGGACCGAGGCATGGCCAGGACCGAGACGTGGCCGTGAGCGCGACCCGAAAGCCCCGCCCGGTCCGAGCGGGTCGACGGTCGTCAGCGGGCCAAGGTGGTCTCCGAGACGGTCCACAGGCGGGTGGCGGACGCCGGGTCCAGGGCATATGCCGCGACCCCGCGCCGGCTGTTGCCCTCCTGCACCGGGCCGGCCTCGTTGCAGTCCTCGAAGTAGCGGCCGCCGATGCCGTCCAGGAGTGGGGACGTGGCGAGCAGCACCGATGTGGCGGCGCCCTGCTCGGTGGTCTTCCACTGGAAGGTGCCGCCGCCGGCGGCGGCGCGGAGGCGGTCGAGCTCCTCGTCGGTGACGTGGCGCTGCAGGGCGGTGCGGATGCTGCCGGGCATGACGGCGTTGACGAGGATGCCGTCGGCGGACCAGCGGCGGGTGGCTTCGACGGCGAAGAGCACGTTGGCCGTCTTCGACTGCCCATAGGCCGACCAGGGCTCATATGCGCGGTGCTCGAAGTGGATGTCGTCGAAGACGATGTCGGAGCGCAGGTGGGCGCTGGAGCTGACGCTCACGACGCGGGCGCCCTCGGCGGCGAGGGCCGCGTGCAGGCCGGTCGCGAGCGCGAAGTGGCCGAGGTGGTTGGTCGCGAACTGCATCTCCCAGCCCTCGGGGGTGCGCATCAGCGGTGAGGCCATCACGCCAGCGTTGTTGACCAGGATGTGCAGCGGGCCGTCCCACGCGGCGGTGAACGCGCGCACCGACGCCTGGTCGGCGAGGTCGAGCCGGGCGACGTGGACCTGCTTGTTGCCGGTGGTCGCGACGATGTCCTCGGCGGTGCGGTCGCCGGCGGACGTGTCGCGGACGGCCAGGGTGACCTCCGCGCCGGCCCCGGCGAGGGCGCGGGCGGTCTCGACGCCGATGCCGGAGGCGCCGCCGGTCACGACGGCCCGCCGGCCGGTGAGGTCGATGCCCTCGATGACCTGCTGGGCGGTCGACTCGCGGCTGAACGGCGTGGTGATGGGTGCCATGGTGTCCCCCTGTAGGATCAGTAGCGGAGGAGCCTCCACTACCCGCTCCCCACGATAAGCGGAGTCGCCTCCGATTGCCAACCCTCGGGGAGTGTGATGCCCCAGCGACCGTTGCGGGCCGACGCGCAGCGCAACCGTGCCCGCCTCCTCGACGTCGCGGTCGTCGCCCTCGCCGACGCCCCGGAGGTCACCCTCGACGCGATCGCCAAGCACGCCGGGGTCGGCATCGGCACGCTCTACCGGCACTTCCCGACCCGGGAGGCGCTGATCGAGGAGGTGTATCGCACCGAGCTCGCCCGGCTGTGCGACGCCGTGCCGGAGCTGATCGCCGCGGAGCCGCCGGACCGGGCGCTGCGCGTGTGGATGGACCGCTTCGTCGACTACATGGCCACCAAGCGCGGGCTGGCCGGCGCGTTGAAGATGGTGATCGCCGCGGGCGGGACGCCGTTCGCGCACAGCCGGGAGCGACTCGTCGCCGCGGTGGGCGACCTGCTCGCCGCCGCCGGCGGCGTCCTGCGTGTCGACGTCGACCCCGTCGACCTGCTCACGGCGATCAACGGCATCTGCCTGGCCACCGGCGACCCGGAGCAGCGCGCTCAGGCCGGCCGGCTACTGGACCTGCTCATGGACGGTGTCCGGGCCCGGTGACGGACATCGGCCGGTTCGGGCTGATCGTCGCCGGCGAGCGGGGGGACTTCCGCCTGCATGTCGTCCCGCCGGGAGCGCCTGTCAGGTGTTCCCGGTCGACGACATCGACGACCCGTCCGACGGCGGCGACCACCGGGTCCAGGACCGGGCCGGGCGGGAGTGGCGGGTCGACTGGCTCGACCGGCGCTGCGACGCCTGCTGCGACACGAAGGCGGACGCCGGCCCGTCCTGATCCGCCCGCCGTCCGGCCCCACCCGTGACGACGGTCGGCGCCCGGAGGCGCCGGGCCGCCGAACCCGCGCGGATGGACTTCCCGGCGGGGTCTGGCGGACCCGGCAAGGGCGCGGTGAGACTTCCGGACGGTCGTTCCCTTCCCCGTCTGGAGTCGTCGCATGCGTCTGCCCATCCTCGCCGCCGTCCCGATCGCCGCCCTGCTCATCGCCTGCGGCGCCGGCACGTCCGGCAGCTCGACCAGCGCGGGCGCCGCCGGCGGCGGCACGGGGTCGAAGGCACCGGCGGCGACCGTCAAGGCCGGGGAGGCGCTGACCCTCACCGAGAGCGTGTTCGGCTCCAGCACCAAGGCATCCATCACGTTGTCGAACGTGCGGTCCAACGTGAAGCCCTCCAACCAGTTCGACAAACCGGAGAAGGGGCAGTTCATCGTCGCAGACGTGACGGTCGTGGTGACCGAGGGCAAGTTCTCGATCTCGTCCGGGTCGTTCAAGCTGGTCGCCGCCGACGGCACCGCCTACAACACCACCTTCATGACCGGCGTGAACAACCTCAGCGCCCAGGACCTCGCGCCGGGGCAGAAGTCGTCGGGGTCGGTCGTGTTCGACGCGGCGAAAGGCGCTGAGAAGGGCGCGAAGGTGGCATTGACGAACCTGCTCGCCGACGGCGACGCCGGCTACTGGACGCTGTGACTCAGTCCTGCAGCGCTTCCTTCTTTTTCTTCTCCTCGTCCTTCTCGCGCTGCGTCGCGAGTTCGAGGGCGAGGACGGCGGCGAGGATCAGGACATGGTTCTCGCCGTCGCCGATGCGCACCGCGTAGCTGTCGCGGATGCTGAGCCAGCGCTTGGACACCGAGGCGACCTCGCGGCCGTCGCGCTCCACGGTGTACTCGTGGTCGAACAGGTCCCCGGTCATCGTCAGGTCGTCGTCGCCCGGCAGGTCGATGGTGAACTTCTCGCGGAACGGCGTGAAGAGCTTCTTGCGCACCTCAGCGGCCTTCTCGCCGCCGATTTCGATGGTGTACGTCGGTCGCAACGCGATCAGGTGCCGGTGCACGGACGCGACCTCGGCGCCGTGCGGGTCCTCGATGACGAGCTTGTCACGCAGGCTCAGCACCTTGCCGTCGACGTGCAGCACCACCTGTCCCGAGTCGTCGGTGATGTCGAAGTCGTCGCCGATGTCGAAGAACCGTTCCTTGATGACATACATGCCGCCGATTCTCCTCCGGTCACGCCACCGCCGCCCGCCGAGCGAGCGCCAGGCTGGTCCGCAGGTCCAGGACGGTGCCGCCGCCGAGGTCGGTGAGCGTCCTGGTCAGCGCGGCCAGCAGCGCCTCCTGCTCGTGCGGCGGCCTGGCCCGGAACGGTCCGAAGGTGCGCACCAGCCGCAGATACGCGGAGGTTGACATCGGCAGTGGCCGCGCCGTCTGTACCAGCGTCACGTCGTCGAACAGGCCCGCCGCGGTGATGTCGTCGCGGGCCCAGGTGTCGGGCCGCGCCGGCGGTTCTTCGCCGCCGACCGATCGGAACGCCACGTCGAGGGCGGCACTGTGGGCGGGGTCGGCGTAGGCGTACCGGTGACCGAACACGGCGAGCGTCCCGCCGGGCGTGATCGCGTCGAACGCCCTCCTCGCGCGGGTCCGCGGGTCCAGCCAGTGCCAGGCCATCGCGCAGCCGAGCAGCGACACCCCGCCCGGTGGCGGCACCCAGCGCTCGAACGGCGTCACCGCCACCGTCACCGCGGGGTGCCGGGCGGCGAGGATCGCGGCCATCCGCGCGTCGGGCTCGACGCAGACGACCGGTGCGCCCAGCGCGGCCAGGACCTCCGTGCCGTGGCCGGTGCCGGCGCCGATCTCCGCGACCGTCGCCGGCGGACGCTCCACATAGGACAGGATGGCCGCGGCGACCTCCGGCGGGTAGCCGGGCCGGGCATCGTCGTACACCTCGGCGACCTCACCGAACCGGTCGCCCGCCCCCATGCTGTTCACGCCCCCATCATGGCAGCGGCCGCGGTCCGGTGGGGATGCTCACAGGGAGCGGAGCGTCAACGACAATCGTCTGTGTGGCAGAATATCTGCATGACCGACTATGGGCATGAGCTGCGGTTCGGGACGTTTCTGCCGGCCGAGGCGGCCGTCGCCGAGGAGACGTTGCGGCTCGCCGTGCTCACCGAGGAGCTCGGGCTGGATCTGGCCAGCGTGCAGGATCACCCCTACCAGGCGCGGTTCCTCGACGCGTGGACGCTGTTGTCCTTCATCGCGGCGCGGACCAGCAGGCTGACCGTGTTCCCCAACGTCGCCAACCTACCGCTGCGGCCGCCCGCCGTGCTCGCCCGGGCCGCGGCCGGGCTGGACGTGCTCACCGGCGGCCGGGTCGAGCTCGGGCTCGGCGCGGGCGCGTTCTGGGACGCGATCGCCGGGATGGGCGGGGAGGTGCTCACGCCGGGCGCGTCGATCGAGGCCCTCGAGGAGGCGGTGCGGGTCATCCGCGCCCTGTGGAGCGACGAGCGCAGCGCCAGGGTCGACGGCACCCACTACCGGCTGCGCGGCGCGCACCCCGGACCGCCCGCGGCGCACCCCATCGGCATCTGGATCGGCGGCGTCAAGCCCCGCATGCTGCGGCTCGTCGGGCGGGTCGCCGACGGGTGGCTGCCCAGCGCGCCGTACGTGCCGCCGCCGCAGCTCACCGAGGCCAACCGGCGCATCGACGAGGCCGCGACCGCCGCCGGACGGGACCCGAAGGACGTGCGGCGGCTGTACAACATCGTCGCCGGGCAGGCGCCCCTGGACGGGCCCGTCAAGCAGTGGGCGCCGCGGCTGGCCGGCCTCGCCCTGGACGAGGGGATCAGCACGTTCATCCTCATGGTCCAGGCCGGTGGCGGCGCCGACCTGCGCCGTTTCGCCGAGGATGTGGTACCGCAGGTCCGCGCGCTCGTCGAAGCCGGAAGAGGCGGCACGGGCGGCGCCGGCGGTGGCGGTACCGACGCCGCGGCGACGACCGAGGGCGGATCGACGGGAATCACGGTGTGGGACGAGGCGCAGCGCCCGACCGGGCCCGTCGACGAGGTGCCGCTGACCGCCGCCGAACGGGCGTCCGGGCAGCATCTGGTCGACGTGCACAACCACCTCCGGCAGGAGCTGGAGCAGCTGCGGGACCTCGTCGAGCAGGTCGCCGCCGGCGCCATGGACCTCGGCGCGGCCCGGTCGATGATCAACACGATGACGATGCGGCAGAACTCGTGGACGCTCGGCACGTACTGCGAGAGCTACTGCCGGGTCGTCACCACCCACCACACCATCGAGGACGTGAACCTGTTCCCGCGGCTGCGGGCCGCCGACCCGCGGCTCGCCCCCGTCGTGGACCGCCTGGAGGCCGAGCACCACGTGATCGCCGACGTGCTCGAGCGGGTCGACGCCGCGCTGGTCGCGATGGTGTCGCGGCCCGACGGGATCGGCGAGGTGCGCAAGGCCGTCGACCAGCTCGGCGAGACGCTGCTGTCCCACCTCGCGTACGAGGAGCGCGAGCTCGTCGGCCCCCTCGGCAGGCTCCGCATCTTCTGACCCGCGTCTACACTCCGCCGGACCTGCAACCTACGGGGCCGCTCGTCCGTACCCAGTAACAGGGCAGGACGGGCACAGGACGGGGAGGGCGAACGGGGACGTGCGGGACCCTAGGGCATTCGACGAGTTCTACCGCACCACGGCGGCGCGGATGCTGCGCTTCGGCTACGCGGTGGTCGCCGACCGGGCGGAGGCGCAGGACATCGTGCAGGAGGCGTACGCGCGGGCGTGGCGGCGGTGGGACACGGTGATGGCGCACCCGTCGCCGGAGGCGTGGATCCGCCTGGTCGTGACGCGGCTGGCGACCGACCGGTGGCGGCGGCAGCGCGGCTGGCTGAGCGTCGCCGCGCGGACCGGGCCACCCGCGACGGCCGGTCCGCCGAGCGAGGACACGGTCCTGCTCACCAACGCCCTGCGGCGGCTGCCGGTGCGGCAGCGGCAGGCCCTGGCCCTGCACTACCTGGCCGACCTGTCCGTCGACCAGATCGCCCAGGAGATCGGCGCCACCCCGAACACCGTCAAGTCGTGGCTGTCGCGGGGGCGGTCCCGGCTCGCGGAGATCCTCAGCGACCTCGACCCGGCCCGCAGCATGGGGGTGCACGATGCCTGAGCTCAGCCACCTGTACGGCGCCCTGGCCCGCGACGCGGCCGGTGGCGCGCTCAGCCCGCCGCAGGCGATCCGCCGCACGGCCGACCGGCGGGCCCGCACCCGGGTCCTGATCGCGTGCGCCGCCGTCGTCGTGTCGGTCGGGGTCGCCGGCACGGCCTGGGGCGTGCTGCGGCACCGCGGCGCCGACCCGGTCGTCACCGTCGAACCGTCGCAGTCCCCGCCGGGGTCGGCCACGGCACCCGCGGCATCGGCACAGCCCACGGCGGTGTCGACGGCCAGGCCGCCGACGTCGATCCCGGCGACCGCGATGCTGCGGCTGCCGGCCGCGAACCGGTCCGACGTCGCCGACGCCGACCGCGGCGCGATCACGTTCGCCGCCCCGTGCAAGGGCGCGCTGCCGGCCAAGACCCAGATCGTCGCGCAACGCAACCGGCAGACGCACTTCCACCACGTGGGCGACCCGGGAAAGACGTCCGCGGAGACCATCGACCAGAACGTCACCATCTGGAAGACCGGCCAGGCCGAGGCGTTCATGAGCCAGCTCCGCGCCGCCGTCACCGCCTGCCCGGGCGAACCCGTGCAGCACGGCCGCCGCTCGTACCGGCTGGTCCCGCTGCAGGGCACCGGCGACGAGGCGTTCCGGATCGAGACCACCGGTCCCCGGCTCAACCCGGCGACGGACGAGGTCGACGGCGAGGTCACGACGTTCGACACGTACATCCGCATCGGCTCCGTGACGACGGCCCTCATGTTCGGCGGCTCGGAGGGCACCGGCACCCCCCACGCGTCCGACGTGCAGATCGTCACCGACGCGGCGCTGCAGCCACTGCGCGCCTGGCTGGTCCCGTGACCACCCCCGCCGACGACTGCTGGCTGCACCCGGATGTGGTGGCCGGGGCGTCGGTGATCGCCGGGGAGGGGCTCTTCACGCTGGCCCCGATCCCGGCGGGGACGGCCGTGTCGCGGCTCGGCGGGCGGCTGGTCGGCGGGCCGGAGCTGCGTGAGCTGCTCAGCGCGGCGGCACGGCCCGGCGGCGCGTACGTCGACACCATCACCGTCGGCGAGGACCTGCACCTGGTGCTGCCACCCGGACGGCCGAACGGGAAGGGCAACCACAGCTGCGACCCGAACCTGTGGTGGACCGACGCCTACACCCTCAGCGCCCGGCGCGACCTCGCCGCCGGGGAGGAGCTCACCAACGACTACGCGACCAGCACCGCGGCCGAGGACTTCGCGATGCCGTGCCGGTGCGGCTCGGCGCTGTGCCGCGGCACCGTGACCGGCGGCGACTGGCGGCTGGCCGACCTCCGCGACCGCTACGGCCCGCACTGGGTCCCTGCCCTGCGCGCCCTGATCGATCTCACTCCCTGACGAACCGGCCTTGATGCCCGCCCTGATGCCCGCCCTTGACGCCCGAGCCTGATCGCCCCAGCCCTGATCGCAGCAGAACCCGACCGCGGCGCCCACCACAATCCCGCCACGGCCCGCCCACCACGCAACCTTCAACGCGGCAGACCCCACCGCGCACGCCTGAGCGCGACCGACCCACTGCATCAGGCCCGCCGCGTGGCAAGCCCGCCGCGACAGCCCCGTTGAGCGGCAAGCCCGCCGCAGCAATCCCCTGACGCCACCGCGGCAGGCCCAGCCGCGGCAGGCCTCGACCGCGCGGCAAGGTCCCCCTCGCGGCAAGGTCCGCTGCGCGGTGAGCCCGATCGCCGGGCGGTGCAGGGCCTCACCCGGGGCATGGCAAGGCCCGGCCGCCGAGAGTGGTGGCCGGGCCTCACCGGGGTGTTGCCTACGGGCAGGCGGCGTCGTTGCCGGCGACGTTCACCGCGGTCCAGGCGGCCCGGACCGCCTTGTACTCGGTGGAGCAGTTGCCGTACAGGTCCGCCGCGGCGCGCAGCGAGTACGCCCGGGCCGTGTTGCCCGGGTTGGAGCTGTTGACGTACGAGGTGTTGGACGTGAAGTACAGGTTCACGGCGCGGAACCAGATCAGCTCGGCCTTCGACCGGCCGATGCCGGTGACGGCGGGCGCGGAGCCGCAGACCGGGGACGTGCCGTAGGCGGTGCTGCCGGTGCCGTTGGCGAGGTTGAAGAAGAAGTGGTTCGCCGGGCCGGAGCTGTAGTGCACGTCGACGTTCTTGGTGCTGGTCGACCAGCAGCTGTGCGACGAGCCGTCGAGCGAGGGGTTGTACATGTAGCGCAGCGGCGTCCCGTTGCCCCGGATGTTGATCTTCTCGCCGATCTGGTAGTCGCCCGGGTCGCTGGCGGTGTTGGCGTAGAACTCGACCATCGAGCCGAAGATGTCGCTGGTGGCCTCGTTGAGACCGCCGGACTCGCCGGAGTAGGTGAGGCCGCCGGAGACGATGTTGGCCGTCACGCCGTGCGCCATCTCGTGGCCGGCGACGTCGAGGGAGACGAGCGGCCGCGCGTTGCCGGAGCCGTCACCGTAGGTCATCCGCGACCCGTCCCAGAACGCGTTGACATACGCGTTGCCGTAGTGCACCCGGGAGGGCACGCCCGCGCCGTTGCCGAAGATGCCGTTGCGGCCGTGGACGTTCTTGAAGTAGTCGAACGTCTTCGCGGCGCCGAAGTAGGCGTCGGCGCCGGCGGACTGCCGGTTGCTGTTGGCGTTGGTGCCCCACGTGTTGTCGGCGTCGGTGAAGACGGTGCACGTGCCGGACGTCGTGTTGTTCATGTCGCAGGCGGTGTTGTTGCCGTGCGAGGGGTCGCTCATCCGATACGTGCCGCTGCTCAGCGTGGTGTCGATGCTGACGTTGCCCGAGTAGATGGTCCGCCCGGTGCCGGCGACGGTCTCGATCTCGTCCCAGGTGCCGAGGACCTCGTTGCTGGTCGCGTCGGTGACGACGTGCAGCACCGACGGGGTCTGACCGTCGGGTGCCCAGCCCTCCACGACGCTCTCCCAGGCGAGGCGCCCGGTGCCGCTGGACGCGTCGATCATGAGCTGCGGCGCCCGGGTCGCGGTCACCCGGCCGGCGAACGCGGTCTTCGCGGCGCCCTGCGCGGCGGCGCCGGCGACGGCGGGGGTGACGCTCAGGCGCAGCGGCGCGTCGAGGCTGTTGGACGTGCCCGCGTAGGCGCCCTTGGCGTCGGTGTGCACGACGACGTCGCCGCCATAGACGCGCAGGCCGTGATAGGTCCGGGTGTAGCGCACGTGGGCCGCGCCGCCGGCGTCGACCTGGGTCCGGTAGACCTGGAACGCGTCCCCGCCCGCGACCTTCGCGTCGGCGGCGTTCAGCCGCAGCGCGCGGGTGGCGGCCGACGCGCCGGCCGAGTCGGCGGCGGAGCCGCCCGACACCTCGACGGCGGGTCCCGCGAACGCGGCGGTCGCCGTCGCGGGGATGACGAGCACGGCGCCGATCAGCGCCGCGATGCTTGTTCTCACTGGCCCTCCCTGAGTGGGTCCATCCGTGACGGGTGACGTCACGCATCGACATATATCAGTGTATGAATGTCTGGTGAACCCCTCGTTACAAGATCATGTTGTAGGACCGGGCCACGATCTCGCGCAGGACGGCGTCGTCGGCGTCGGCCACCCGCTTGAGATACAGGCAGCCCTTGCCGGTCGAACACGGACCGAGCCGGTCGAGCAGATCCTGATAGGCGTCGACACCGCCAGTCAGATAGAGCACCGTCTGGGCCTTGCGCGGCGAGAAGCCCACCAGTGCGACGTCGCCCTCCCGGCCCGACTCGTAGCGATAGTGCCGGGTGCCGAAACCGATGATCGAGCTGCCCCACATGACCGCCGGCTGACCGGTGACCGCACCCATCAGCGCGACGAGGTGCCGGGCCTCCTCACGCCGCCGCTCGTCGGCCACCCCTGCGACAAATGCCTCCACGTCCGTCATGCGCTCACGGTACGACGGGGGTACGACAACTTTCCGCGTGACCGAGCCGGGCCGCGCGCATGGTCAGGTAACGCCGCTCCGGGGCGCTCGCGGTGCCCGCCGCGGCCGCCCGGTAGTGCGCGACCGCCGCCTCCACCTCACCCGCCAGCTCGCACAGGTGCCCGCGGACCGCGTCGAGCCGGTGACTGCCCGGCAGCCGCGCGTCCAGCGCCTCCAGCAGCCGCAGCCCTTCGGCCGGCCCGTGCACCATCGCCGCCGCGACCGCCCGGTTCAACGCGACGACGGGACTGCCCGTCATGCGTTCGAGCAGCCCGTACAGCGCGAGGATCTGCGGCCAGTCGGTCCCCTCGGTGCTCGCGGCCCGGTCGTGCAGGGCGGCGATCGCCGCCTGCAGCTGGAACGGCCCGACCGCGCCCGCGGTGAACGCCGCGTCGAGCACCGCCGTGCCCTCCGCGATCAGCGGCCGCAGCCACCGCCCGCGGTCCTGCTCGGCGAGCGGCACCAGATCACCGGCGGCGTCGACGCGGGCCGGCCGCCGCGCGTCGGTGAGCAGCATCAACGCCAGTAGCCCGGCGACCTCACCGTCGCCGGGCAGCAGTTCGCGGAGCATCCGCGCCAGCCTGATCGCCTCACCGGACAGGTCGGCGCGCACGAGCTCGCCACCGCCGGCGGCGTACCCCTCGTTGAAGATCAGATACAGCACGTGCAGCACGGACCGCAGCCGCGACGCCCACTCCGGCCCCTCCGGCATCCGCAACGGCGCGCCGAGGGAACGGATCCGCTGCTTCGCACGGCTGATCCGCTGCCCCATCGTCGCCTCCGGCACCAGGAACGCCCGGGCGATCTCGCCGGTGGTGAGCCCGCCGACGGCACGCAGCGTCAACGCGATCGCCGACGCCTCGCTCAGCTGCGGATGACAGCACAGGAACAGCACGGTCAGGGTGTCGTCACGGTCGTACACCTGCGGCGGCGGCTCGATCGAGAGCACCTCGCGGCGCCGCCTGGCCCGGTCGGCGCGCAGCTGGTCGAGCAGCTTCCGCGCACCGGTCTGGATCAGCCAGCCCCGCGGGTTGTCCGGGACGATGTCCCAGTGGGTCGCGGCCGCCAGCAGCGCCTCCTGGGTGGCGTCCTCGGCCGCGCAGAAATCCCCGAACCGGCGCACGAGCGCGCCGAGGACCTGCGGCGCCAGCTCGCGCAGCAGGTCCTCGAGGCGGTCGGGCACCGGCTCAGACCTCGGAGGTCAGCAGCTCGAAGTCGGCGGCGTCCATCACCCGCCGGACCGTGATCGGCTGCCGCTGCGGCACCCCGCCCGGTCCGGGCACGCACGAGACCTTCGCAGCGATCTCGACGGCCCGCGCCTCGTCGACGACGTCGACGATCTGGAACCCGGCGAGCATCTCCTTCGACTCGGCGAACGGCCCGTCGCTGACCACCGGCGCGCCGGTCCCGTCCCAGGTCACGACCTTCGCATGCTCCGGACCGGTCAGCGCGTGCTGGTCGAACAGTTCACCGCTGTCCAGCAGCTCCTGCCGCAGCGCACCGTAGTAGTCCATGTGCGCCGCGATCTCCTCCGGCGCCCACTGCTCCATCGGCGTGTCGACGTCGCCGCCGTTGTAGTCCACGATCAGCAGGTACTTCGGCATCTCAGGCCCCTCACGTCCCCGCCGCGGCGCCCGTCCGGCACAGCGGTCACCATGGAAACGGAGCCGCACCCGCGGTTTCGACATGGTCCCACGTACCGGTTGCCGACGAATCTCGAGACCGAAGCCGGACTCGAACCGGCGTACACCGCTTTGCAGGCGGCCCCCTCACCCCTCGGGCATACGGTCATGGTCGTGCGTGCCCTCGGCTGGACTCGAACCAGCGACCGTCAGGTTCGGAACCTGGTGCTCTCTCCACTGAGCTACGAAGGCGTGCCGTGCGTGCGGGTGGAGGGATTCGAACCCCCTGAGCGATGCACCTGGTTTACAGCCAGGCCCGACTCTCCAAACGTCGGCGCACCCGCATGATGGTGGTGTTGCTCCGGCGCCCGGACTCGAACCGGGACCTGAACGGTTAACAGCCGTTTGCCCTGCCGATTGGGCGACGCCGGACCGGTAGCGCGGACGGGCCTCGAACCCGCACAGTGTCCCGGGTGAAAGCCGGGCGACTCTCCCAATTCGTCCACCGCGCCATGTCTTGCCACGAAAGATGCGGGGGTGGGATTCGAACCCACGATGCTCCGGCTTATGAGACCGGCGAGGACGACCGAACTCCTCCACCCCGCAGTGCGCCGCCAGGGACTCGAACCCCGAACACGCTGGTTAAGAGCCAGCCGCTCTACCCATTGAGCTAGCGGCGCGCGGTGCTGCGTGTCCTCGGCTGGACTCGAACCAGCGACCTTCAGGTCCGCAACCTGGTGCTCTCTCCACTGAGCTACGAAGACGTGTGTGTTGCCGTGTTGCCTGTACTGCGTGCCCTCGGCGCGATTCGAACGCGCACCTACGACGACCTCAACGCCGTGCCTCTACCGTTGGACCACGAGGGCGTGAGCTGCAGGCGGAGGATTCGAACCCCCAATGTCCGGTTCAGAGCCGGATGTGTTGCCGGGTTACACCAGCCTGCAAGGTGCCCGGGCGGGGTGATGGCCCGCCCGGGCCGGAGAACGGAGCGGCAACCGGGACTCGAACCCGGGACCTTCGCCATGGCAAGGCGACGCTCTACCACTGAGCTACAACCGCATTGATGGTGCTGATCTCTGTGCTGTCAGGGTGTTGCCGGGTGGGCGTCCGGGATGTTGACAGTTCCCCCGCAACTGCCAACACCTCCGGACGAGAGCGGTAGCGGGGACTCGAACCCCGTCACGGTCTGCTTGGAAGGCAGGTGTCCTACCCGTTGGACGACTACCGCGCGCAGATGGCGAGCCTGCACCAGCGTCTTGCGACGATGGCAGTTCGCGCACCACACACTTGGCGATCTCGGCGGCGATCCGTGACCAGTCGGCCAGGTGGACCATCTCCGAGATGTTGGCCATCTTGCCGTCGGAGACATGGTCGAACTCCAGGACGAGGGGATCGGCATCAGGCGTTGCCGGTTGCGGGCATAGTGGTCATGGCGGAGCTCCGCCATGCAGGGGCGGCACCGCGCCTGACGGCGGCCGGTGCGCTGATACTTCATCGCGAAGCGCTCAACCGGCAGCTCGGCCCGGCAGCCCGTGCACACCTTGGTCGCCGAGTCCGGCTCCCATCTCACGATGGGCGCCGGCAGCTCCCGACCGTAGCGTTCGCAGGCATCCGCGAGCCGCTGGTGCATGCGCCGGCCAGGCGTGATCCCCAAGACGATCAGCGCCTGCCGGCGAGACCTGGCCTGCGAGACGGCGGCAAACACTGCAGCGCGATCGTCGAATATCTGCGATTTCTCTCCCATCGTACAAGTGTACGATGGGTTGTCGCCCGTCCGGGGGTTGAACCCGGTCTTCCGGATTGAGAGTCCAGTGGTCTACCTTCCTCAGCCTCACGGGCGCTTGTTTCGCACTTGCATATAGACGTGCGCCATCCACTTTTGAATTGTCAAAGAACGGCATTCATCGGCCGGGGAGTGGGCAAAGAAAAACCGCCCGGTCCCGGCTGCGGGAAGGGCGGTGGGGTGCTTCTGCCAGCGGGCTGCTAGCCGCTCCACCTGCCCAGGTGCTGCTCAAGTCGCTCCAGACGACATCCGCGATAACCGAGGAGACCGCCTTCGAGCACGGCTTCCCCGCCGCCGAGCGGCAGGCGCCGCTGCGGTGCATTCGAGGGGTGCCGCTTCATGGCCTATCTCCTGTCGATTCGCGTTTCATCCGGTGTTGATGAAAACAATAGGGCGCATCCGCGCCGGCGACAACCCTATTTATCGGCGGGATTCATACGGTCGCGTTCCAGGTGCGGATCGACGGCCGGTCGTGTTCGTGGCCGAGGACGGACAGGGTCGCGGTGTCGAGGCTGAGCCGCGCGCCGAACGTGACCGGCTCGCCGATCCACCGGGACGCCAGGGCCCGGGACGCGTGGCCGTGGCTGACGACGGCGACGTCGCCGACGACGAGCATCGGCCGGACCCGGGCCAGGAAGCGGTCGAGCCGGTCCGTGACGTGCTCCGGCGACTCGCCGTCCGGGCAGCCGTCGGCCCACAGGTCCCAGTCCGGCCGCTCGGCCCGGATCTCCGCCGTGGTGAGGCCCTCGTAGGTGCCGTAGTCCCACTCGGCGACGTCGGCGTCGACCTCGGTGACGGTGAGGCCGGCGAGCTCGGCGGTGCGCAGCGCGCGGCGGCGGGGGCTGCTGACGACGGCGACGAAGCCGGCCGTCACGAAGGCCCGGCTGAGCGCGCGGGCCCGCTGCTCACCCTCGTGGGTGAGGTCGATGTCGGTCCTGGAGGTGTGGCGCCCACCGGCGCTCCACTCGGTCTGGCCGTGCCGGACCACCACGATGTCGCCCATCCGCCTCATTCTGCCTCGCTTCGCTACAGTGCGTCTCGTGGACGAGGTTCTGGTGCTCTGGGATGTTGACCATACACTCGTCGACGTCGATGGACTGGGTCGTGAGGCCTACGATCTGGCGTTTCTTCGGAGGTACGGGCGGCCGGTCGCGCACCAGCCGGCGATGGCGGGGCGCACCGACCGGGCGATCGCGCACGACGTGCTGCGGCTCAACGGCGCGCCGGCGGACGAGGAGCACCTGGAGGCGTTGCGGGTCGCCGCGGAGGCCGCGTTCGAGGAGCTGGCGCACCTGTTGCCGGTGCGTGGCCGGGCGTTGCCGGGTGCGCTGGCGGCCGTCACGTCCGTCGCGGGGGTGCAGTCGGTGCTGACGGGCAACCTGCGGCGGATCGCGGAGGTGAAGCTCGGCCCGTTCGGGCTCGTCGAGCACCTGGATCTCGACGCGGGCGCCTACGGCTGGAGTCACGCCGTCCGGGCGAACCTGGTGGACATCGCGAGGGCGGCGGCGCGGCACCGGTACGACCGCGACTTCGCCGGCCGCCGGACGGTCCTCGTCGGCGACACGCCCCTGGACGTCGAGGCGGCCCTGGCGACGGGCGCGGGTGTGGTGGCCGTGGCGACGGGCCGCTACACGGCCGGTGAGCTGGCGGCGGCGGGCGCGCACGTGGTGCTGCCGGACCTGTCCGACACCGCGGGCGTCGGCGACGCGATCACCCGCGCGCGGCGCTAGATCCTCGGCGACCGGTTCTCATACGGCGTGGACAGCACGACCGTGGTGCGGGTGATGACGTTGGCCGCGGTCCGGATCTCCTGCAGCAGCCGCTCCAGGGCGAGGGGGCTCTCGACCCGGACGAGCAGCAGATAGAAGTCCTCGCCGGCGACGGAGTAGCACGACTCGATCTGGGGCAGCTTGGCGAGCCGGTCGGGGGCGTCGTCGGGCTGGGACGGGTCGATGGGGCGGATCGCCACGAACGCCGTCAGCGGCAGCCCGATCGCGTCGTGGTCGAGCCGTGCCGTGTAGCCCTTGACGACGCCGCGCTGCTCCAGGCGGCGGACCCGCTGGTGCACGGCGGACACCGACAGGCCGACCCGCTCGGCGAGGTCGGTGTAGGACAGGCGGCCGTCGGCCGCGAGGGCCGCGACGATCGCGCGATCGGTCTCTTCCACGGCACGAACCCTAACCTGACCGGCAACTTCGACGCAGCCGTGATCCTCAGAGCGACCGGGCGATCACCAGGCGTTGGATCTGGTTGGTGCCTTCGAAGATCTGCAGCACCTTGGCCTCGCGCATGTACCGCTCGACGGGGTGGTCCTGCACGTAGCCGGCGCCGCCGAGGACCTGCACGGCGTCGGTGGTGACCTTCATCGCGGTGTCGGTGCAGAACAGTTTCGCCTTGGCCGCTTCGGCGCCGTGCGGGCGGCCGGCGTCGCGGAGCCTGGCCGCGGACAGATACAGCGCCCGGGCGGCGGAGACCTGGGTGGCCATGTCGGCGAGCATGAACCCGACGCCCTGGAACTGCATGACGGGCCGGCCGAACTGCTCCCGCTCCTTGGCGTAGCCGACGGCGTAGTCGAGGGCGGCCTGGGCGAGCCCGACGGCGCAGGCGGCGATGCCGAGCCGGCCGCCGTCCAGGGCGCTCAGTGCGATCTTGAAGCCGCCGCCGGCGTCGCCGAGAAGCCGGTCGGCGGGCACGTGCGCGCCGTCGAGGACGATCTGCGCGACGGTCGAGGACCGCAGCCCCATGGTCCGCTCGGGTGCCTGCGGCAGCAGGCCTTCGGTGCCGGCGTCCACCAGCAGGCAGGAGATGCCTTCGGGGGTGCGGCAGAAGACGTTGTAGAAGTCCGCCTTGCCGCCGTGGGTGATCCAGGCCTTCGTGCCGCTGATCCGATACCCGTCGCCGTCGGGCTCCGCGCGGGTGGTGAGCGATGCCGCGTCGGACCCGCTCTGCGGCTCGGACAGGCAGTAGGCGCCGAGCAGCTCGCCGCCGAGCATGTCGGGCAGGTGTCGTTTGCGCTGTGTCTCGGTGCCGAAGGCGGCCGTCGGGTAGCAGGCGAGGCTGTGCACGGACACGCCTTCGGCGACGGCGAGCCAGCGGGCCGCGATCTCCTCGAGGACCTGCAGATACACCTCGTAGGGCTGGCCGCCGCCGCCGTGCTCGGGGTCGAACGGCAGCCCGAGCAGCCCGGCCCGGCCGAGGAGGCGGAACAGCTCGCGGGGGAACTGGGCCCGGGCCTCGAAGTCGTCGACGCGCGGGGCGAGCTCCCCGTCGGCGATCTCCCGCACGAGGCCGAGGAGGTCGGCCGCTTCTTCCGTCGGCAGGATCCGGTCGACGGCGGTCACAGGATCACCAGCTCGGTCGGCAGCGTGTTGAGCCGGTCGACGCCGGTGCCGGTGCACACGACGATGTCCTCGATGCGGGCGCCGTGCCTGCCGGCGAGGTAGATGCCGGGCTCGATCGAGAACGCCATGCCCGCTTCGAGCGGGGTGTCGTTGCCGGCGACGATGTAGGGGTCCTCGTGCCCGTCCAGGCCGATGCCGTGGCCGGTGCGGTGCAGGAACGCGTCGCCGAAGCCGGCGGCGGCGATGAGGTCGCGGGCGGCGGCGTCCACGGAGGCGGCGGTGACCCCGGGCCGGACGGCGGCGACCGCGGCCCGCTGCGCCTCCAGGAGCACCTGGTAGTAGGCGGCGAACTCGGCGGGCGGCTCGCCGACGCAGTAGGTGCGGGTCGAGTCGGAGCAGTAGCCGTCGGGCATGCGGCCGCCGATGTCGACGACGACGGGCTCGCCCTCGGCGATCACGCGGTCGGACGTGCCGTGGTGCGGGCTCGCGCCGTTGGGCCCGGACGCGACGATGGTGAACTCGACGGTCGCGTGCCCGGCGGCGCGGATCGCGGCGGCGATGTCGGCGGCGACCTCGTTCTCGGTGCGGCCGGCCCGCAGCCACTGGCCCATCTGGGCGTGGACGGCGTCGATCGCCTGCCCGGCGCGGCGCAGCGACTCGACCTCGTCGGGTGCCTTGCGCAGCCGCAGTCCGGCGAGGACGGCGCCGGCGAGGCGCTGCTCGGCCGACGGCAGCGCGGCGCGCAGGGCGAGGACCTGCTCGGCCCACATCCGGTTGCCGAGCCCGACGGCGTCGGGCTTCGCCTTGGCCAGCGCGGCGGTCACCAGGTCATAGGGATCCGACCCGTCGACGTGGTCGACGATGCGCACGCCCTGCGGGTCGGCGGCCTCGGCGGCGGGCCGCTCCAGGCGGGGCACGATCAGGGTCGGCTCGCCGTCGGCGGGCAGCACGAGCAGGGTGAGCCGCTCCAGCGCGTGGGCGTCGTATCCCGTGAGATACTGCAGGTCGGCGCTGGGCGGGATGAGCAACGCGTCGAGCCCGGCGGCGGTGGCGGCGAGCTGTGCGGCACGGAGTCGCTGTTCCTTCTGGGACACGCGTCCAAGCTTAACGGTCGTTCGGGTTCGAGGGCGACAGGCCGAGGTCGATACCGTCGGATAGGTGTCGACCGGCCACATGTGGCGTAGTCTGCAAGCGGAGCTTGAGTAAAGGCCAGTGGCAGGCCGTTTCCGAATCGAGATGAGCAGCGCATCTCATGAGCGCAGGTGGTGGCACGATCACCGGCGACCGGCTCACCGGGCCGTTCGTCCATGAGGCCTTGCTGTATCACGACCAGGCGAGCTATCTCGACGGCACGATGAAGTTCATCTATGACGGCGTCTCGCTCGGCGAGCCGATCGCCGTCGCCACCCCGCCGGCCAACGTGCAGCTGATCCGCGAGCGGCTCGGCGCCTTCGCCGACGTCGTCATGTTCCTCGACATGACCGCCGCCGGGCGCAACCCGGGCCGGATCATCCCGTGGGTGCTGACGGGGTTCATGGACGAGCACGCCGGCCAGCGGGTCCGCATCATCGGCGAGCCGATCTGGCCGAGCCGCTCCGAGGACGAGTATCCCGCCTGCGTCCAGCACGAGGCGATGATCAACGTGGCGTTCCAGGAGCGCGAGGCGGCGATCCTCTGCCCGTACAACACCAGCCGCCTGCAGCCGCACGTGGTGAAGGACGCCTACGCCACCCATCCGGTGATGATCGACGCCGGCGGCCGGTCGCCCAGCGACGCCTACGACCCGTATGGCATCACCGACGCCTACAACGTGCCGCTGTCCGAGCCGCCGTTCGGCGCCACCACGCTGCGCTTCGAGGTCGACGACCTGGTCAAGGTCCGGCGCGCCGTCGCCGAGGAGGGGCTGGAGGCGGACCTGCCGCCGGACCGCATCGGCGACCTGCAGAGCGCCGTCAACGAGCTCGCCACCAACAGCATCATGCACGCCGGCGGCTCCGGGACGCTGCGCACCTGGCACGACGAGGAGCGGGTGGTGTGCGAGGTCCGCGACTTCGGCCACCTCACCGACGTGATGGCCGGCCGGCTGCAGCCCGCCGGCTGGCGCGGCGGGCGCGGGCTCGTCATGGTGCACTACCTGTCCGACCTCGTGCAGCGACACACCAGCCAGACCGGCACCACGACGCGGGTGCACGTGCTTCGCTAGGGTGGTCGGGTGGCCCGTCCTCTGCTGCTCGTCGACTCCGCCAGCCTGTATTTCCGCGCGTTCTTCGGCGTGCCCGAGAAGGCGGCCGTCGCCCCCGACGGCACCCCGGTCAACGCGGTCCGCGGCTTCCTCGACATGCTGTCCACCCTCGTGCGCGGCCGGCAGCCCGACCGGCTCGTCTGCTGCCTCGACGAGAGCTGGCGGCCGGCGTGGCGGGTCGCGCTGCTGCCGTCCTACAAGGCGCACCGGCTGACCCCGGCCGGCGGCGAGGAGGTCCCCGACGCGCTGTCCGTGCAGGTGCCGATCATCCTGGAGTTCCTGGCCGCGCTCGGCATCACCGCCGTCGGCGCCCACGACTTCGAGGCCGACGACGTCATCGGCACCCTCGCCACCCGCGAGCCCGGCCCCGTCGAGGTGGCCACCGGCGACCGCGACCTGTTCCAGCTCATCGACGACGCCCGCGGGGTCACCGTGCTGTACTGCGGACGCGGCGTGGCGAAGCTGGAGGTCCTCGACAACACGGCCCTGCACGCGAAGTACGGCGTCCCGGCCGCGGGCTACGCCGACTTCGCGGCGCTGCGCGGCGACCCGTCCGACGGGCTGCCCGGCGTCGCGGGCGTCGGGGAGAAGACGGCCGCACGTCTCGTCGACCGGTATGGTGACCTCGACGGCATCCTCGCCGCGCTCGACGACCCGGCGTCCGGCTTCGCCCCGGGCCTGCGCGCGAAGATCGCCGCGGGCCGCGACTACCTGACGGCGGCCCGCGACGTGGTGGCGGTCGCCCGCACCATCGACCTCGGCGACGTCGACACCAAGCTGCCGGCCTCCCCCGCCGACCCGGACGCGCTGCTCGCCCTCGCCGAACGGTGGGGCCTGGAGGGCGCCGCCAAACGCATCGTCGACGCCCTCGCCGCCTGACCCCGCGTCAGGCCGGCCCGCTCCCGGCAGCGGGGCCGGCGGGGGCCGGGAAGGCCAGGCGCGGCTCGGCGCCGGCGAACCACATGCCGATCGCCAGGGCCGCCGTCGCCTCCAGGTAGGGGGCGCGGGCCAGCCCGCCGCAGTCCGCCGGGGCGCAGCCGATCGACGTCACCAGTTCGCGCACGACCGCCCGGGCACCCGGATCGTCGGCGCAGTAGGGGACGGTCAGCGGCGCACCCTCGTACACCGGCGGCCGCAGCGACCAGACGCTCTCGTGGCACAGGTTGAACGCCTTCACCACGTGCGCGCCCGGAGCGGCATCCGCGAGCAGGCCGGCCATGGCGGCGGTGAGCACCAACCCGCCCGCGGCCGGCTCGACCGGATTGGTGCAGTCGACGACCGTCGTGCCCGCCAGGTGCCCGGCCACAGCCCCGAGCACCGCGACGGCCGCCCCGGCCGGCACCGCCAGCAGCACGGCGGCACCGTGCCGGGCCGCGCCGGCCAGGGTGCCGTGCCCGGCCGCGCCGATCCGGGCCGCGGTGGCCGCCGCCTTCGCCGGATCCCGGCCGCCGACCACCACCTCGTGCCCGGCGCCCACCCACGCGCCGCCCAGGGCCGCGGCCATCGACCCCGTCCCGAGCATCCCGATCCGCATTCGTCCGTCTCCTTCCGCCGGTGTACCTCGCGGGGAGACGGTAGGCACGGCGATGGACACCATCCGGTGTGCGTCGGCGCGGGCACCATGGAGGGATGCCGGACACGTACACCGCCGACTGCCGCGCCAGGGTCGCGTTCGAGGTGCTCGCCAACCGCTGGGACAGCGTCGTCGTCTTCACCCTCGCGGAGCTCGGACCGGCCCGCCCGCGGCTGCTGGCCGAGCGGATCGGCGGGATCGGGCCGAAGGTCCTCAACGACGCGCTGCGCCGGCTGGAGGCCAACGGGCTCGTGCGGCGGCACCGGTACGCGGAGGCGCCGCCGCGTGTCGACTACGAGCTGACCGAGGCCGGCGCGGCGCTCATCGAGCCGATGCGGGCCATGGGCGCCTGGGCGCAGCGCTACGGCGACGCCGTCCTGGCGGCCCAGGAACGGCACGCTACCGGCTGACCCTGACCGGCTCCACCTTCCAGATGTCGGCGCAGTACTCGCGGACCGTACGGTCGGAGGAGAAGAAGCCGCACCGGGCCGTGTTCAGGATCGACATCCGGGTCCACCGCTCCTGGTCCGTCCACGCCTCCGCGACCGCGTCCTGACAGTCCACATAGGACCGGTAGTCGGCGAGGGCCATGTACTCGTCGCGGCCCAGCATCGCCTCGACGACGGGGGCGAACACGCCGCGGTCGCCCTTCGCGAACGCGCCCGAGGCGATCGTGTCGACGGCGAGGCGCAGCTCGAAGTCCGCCTCGTAGAACGAGCGCGGCGAGTAGCCGGACCGGCGCAGCGCGGCCACCGCCGGCGTGTCCATGCCGAAGAGGAAGAAGTTGTCCGCCCCCACCCGGTCACGGATCTCGATGTTCGCGCCGTCGAGGGTACCGATGGTGAGCGCGCCGTTGAGGGCGAGCTTCATGTTGCCCGTGCCGGACGCCTCCTTGCCGGCGAGGGAGATCTGCTCCGACAGGTCCGCGGCCGGGATGACGTACTGCGCCTTCGTCACGTTGTAGTCCGGCGGGAACACCACCCGCAGGTGCCGGGCGAGGACCGGGTCGGTGTTCACGACCTCGGCGACCGCGTTGACGAGGTGGATGAGCAGCTTCATCGCGTGGTACCCGGGTGCCGCCTTCCCGCCGAAGAGCACGGTGCGCGGCACGTAGGCGGCGCCGGGGTCGGCACGGATCCGGTTCACCATCGTGATCACGTGCAGGAGCTTCAGCTGCTGCCGCTTGTACTCGTGGAACCGCTTGATCATCACGTCGCACAGCGCGTCGGGGTCGACGAGGACGCCGGTGGAACGTTCGACGGCGGTGCCGAGCTCGACCTTGTTGTGCCGCTTCACGTCCCGCCACGCGGCGCGGAACGCCGGGTCGTCGGCGTGCGGGCCGAGCCCGTGCAGCCGCTCCAGGTCGGTCAGCCACCCCTCGTCACCGAGCATGTCGGTGATCAGCTCCGACAGCGCCGGGTTGGCCATGCGCAGGAACCGCCGCGGCGTGACCCCGTTGGTGACGTTGTGGAAGCGCCCGGGCCACAGCGTCGCGAAGTCGTGCAGCGTCGTCTCCGCGAGCAGCTTGGTGTGCAGCTCGGCGACGCCGTTGACGGCGGTGCTGCCGACGACCGCGAGGTGCGCCATCCGGACCCGGCGCTCGTCGCCCTCGCCGATGATGGACATCCTCCGCACGATGTCGTCGTCGCCCGGGTACGCCCGCCGCACCTCCTCCAGGAAGAAGTGGTTGATCGTGTAGATGATCTCCAGATGCCGGGGCAGGAGCCGCTCCAGGAGCCGGACCGGCCACGTCTCCAACGCCTCCGGCAGCAGCGTGTGGCACGTGTAGTTGAACGTGCGCCGGGTGATCGCCCACGCGTCGTCCCAGGCCAGCCCGTGCTCGTCGACCAGCAGCCGCATCAGCTCGGTGACGGCCATGACCGGGTGCGTGTCGTTGAGCTGGATGACGACCTTGTCGGCGAAGCCGTTCCAGTCGCTGTTGCGCAGCCGGTACCGGCGGATGATGTCCCGCAGCGAGCAGGCGACGAGGAAGTACTGCTGCTTCAGCCGCAGCTCCCGGCCCGGCTCGGTGCTGTCGTCGGGGTAGAGCACCTTGCTGATGTTCTCGGCCTTCACGATGTCGTCGACGGCCTCGACGTACTGCCCGACGCCGAACCTGGCCAGGTCGAACGACTCGCGGCTGGCCCGCGCCTGCCACAGCCGGACGATGTTGACCGTCTCCGTGCCGTACCCCGGCACGAGCATGTGGCTCGGCTCGCCCCGCACCGTCTCCCCCGGCGTCCACACCTTCCTGAGGTTGGTGGCATCGGTCGGGTCGGGTGCCGTCGAGCCGTAGAAGCCGACCAGCTGCCGGTCGTCGGGCGCCGGGAACTCCCACGGGTTGCCGTAGAACGTCCAGTCGTCGGGCCGCTCGACCTGCTGCCCGTCGCGGAACGTCTGCTTGAAGATGCCGAACTCGTAGCGGATGCCATACCCGACCGCCGGGATGTCCAGCGTCGCCATCGAGTCCAGCAGGCACGCCGCCAGCCGCCCGAGCCCGCCGTTGCCGAGTCCGGGCTCGACGTCGTACACCTCCAGCGCCTCCAGCGACACGCCCAGGTCCTCGGCGATCGGCCGGACCCACCGCTCCGTGTCCGTGTAGAGGAGGTTCTGCCGCAGCTGCCGCCCGAGCAGATACTCCGCCGACAGGTAGTAGACGAACCTCGGGTTGGCCTCGTAGTGCGCCGCCGCCGTCCGCGCATACCTGTCGACCAGCCTGTCCCTGACGGTCACCGCCAGGGTGTGATACCCGTCGGGCCCGCTGGCCGACTGGATCGTCGTGCCACGCTGGTAATAGAGGTTGGAGATCAGGTCCCGCTCGAAGTCCTCGAGCGAGTCGCCGACAGTGCGCCTGAGTCGGGGCCGGGCCTCGGTCACCCGCCCAGTATCCGCCAGGCGCTCACCACCCTGCGACGGTCTCCCCAGATTCCTCTTCCTCTCCCCCTCCCGTGCGTTTCGTCTTTCGTCTTTTTCGGTGCCGGTCAGTCGGCCACGTGGGCGGTGTTGTCGAGCCAGTGCCGGGCGAGGCCGGCGTCGCCGTCGACGCTGATGCCGGCGGCTTCGCGGTCGGTGAACTGCAGCCGCCGGGTCAGGGTCAGCAGCAGCGACCCGGCCGGTCCGGTCACCGTCACGTCGGCCTGCCCGGTGCCGGGCCGCCAGGTGGCTCCATCGGCCCGCCGTTCGACGAACCAGGCACCCGCGTCGCCCTCGACGTCGGTGGCCGTCCACTGCAGGGTCTGCCCGGTGCCCCGGACGGCGTGGGCCGATTCGGTCCGCCGCGTCTCCCACGCGGGGGAGGTGAGCATCGCGAAGTGGTTGCTGATGAGCGCGGCCGCGACGCCCGCGTCCGTTTGATCCGCCCGGCCCGCCGCGCGGGCCGCGTCGAAACCGTGCACGACCGTCTCGTTGAGCACGCTGGACAGCCAGAACCGCGCCCCGGGCCGCTCGTCCCCCGCCGGGTTGAACACCGGCGCGTCGAGCGCGTCGTCGGAGGCCGCACCCACGACCCGCCGCGCGGCCTCCTCCAGCCACGCCGGCCACTCCCCCGGATCGGCAGGGAGCACGGCCATCTCCGTGGGCAGCCTCGCGGGGTCGGTGATGCGCCGCTCGATGATCTCCGCGACCCAGTGCTGGGTCTGCCCCACATGCTCGACCAGGTCCGCCACGGTCCACTCCGGCGCGGTCGGCACAGCGGCCGCAGGCCCGGCCGCGGCCGCCGACTCCGCCAGCCGCCTGGTGTGTTCGACGATCGCCCGCCGGGCATGCGCCACGTTCAGCTCGGTCATCGGTTCATTGTGCTGTGCACGTCCCCGGCCCGCCGGTCGAACGCATCGACGCCCCGGTCCGCCCGTCCTGATTTCCCGGCCTCGGCCGCCGACATCGCACCGCCGCGGCCGAGGCCTCCCAACTGCGCCGTGCCGGCCGTCGCCACCGGCTCCGCCCGCCGGGCCGTGACCCGTCACCCACACGGGCGCAGGTGGTCCTGAGACCGGCCTGAGACACACAGCACCGCCGCTGGGTGGGGTGGAGTGCCCTGCCCGGCGGCGGTGCGGTGGGAAGTGGTTGGGCGGTCAGCGGCCGCGTTGGCGGCGGGCGTCGGCGATGCCGTTGGCGGCGCGGGCGGAGAATGCCTGGCCGGTGCCGGGGGCGGACGGGGTGGCGTTGCTGCCGCCGCCGAAGACCGGGCCGGCGGTGGCGGTGCGGATGGCGTCGCCGGCGGCGATCTTGTCCATGACGGCGGCGGCCTCGGCCTGCTCGCGCTCCGACGGGACGGCCATGACGGCGCTGACCAGGGCGATGACCACGACCAGGACGAACAGGACGATCGGGGCGAGGAACCAGTTGACGTCGACGCCGGGGACCGCGGCCACGCTGTCGGTGGTGAGGTTGACGTGCATGGCGGCCATGCCGGTGTAGTGCATGCCGCAGACGGCGACGCCCATGACGGCCGCCGCGGCGAGCGTCGCGGGGATGCCGCGGACCACGACGGTGAACCAGAGGGCGACGGTCGCGGCGACGACGGCGATCGCGTAGGAGGCGTAGAAGAGGTTGCTCTTGTAGTCGAACGAGCCGTTGATCTGCATCGCGGCCATGCCCGTGTAGTGCATGAAGGCGACGGAGACGCCGGTGATGGGGCCGCCGATGAGGACCTTCAGCAGCGACGGTTTGCCGAGGCCGACGATGAACAGGCCGATGCCGACCGTGACCACGGCGATGAAGAAGCTCGCGACGGTGATGGGCACGTCGTAGCGCAGCGGGGAGCCGACGACGCTGAAGCCGATCATCGCCATGAAGTGCATGACCCAGATGCCGGTGCCGCCGATGGCCCAGGCCGCGAGGATCAGCAGCCAGGCGCGGCGCCGGGTGTCGGTGGCCGCTCGTGCCCGAGCCGTGCTCACCAGGCCGAGGAGGGAACCCAGGAACGACATCGCGTACGCGAAGATCGGCGTGATCGGCCCGTACGTGAAATGGTGCAGCTCTCCCACGATGATTCCTTCCGCGCCGGGACTGGCCCCCCGGCGAGAGCATCATTGCGGATCCGAACGAATATTTCTAATCCGAACGGATGAAAACTCGCTGTGTGACTACGTCATGACGCTGTACGCCAGCACGCCGCGGGTCATCGCACCCATCGCCTGACGGGCGGTGCGGCGCACGGCGTCGGAGGCGCCGGGGGCGTCGGCGAGCTGCCCGAGCAGGTCGAGGACCTGGCGGGACCACCGCACGAAGTCACCGGCCGGCATGTCGCCCTCCAGGCCGTGGACGCTGCCGAGCACCTTCGTGAGGGACTCGCCGCGGGCCCACCGGTACACCGGCCAGACGAAACCGAGGTCGAGCTCCCTGGTCAGCTGCAGGCCCCGGGAGTCCTCGTCCTCGCGCAGCTCGGACCACAGCTGGAGGGTGGCGTCGATCGCCTCGGACACGTCGCCGCGCGGGATGGAGGCGCGGTCGTCGGACTCGCGGCGGGCCTCGTACACCAGGACGCTCGCGGCGGCGGCGAGGTCGGCCGCGCTCAGGCCGTCCCAGACGCCCTTGCGCAGGCATTCGGCGACGAGCAGGTCCGTCTCGGACCAGATCCGGGCGAGCATCCGGCCGGCGTCGGTGACGGTGCCGGCCTTGGACAGGTAGCCGCGGTCGGTGAGCAGCCCGCAGACCCGGTCGAACGTGCGGGCGAGGGAGCCGGTGCGGTTGGCGACCTTCCCGCGCAGCGCCTCCGTGTCGCGCTCCAGGCGCCAGCGGCGCTCCGCCCAGCGGGCGTGCTCCTCCCGCTCCGGGCACTGGTGGCACGGGTGCCGGCGCATGGCGGCGCGCAGCTGGTCGAGCTCGGCGTCGTCCGCGACGTCCCGGTTGCGGCCCCGCCCGCGCGGCGGCGGGTCGAGCGACAGGCGGCGCAGCTGCGCGGCGAGGTCCCGCCGGTCCTGGGCCGAGCGGTAGTTGAACTGCTTCGGGACCCTGACCCGGCCGAGGGACTCGACGGCGGCGGTGAAGTCCGCGCCGGAGATCCGGCCGGCCCACCGGTCCTCGGTGAGCACCAGCGGCCGGGGCTCGCCGAAGCCGCGCCCGCCGACCCCCGGGTCGATGATGATCGCGATGCCGGCCCGGCGGCCGGTGGGCACCCGGATGACGTCGCCGGGGCGCAGCCGCTCGAGGGACTCCAGGGCCGCCGCGCGGCGCTGCTGGGCGCCCTGCCGGGCGATGGCCCGCTCCCGCTCGGCGATCGCGACCCGGAAGCCGAAGTACTCGTCGAAGTCGCCGAGGTGGCACCGGGTCTCGGCGCCGTACGTGGTGATCGTGTCCATGTTGCGCTGCACCTGCCGCGCCAGCCCCACCACCGAACGGTCCGCCTGGAACTGCGCGAAGGAGCTCTCGAGCAGCTCCCTGGCCGCGGTGACGCCGACGCTGCCCACGAGGTTGACCGCCATGTTGTACGACGGCCGGAAGCTCGACTTGAGCGGGTAGGTGCGGGTGGAGGCGAGACCCGCCACGTGCCGCGGGTCCAGCTCCGGCGCCCAGACGACGACGGCGTGGCCCTCCACGTCGATGCCGCGGCGCCCGGCGCGGCCGGTCAGCTGCGTGTACTCCCCCGGGGTCAGGTCGACGTGCGCCTCGCCGTTGTACTTGACGAGCCGCTCCAGGACGACGCACCGGGCGGGCATGTTGATGCCGAGCGCGAGGGTCTCGGTGGCGAACACGGCCTTGACGAGGCCGCGGACGAACAGCTCCTCGACGACCTCCTTGAACGCCGGCAGCATCCCGGCGTGGTGCGCGGCGAGGCCCCGCTCCAGGCCGTCGAGCCATTCCCAGTACCCGAGCACCTGCAGGTCCTCGCTCGGGATGTGCTTCGTGCGCGACTCGACGATGGTGCGGATCTCGACCCGCTCGTCGGGGGCGGTGAGCCGCAGGCCGCCGGCGAGGCACTGCTGGACGGCGGCGTCGCAGCCGGCCCGGCTGAAGATGAACACGATCGCGGGCAGCAGTCCCTCGCGGTCGAGCCGCTCGATGATCTCGGGCCGGTAGGGGCCCTTGCGGCGGCCGCCCCGCGGTCCCGCGAGCTCGGCGCGGCGGAGCATCTCGCGGTGGTACCGCAGCAGCTCAGGGTGCACGTCGTGCTTCTGCGCGGCCTCGGCGTCGTGGAACAGGTCGAACATCCGGCGGTCGATGAGCATGTGCTGCCACAGCGGGACCGGCCGGTGCTCGCTGACCACGACCGTGGTCTCGCCGCGGACGGTGACGAGCCAGTCGGCGAACTCCTCCGCGTTGGACACGGTCGCCGACAGCGACACGAGCGTCACCGAGTCCGGCAGGTGGATGATCACCTCTTCCCAGACCGCGCCGCGGAACCGGTCGGCGAGGTAGTGCACCTCGTCCATGACGACGTAGGAGAGGCCCTCCAGGGTCGCCGAGCCCGCATACAGCATGTTGCGCAGGACCTCGGTCGTCATGACGACGACGGGTGCGTCACCGTTGATCGCGTTGTCGCCGGTGAGCAGGCCGACCCGCTCGGCGCCGTAGCGCTGCACGAGGTCGTTGTACTTCTGGTTCGACAGGGCCTTGATCGGCGTCGTGTAGAAGCACTTGCGTCCCTGCCGCAACGCCAGGTGGACCGCGAACTCCCCGACGACGGTCTTGCCGGCACCGGTCGGCGCGCAGACGAGGACGCCCGTGCCGCGTTCGAGGGCGTCGCACGCGTCGGCCTGGAACGGGTCGAGGGCGAAGTCCAGCTCTTCGACGAACTCGGTCAGGGCAGGACGCTCAGCCCGCCTTTGCGCCGCTTCGTACCGCTCGGCGGGGGTGTTCATGACCCCAAGGCTAGGCGAAAGATGCCCGGATCCGCTCATGGGTATCGTGCTGGCGTGCCGGAAAGCGCTGAACCACCAAGTCCATGGCGGCCCGTCGAGGCCGTGCTCCTGGATTTCCACGGGACGATCGCGCAGGTGGAGGACCCCGTCAGGTGGGTGACGTCAGCCGCTTCGAGCCTCGGCACCACCCTGGACCGGGGCCGGGCGACGGTCCTCGCCGACCGGCTGACGACGGCCGGGCGGGCCGGCGGGCCGAAGCCGCACCGGGTGCCGGCGCACCTCGCCGAGGTGTGGGCCGACCGTGACCTGTCCGTGCAGGCGCACCGGGCCGCCTACGAAGGGCTGGCGGCGACCGTCGACGCCGACCTCGCCGAGGCCCTCTACGACCGTCTGCTGGTCGCCGACGGCTGGCAGCTGTACGCGGACACCATCCCCACCCTCCAGGCACTGCGGGAGCGCGGCGTGCCGGTCGCCGTGGTCTCCAACATCGGGTTCGACCTGCGCGATCTGGCTGGTCAGCTGGGTTTCGCCGACCTCGTCGACGCGTTCGTCCTGTCGTACGAGGTGGGCCGCTGCAAACCCGACCCGGCGATCTTCTGGAAGGCCTGCGCGGCGTTGCGGACCGACCCGGAGCGGACCCTGATGGTCGGCGACTCCCCCGCCGACGCGGGCGCCGCGGCGGCCGGCTGCAGCGTCCTCGTCCTCCCGGAGAGTGACCCGGGCAAGGTCCACGGCCTCAGCGCCGTGCTGCGGCTGCTTTAAATTCCGCCGCGGTTGGGAAACCAGTGTCGCAACACCGCCTGTGTGCTTGTCGGCTCCCCGCCAGGCAGCGACAGTGCAGGGGAATACCGATACATTTTCCGGAGGACACCATGCCGTTAGGCCGTTGGAACCCGTCAGAAGCCCTCGCCCGCATCGAGTCCGAGGTCGACCACGCCGCCTCGCACACCCACTCGACCTCCGTGTCCACCACGACGGAGGGCGACGACCTCGTCATCACCGTCGACGGCGTCGACCCGTCGAACGTCGACGTCCAGGTGTCCGGTGGCCGCCTCACCATCAAGGGCGGCGGCGGCACCAGCACCTCGTCGCACAGCTCGGAGGGCGGCGCGACATTCTCGTCGAGCTCGTCGAGCTCCAGCTCCTTCAGCCGCAGCTTCTCGCTGCCCGACGGCGTCACCGAGTCGGACGTCTCCACGACCCCGTCCGCGAACGGCGTGACCGTCCGCATCCACAACGCCGCCTAACCGAGCAGCTTCAAGGCGCCGGGCACGCATTCGACCGTCACGGGGAGCGGGCAGATCCGCTCCCCGTCGGCGTACGCGGTGACCCCCTCGGCGGCCAGCTCCACCTTCTTCGCGCGGAACGTCGACACCCGCGGGTCCCGCACGTGCGTGCCCTTGAACACCTTCGGCCGCAGCCGCATCAGCGTCAGCCTGCCCAGCGGCTCGGCGACGACCACGTCGAGCAGGCCGTCGGCGGGGTCGGCGCCGGGCACGATCCGGAACCCGCCGCCGTAGCTCTCGGTGTTGCCGATCGCGACCAGCACCGAGTCGAAGGTGCTCCCGTTCCCGTCGATCCGCATCGTGTACCTGCGGGCCCGCAACGCCAGCAGCTCACCGACGATCGCCAGGTTGTAGCGTTGCGGCCCGCGCGGCCAGCGCATCCGGTTGGCCCGCTCGTTGACGAACGCGTCGAACCCGGCCGCCATCACCGCCCCGAACCACGCCGTGGTCCCGTCGCCGCCCTCGACCCGCGCCAGGTCCACGTCCCGTGTCCCCGTACTGCGCGCGATCGCGTCGGCGGCCTGGAGCGTGTCGCCGGGCAGCCCGAGCCGGACCGCGAAGTCGTTGCCGGTCCCCGCGGGCACGATCCCGAACGCCGCCCCGGTCCCGGCCACCGCCTGCAGCCCCAGGTGCACGGTCCCGTCGCCGCCCATGGCGACCACTGCCTTCCCGCCGGCCACTGCCGCCCTGCCCTGCTCGACCATGCCGTCGCGGGTGGTCGCGGTGACCACGTCGACGTCATGCCCACCGGCCCGCAGCCGCGCCACCACCTCGGGCAACAGAGCGGCCCGCCGCCCTTTACCGGCGGTCGGGTTGGCGAGCAGCGCGATGTTCACGCACGGATGCTAGGGCCCCGCACCCCACCCCGGCCACCATCCCGCCGGCCCGCCCCATAGACATCGAAGAGCGTAAGAGTAGTAGATCGATAGCCATCACAGTAAGGATAAGAAACGACAGCGCACCGAAAGAGTTGAGGGGAACTCGTGAAAGCACTGAAACACCTCGCGGCCGCATCGATCGCCGTGCTGGCGGCCACCGCCGTCGGCGCGACACCCGCCGACGCCGCACCACTCAGCAAGGCCCAGATCCGCGCGGAGCTCGCCAAGCCGCCGACCACGGCGGCACAGCTGCAGCGGAAGATCGACCTCCAGTTGACGCTCGCCCCGGGTGGCAAGCAGATCAGCGCGAACGAGGTGTCCTACAACAACGGCGAGTTCATCGCGACCTACGCACTGCCGAACTCCATCCAGGCCGTGCAGGCGGCGAGCTGTCCGTCGGGCTGGTTCTGCTTCTACGACGGCCAGAACCTGACCGGTTCGATGGGCAAGCTCAGCTCCTGCGGCTGGCAGGACCTCACATCGTACGGATGGAACGACAGGACCCGTTCGGTCAACAACAACACGAACAGCCAGATCATCTTCTACAACCACTACGATCAGGGCAACCCCAACAACGGGCATATTCATGACGTGGAGTTGTTCCGGGTCAACAACTGGTCGGAGACGTACACGCTGGCGGCCTCGGCAGACAGATATGCGGACCATGTGAAGCGCATTCTGGGCTCGTGCGGACCATAGCGGCGACGGTTGCCGCGCCAGCACATTTACACACGGAGGGCCGCCGGCGACCCGCCGGCGGCCCTCCGCCGCGCTGTCGCGGTCGGTGACCACGTCGACCGCACACCGCCCGCCCAGAGCCGCGCCACGACCTCAGAGCGCAGTCCGGCCTTGCATTCTTTACCCGCGGCCAGGTTGGCGAGTAACGCGATGTTCACGCGCGGATGCTAAGTCCCGCACTTTGCCGCAGCAGCATCAGTAGCGTGCGACGAAACACCATTCCTATTGAGCAATGGTGCGCGAGAACATAAGCAACGCTTACAAACATTCAAGCTGTTGACTTAATATTCCCACCCGTCATAGCATTCCTTTGCGATCGCGTCATGCCGGCCAACATTTGGCTGATCAGCCTTCCGGGCAACTTTCGGATTCAACGAGAAACGGGGCTTTGCATTGAACCGAAAATGGATGATTCGCGCGCTCGGCACGATGATGGCAGCGGCCGCCATGCTCGTGGCCGTTCCTTCCTCCGCCTCGGCCCATGACAACCAGAACATGGCCGGACCGTTCGCCTGCGGCTGGAGCAGCCTGAAGGCGTGCGGCTACGGCGGCACTCGCGACAATCACACGTCCGTGTACGCCTGCGACACCGAGGCCGACGGCAACAACTTCGTGATGGAATACCGGCTGCAGGGAAGTTCCCAGACGTTCTACGTGCTGGACGGAAATGGATCCGCCGCGGGCTGCGGATGGACGCAGGTCACCACGTCCAACGCGCCGGTCGTGTGGATCCGGCCGTGTTCATACACGCTGAACCTGTGCTGGCAGTTCGGCGTCAGCGCATAACATTCGCCGGCGGTTCGTCTCGCCATCGGCGACGGCCGTAGAACCAAGAACTCGATTTGCGGCCGCACCACATCGGAAAGGGCGGCGTAGTTGCCCGTGGGCAACTACGCCGCCGTCCGTTACGTGATGTCGTCGTACCGCCGGTCAAGGGCCTGCGGGCGCTCAACCGGAGTGGGTGCCTCCACCGGGTCGTATCCCGCCACCGACGTCGCCGCACCGACCGGCTCGACGTGGTAGTCGTCGAGCGACGACGCCTCGTCGTCGTCGAGCGCTTCATACGACGGCCGATTGCGATTGCGGCGCCGGTCGTTGACGATCGCGAAGGCGACGGCCCCGAAGTAGAGCGCGGAGAGGCACAGCGCCAGGAACGTCATGCCGAACGGGTCGGCCGTCGGCGTGGCGACCGCGGCGAAGACGAAGAACGTGAAGACGGCGACCCGCCACCAGCCCAGCAGGCGCTTGCCGCTGACGATCCCCGCGACGTTGGCCAGCATGACGCCCAGCGGGAACTCGAACGCCACGCCGAAGACCAGCATCATGCCGGTGACGAAGTCTACGTAGGACATCGCCTCAAGGATGTTGCTCGTGTTCTGACCGGTGAAGGACAGCAGCACCTCGAGACCGGTCTTCACGACGTAGAACGCAAGCACGGAACCGAGCGCGAACAACGGCGCGGCAAGCCCCGCGAACACATACGCCCACTTGCGCTCGTGGCGATGCAGGCCCGGCGCGACGAACGCCCAGAGCTGATAGAGCCAGAACGGGCAGGCGAGGATCAAGCCGGTCCACAGCGAGATCTTCAACTGCAGCAGCAGCGGGTCGGTCACCTTGAGGTTGACGAACGGGCACCGATAGCCCGTCGGCATCACGTTGTTGTTCGCCTTCAGCGTCTGCTTCAGCGCCAGGTCACAGTAGGGCTCTTGGATGATCGTGAGCACATGCTGAGCGAGGAACCACGCGATGATGATTCCAACGAGAATCGCCAAGCACGCCTTGAACAGTCGTGACCTGAGCTCCCGCAGGTGATCCATGAGCGTCATGGATCCGTCTGCGGCCCGTTGGAAGTTCGACGGCGCCTTGTCACGGCGCCGTCTGGAAAGAACGCTCACGACGCTCTAAGGCCTCAGCGCTCGGGAACGCGGTTGACGGGGTCGACGCTCGGCGCGGGCGACGGCTTGTTGTCGTCGATCGTGCCCTGCAGCGGCGCGCGACCCGACTGGGCTTCGGCCTTCGCGTCGACGTCGTCCTCGGCCAGACCCTTGGTCTCCGCCTTGATGATGCGCATCGAACGGCCCAGCGACCGCGCCGCGTCAGGCAGGCGCTTGGCGCCGAAGAGCAGGATCAACACCACCACGAGCACGATGATGTGCCACGGCTTGAGTGCACCCATGTGAAGCCACCTCACAGTCTTGTATTGCCCGACCCATCGTACTGGTGACATCGGGTGACGGGCAGAGGCCGGGTTGCGGGAAGGGGTCCGGCCGCTGAAGTCCTGACGAGTGTTGACGCTCCGATGCCCGATCGTCAACCATCCGTCCGGACAACAGTGCTATTTGCCCGGTTGATCCGGCAAGTTTCTTAACTGTTAGCGGGCGGCAGGGCCCTGATCTGCGTCTTCGAGCTCTCCGCGCCGCGCCTGGATGATGAGTGCCTGCTCCTGCATGGCCTCCAGGCGGGGCTGCATGGCCTCCGCGGTCTGCTGCAGGCGGGCCAGGTGAGGCTGGAGACGCTTCTCGCCGTCGAGGAGCCGCCGCTGCAGCGACTGCGCGGTGTTATCGAACTGACGCACGCGGGCCGCCGTCGACATCAGGACCGCGATCAGGACGATGAGCGAGAGCAGGACGATGCCGCCCGAGATCCACCAGAGCACGCACCGACCTTAGTCCACGACGAACGCCCCGGCAGCGCGGCGCAACGGGGACGAACGGGGAACGGTGCGAGTCAGGGCAGCGCGGGGACTGGCGCGTCGTAGGCGGACAGGGCGGACCGTGCCTCGGCGGCGACCGACTCCGCCAGGGCCGGCGGCGAGACCACCGACACCTCGGCGCCCAGGCCGAGCACCATCCGGCGGGCCCAGTCCAGGTCGGAGGCGCGCAGCGAGACCGTCCAGTGCTCCCCCGGCCCCCGCACGACCTCCTCGCACGGATACTGCTCGGTGATCCACCGCGCGCCCCGGCCGACCCGCAGCGTGATGAGCGGCAGGTCGGGCGTGGGGCGGAAGAGGGTGCCGGTGCGGGTGTCGGTCGGCTCCGCCTGGACGGGCACGCGGGCCGGCTCCTCCAGCTCGGTGGAGGCGTCGATCCGGTCGACCCGGAACAGCCGGACCGCCTGCGCGCGGCGGCACCACGCCTCCAGGTAGGCCCAGCGGCCGACGACGAGGACCCGCATGGGGTCCACGACGCGTTCCGAGGTCTCGTCGCGGGTCGCCGTGTAATACGTGATCCGCAGCGCGTGGCGGCGCTCGACGGCGCCGCGGAGCTCCTCGAGGCGGTCGGCGTTGCCGGGGATGCGCACGGCGACGGGCGCGTCGGCGAGGTCCCCCGCCGCGTGCTCGATCTTGGCGAGGGCGCGGTGGACGCCGTCGCGCTGGGCGACGCCCGGGGTCTCGGCGAGCGTGCGCAGGGCGACGATGAGGGCAAGGGCCTCGTCGGGGGTCAGGCGCAGCGGGCGGTCGATGCCGGCGTCATACGTGACGGTGACCCCGTCGCCGACGAACGCCATGTCGATCAGGTCGCCGGGGCCGTAGCCCGGCAGGCCGCACAGCCACAGCAGCTCGAGGTCCTCGCGCAGCTGGCGCTCGGTGATGCCGTGGTCCGCCGCCGCCTCCGCGAGGGTGATCCCGGGCCTGGCCTGCAGATACGGCACCAGGTTGAGCAACCGGCCGAGCCGGTCCACGGACGTCGTCACACCGCCACCTCCGCTTCGCTCCGGCGCCGGTGCGACCAGTCACCGCAACACCGGCGACCGGCCACTGCGCTGCGCTCCGAGCCGGTCACAATGCCACCTCCGCTTCGCTCCGGCGCCGGTGCGACCAGTCACCGCAACACCGGCGACCGGCCACTGCGCTGCGCTCCGAGCCGGTCACAATGCCACCTCCGCTTCGCTCCGGCGCCGGTGCGACCAGTCACCGCAACACCGGCGACCGGCCACTGCGCTGCGCTCCGGGCCGGTCACACCGCCACCTCCGCCCGGTCGGCCGGAAGCTCGGCGGGCGCGGCGCCGGCGACGATCTCCTTGAGCCGCTTCACCACCTCGTCGCGCAGCGGCGGCGGGTCCAGGACCACCACGTCGGCGCCATAACCGACGAGCCAGCCGGCGAAGAAGTCGATGTCGGCGTAGCGCAGCGTGAGCCGGTCGCCGTCGGGGCCGGGCACGCAGGTCTCGGCCCAGCGGCGCACACCCGCGGCGCGTCCCGGCCGCACGAGGAGGGTCGCGCGGCTGGTGCGCTCGACCGGGCCGCTCGTCTTCGCGACATAGGCGATCAGGTCGACCTTCGGCGGCTCATACGCCCCGCGCCGGCCCACCCGGCGGACGCCGCTGACGATCCGGGACAGCCGGAAGCAGCGCTCGGCGCCGCGCTCCAGGTCGTGGCCGACGACATACCACCGGCCGCGCCAGCAGACGACGCCCCACGGCTGCAGTTTGCGGGTGCGGGCGGCGTCGCGCTCGGGCACGTGGTAGTCGAACGTGACCGCCTGCCGGTCCCGGACGGCGGCGGTGAGCGGCTCGAACGCCGCGTCGACGGTGACGACCGCCTCGACGCCGAGGGTGGCGTGCGGGTCGACGTCGATGCCGCCGGCGCGCAGCTTCGCCAGGCCGGATGACGCGGCGGCGGCGAGCCCGGTCTGCTGCCACAGCCGCGCGGCGATGCCGACCGCGGCCGCCTCGTCGGGCTCGAGCGGGATGTCGGGCAGCGCGTAGTCCCGGCGGGCGATGCGGTAGCCGGGCTCGTTGTCCCACACCGACGGGGTGCCGATCTCCAAGGGCACGCCGAGCTCACGCAGCTCGGCCTTGTCCCGCTCGAACTTGCGCTGGAACGCCTCGTGGTCGCGCTCGTCCTCGGGGTCGTGCTCATAGCCGGGCACGATGGAGGCGATCTGACCGGCGGTCAGGAAGCGGCGTGTCGAGAGCAGGCAGATCACCAGATTGACCAGGCGCTCGGTTCGGGTCCGCGACACGCCAGCGAACCTACCAGCCCGAACAGCGAATTGGCGTCGCCCACGCGGTGACGGAACGTTGGGTCACACGGCGGTCACGGCCTGCGGGCACTGTAGGTTGTGCCGATGATCCGCTGGCGCTGGGGGACGGTCGTCGCGCCCCGTACATCGTGGCACGGCAGCGTCGAGGTCCTGGTCGCACTGGAGGCGCGCCGGCCGGACGATCCGGAGCAGGTGCGGGCCCTGGCGTATCCGGCGCTCGTCGGCACACCCCGGGTCGGTGACCGGGTGCTGCTCAACGTCAACGCCCTCGCGCTGGGTCTGGGCACCGGTGGGTACGCGCTGGTCGTCGCCATCCCGGACCGGCTGCCGGACGACGCCGACGCTCCCGGCCACGTGGTCAAGGCCCGGTACACGCCGTTGCAGGCGGTCGTCCTCGCCGCCGACGAGGAGGCGTCGCCGCTGCGGGGCGCGCTCGCCGGCGAAACCGATATTTCGGGAATGCCGGTCGTGGTGGCGGATCTGCACTCGGCGCTGCCCGCCATCCTCGCCGGCGTCCACGCCGACCGGCCGGCGGCCCGGGTCGCCTACGTGATGACCGACGGCGGCGCGCTGCCCGCCTGGTTCTCCCGCACCCTCGACGCGTTGCGCCCCATGCTCGCCGGGACGGTCACCACCGGCCAGGCGTTCGGCGGCGACCTGGAGTCGACCAACGTGCACAGCGGCCTGCTCGCCGCCCGCCACGGTCTCGGCGCCGACCTGGCGATCGTCACGCAGGGCCCGGGCAACCTGGGCACCGGCACGTCGTGGGGCTTCTCTGGGGTCGCCGCCGGTGAGGCCGTCAACGCCGTCGCGGCGCTCGGCGGCCGGCCCGTCGCCGCGCCCCGCATCTCCGACGCGGACCCCCGGCCCCGGCACCGCGGCGTGTCGCACCACAGCGTGACCGCGTTCGGCCGGGTCGCCCTCGCGCCGGCGGACCTGGTCGTGCCGGCGGATCTGGACGCGGAGCTGGCCCTGGTCGTACATGAGCAGCTGCGGCCGATGTGCCCGCCGCACCGGATCGTCACGCCCCCCGCGGAGGACCTGGAGCCGGCGCTGCTGGCACTGCCGGTCAAGCTGTCGACCATGGGCCGCGGCTACGCGCAGGACCGGGCCTACTTCCTGTCGGCCGCGGCGGCCGGGCGGGCGGCGGCGTCAGGCCTTGGCTAGCGCCACGTTCGCCACCGACTGCAGCTGGCTCAGATGGTTGGCCTCGGGCGCGGCGGACGCCACCAGGTAGACCGCGACGATCGCCTTGCCGCGGCGGGCGAGCAGCGTCTTGGTCTTGTCGCTGAGCGCGGCCTCGCCGACACCGCCGACCGCCTCGAGGGACTTGATCGTCGTCCACAGCTTCTGCGACTGGGCCGCGTCGGGGAACGTCAGCGCGACGACGGTGACCTGGTCGCCGGCGGCGTTGCCGAACGGGCACATGCGGGCCTTGGCGTTGAGGCCGAGGCTCTGCACCGCCTGCCCGTACTGCGCGACCGCGGCGGCGCCGTCGCCGGTGCTGGCCTGCACGGACAGCCCGCTGGCCTTCTGCACCTGGGCGGCGGTGACCAGGCCCTGGCAGCCGTCGGAGTTGACGACCGGCGGCAGGCTCGGTGACGGCAGCGGCAGCTCGGACGCCGGCCCGGCGTTCGTCGGGTTGGCCGGCAGCGGGGTGCGCCGCTCGCCGTCGTCGGTGCAGCCGGCCAGGACGACCGCCGCGGTCACGATCGCGGCGAGCCTTCTCATGAGAAGACCACCAGGGCGGTCATGACGGCGATGATGAGCACGAGGGTGAGCGCGAGGACCCAGGTCGGGATCGCCGGGCCGTCGGTGCGGTTGCGCTCGATCTCCTCACGGATGCGCTGCAGCCGGCGACCATGGCGGTTGGACCGCGGCTTGTCCGGGTTGTCGCTCGCCTTCGACTTCTCCGGAGGGGCGGGCTGACCGGCGGGGTTGTCATCCATAGCGCCGGTCAGCCTAACCGATCGTTCACATACTGGCGATGAGCCGGTCGACGCGCTCGTCGTAGGCCCGGAACGGGTCCTTGCACAGCACGGTGCGCTGAGCCTGGTCGTTGAGCTTCAGGTGGACCCAGTCGACGGTGAAGTCGCGGCGGCGCTCCTGCGCGTGCCGGATGAACTCACCGCGCAGCCGGGCCCGGGTCGTCTGCGGCGGGGTCTCCTTGGCCTCGAAGATGTCGAGGTCACCGGCGACCCGGTCGACCTTGCCGCGGCGCTCCAGGAGGCCGTAGAGGCCCCGGCCACGGCGCAGGTCGTGATACGCCAGGTCCATCTGCGCGACCCGCGGGTGGGACAGCGGCAGGTCGTGCTTCTGCTGGTAGCGCTCGATGAGACCGAGCTTCGTCACCCAGTCGATCTCACGCTCGACGTTCTTGAGGTCGCCGCTCTCCACGGCGTTGAGGACGCGGCCCCACAGCTCCATGACCCGCTTGGTCGGCGCGTCGGCGCCGCGCCGGTCGAGGAACTCCGTCGCCTTGTCGAAATACTCCTGCTGGATCTCCAGGGCGCTGACCTCCTTGCCGCTGGCGAGGCGGACCCGGCGGCGGCCGGTGATGTCGTGGGACACCTCCCGGATGGCGCGGATCGGATTCTCCAGCGAGAGGTCGCGCATGGCGACGCCGGCCTCGATCATCCGCAGCACGATGTCGGCGGTGCCGACCTTGAGCAGCGTGGTGACCTCGTTCATGTTGGAGTCGCCGACGATGACGTGCAGGCGCCGGTAGCGCTCGGCGTCGGCGTGCGGCTCGTCGCGGGTGTTGATGATCGGTCGGGACCGGGTGGTCGCCGAGGAGACGCCCTCCCAGATGTGCTCGGCGCGCTGCGACAGGCAGTAGACGGCGCCGCGCGGCGTCTGCAGGACCTTGCCCGCGCCGCAGATGAGCTGGCGGGTGACGAGGAAGGGGATCAGGATGTCGGCGAGGCGCCCGAACTCGCCGTGCCGGCTGACCAGGTAGTTCTCGTGGCAGCCATACGAGTTGCCGGCGGAGTCGGTGTTGTTCTTGAACAGGTAGATCTCGCCCGCGATCCCCTCGTCGTGCAGCCGGCGCTCGGCGTCGACCAGCAGGCCTTCGAGGATCCGCTCGCCGGCCCGGTCATGGGTGACCAGGTCGGGCACCGAGTCGCACTCGGGCGTCGCGTATTCCGGGTGGGAGCCGACATCCAGGTAGAGGCGCGCGCCGTTGCGCAGGAACACGTTGCTGGAACGGCCCCACGACACGACGCGCCGGAACAGATAGCGGGCGACCTCGTCGGGGGACAGGCGGCGCTGTCCCCGATAGGTGCACGTGACCCCGTATTCGGTCTCAAGGCCGAAAATTCGCCGGTCCATGTAGGAACATTAGCCGCCTGAACGCCATTCCGGCCCTATTGCGCCCGCAGACTTTGCGTATACGCCTCGCAGGTGGCGAAGTCCGGCAGCCGGCCGCCCTCGCGCATCTCCCTGAACGACGGCGCGACCGCGTCCCGCGCGGACAGCTGCGGCTCGTCGGTCGGCCACACGATGCCGATCTCCGGGTCGAGCGGGTGGATGCCGTGCTCACCCGTCGGGTTGTAGCTCTCCGAGCACAGGTAGGTGATCGTGGCGTCGTCGGTGAGCGCGCAGAACCCGTGTCCGAGGCCTTCGCCGAGATACAGGGCGCGGCGGTCGACGTCGTCGAGCTGGACACCCTCCCAGCGGCCGAATGTCGGGGATCCGACCCGGATGTCGACGACGACGTCGAGCACGGCGCCCCTCGTGCACGTCACGTATTTCGCCTGGCCCGGCGGGACGTCGGCGAAGTGGATGCCCCGCACGACCCCCCGCGCGGACACCGACAGGTTGCCCTGCGCCAGCCGCAGCGGATGGCCGACCTCGGCGCTGAGCTGCTCGAACCGGTAGAACTCCAGGAACAGCCCACGGGGATCGCCGTGCTGCACCGGGGTGATCTCCCAGGCACCGGCGATCGAAAGCTGTCGGTACTTCACGTGTGCGGCCCCACCCGTCGCGATGTCGTTGTGTTGATCGGTCGGCTCATTGTGGGGGCGGTGCTCAGGCTTCCCAATCGAGCAATTGGATCAGGTACTCGCCGTAGCCGCTCTTGCGCAACGGCTCGGCCAGTGCCCGCAGCTGTGCGTCGTCGATGAAGCCCGCACGCCACACGACCTCCTCCACGCAACCGATCTTGAGGCCCTGCCGCTCCTCGATCACGCGGACGAACTCGGCGGCCTGGACCATCGTGTTGAAGGTACCCGTGTCCAGCCACGCCGTGCCCCGATCCAGGATCGCGACGTGCAACTCGTCGCGCTCCAGGTAGGCCGCGTTGACGGCGGTGATCTCCAGCTCGCCGCGATCGCTGGGCTTGAGCTCGCGGGCGATCTGCACGACCCGGTTGTCGTAGAAGTACAACCCGGGCACCGCGTAGCGCGACTTCGGCCGGGCCGGCTTCTCCTCGATCGACAGCACCTTGCCGTCGTCGTCGAACTCCACCACGCCGTAGTCCTGCGGGTTGGCCACCGGATAGGCGAAGACCCGCCCGCCCTTGAGCTCGCCGTTGTCGGCGAGGCGCTGGCCGAGCAGCGCGCCGTGGAAGATGTTGTCGCCGAGCACCAGCGCGACCGAGTCGTCGCCGATGAAGTCGGCGCCGATGATGAACGCCTGGGCGAGCCCCTCGGGGCGCGGTTGCACCGCGTAACTGATCTCGAGGCCCCACTGGGTGCCGTCGCCGAGCAGCCGCTGGAACTGGTCCTGGTCCTCGGGTGTGGTGATGACGAGGATCTCCCGGACCCCGGCCATCACCAATGTGGTCAGCGGGTAGTAGATCATCGGCTTGTCGAAGACGGGCATGAGCTGCTTCGATACCGCTTTGGTCAGCGGCCAGAGGCGGGAGCCGGTGCCACCGGCGAGGATGATGCCACGCACCTGGCCACCTTACGGGTTGTGCGGACCCTCGGTCGACTCAGCGCCCTACTGAGTGCACTAGACTCCCGATCCCGTGAGAATCCTCGTCACCGGCGGTGCCGGGTTCATCGGCTCCCACTACGTCCGCACCCTCCTCGGAGGCGGTTACCCGGCCCATGCCGGGGCGGCCGTGACCGTGCTCGACAAGCTCACCTATTCCGGCAACCGGGACAATCTGGCACCCGTGTCCGGCGACTCCGCCCTCACCTTCGTCGAGGGCGACATCTGCGACGCCGACCTCGTCGAGCAGCTCATGCCAGGGCACGACGCGGTCGTGCATTTCGCCGCGGAATCGCACGTCGACCGGTCGATCCTCGGCGCCGGTCCATTCGTGACGACAAATGTCATCGGCACCCAGGTCCTCCTCGACGCGGCCCGCCGGGCGGGCGTCGGACGCTTCCTGCACGTCTCGACCGACGAGGTGTACGGGTCGATCGACGAGGGCTCGTGGACCGAGGAGTGGCCGCTGCAGCCGAACTCGCCGTACTCGGCGTCGAAGGCCGGCTCGGACCTGCTGGTGCTGGCCTACCACCGCACCCACGGCATGGAGGTCGTGGTCACCCGGTGCTCCAACAACTATGGGCATTACCAGTTTCCGGAAAAAGTCATCCCCTTGTTCGTCACCAACCTGATCGACGGTCAGCAGGTCCCGCTGTACGGTGACGGCGGCAACATCCGTGACTGGCTGCACGTGTCCGACCACTGCGCCGGCATCCAGCTCGCCCTGGAGAAGGGCCGCGCCGGCGAGGTCTACAACATCGGCGGCGGCCGGGAGCTCACCAACCGTGAGCTGACCGAGGTACTCCTCGAGGCGACCGGCCGGGACTGGTCGGCGGTGCGCCCCGTCGAGGACCGCAAGGGCCACGACCGGCGGTATTCGCTGAGCCACGAGAAGATCAGCAACGAGCTCGGGTACGCCCCGGCGGTCACGTTCGAGGACGGCATCGCCGCGACGGTGGCCTGGTACAAGGAGAACCGCTCCTGGTGGGAGCCACTGAAGACGCGCGCGGCGCTGTGACCCGTTACCTGGTCACCGGTGCCGGCGGGATGCTCGGCCAGGACCTCCTGGCGGCCCTGGACGGGCGTCCCGTCACCGCGCTGAAACGCGCGGACCTGGACATCCTTGACGTCCCGGCGGTTCGCGCGGCGGTCGAGGGGCACGACGTGGTCCTCAACGCGGCCGCCTGGACCGACGTCGACGGTGCGGAGAGCGACTATGAGGCCGCCCTCGCGGTCAACGGAACGGGCGTGACGGTGCTCGCCGAGGCATGCCGCGCCTTCGGTGCGCGACTTGTCCACGTTTCAACCGATTACGTCTTCGACGGCGCGGGGACGGCGCCGTATCAGGAGGACGCACCGACGGCGCCACTGAACGCGTACGGGCACAGCAAGCTGGCCGGCGAGCAGGCCGTACTGTCGACGCTGCCCTCGTCCGGTTACGTGGTGCGCACCGCGTGGCTGTACGGCGCGCAGGGCCGCAACTTCGTCAAGACCATGCTCGGCCTGGCCGCCACCCGCGACTTCGTCGACGTCGTCGACGATCAGGTGGGCCAGCCGACGTGGTCCAGGGACCTGGCGCAGCGGCTCGTCGACCTCGCGGACTCCGGCGCGCCCGCCGGGATCTACCACGGCACCGCCTCGGGGCAGACCACCTGGCACGGACTCGCCCAGGCCGTCTTCGCGCTGACCGGACTCGACCCGGCCCGGGTCCGCCCGACCACCAGCGCCGCCTACGTGCGGCCCGCCGCCCGGCCCGCCTACAGCGTCCTGGGCCACGACCGGTGGGCGGCCGTGGGGATGGCGCCGATGCGGGACTGGCATACCATGCTGACCGCGGCGCTGCGCGACCCCGCGTTCGCGGCCGTCGTCAGCGCGAGCGGTGGAGGTGCCGGATGAAGCTCATCATCGTCACGGGGCTGACCGCCCTCGCGGTCCTGGCCTTCATGGTCGAGCTGCTGCGCCGGCGGCAGCTGCAGGAGAAGTACGCGATCCTGTGGCTGGCCGTCAGCATCCTGATCCTGCCGATGGCGTTCTTCCCCCCGATCATCAACAGCGTGGCGGAGGCGCTGGGCATCAAGTCCGGCGTCAGCCTCGTGCTCTTCCTCGGCATCGTGTTCCTGCTGATGGTCACGGTGCATCTCAGCTGGGAGGTGAGCCGGCTGGAGGAGGAGACGCGCACCCTCGCGGAGGACCTGGCGCTGCTGCGCAGCGAGCTCGGCCGCCCGCGTGACACGTCGGCGGTGCCGGCCCCCTCCACCCTCGAGGTCTCAGATGATCAACGGTAAGAAGGTCCTGATCATCATCCCGGCGTGGAACGAGGCCGGCTCGATCTCCGACGTCGTCACCGAGGTCCTCGGCGAGCTGCCGGGCGTCGACATCATCGTCGTCGACGACGGCTCCTCCGACGACACCGCGCTGCGGGCCGCTGACGCGGGGGCGATCGTGGCCCGGCTGCCGTTCAACCTGGGCGTCGGCGGGGCGATGCGCACCGGGTACCGGTACGCCCGCGACCACGGCTACGACGTCGCCATCCAGGTCGACGCGGACGGGCAGCACGATCCGCGGTACATCCCGAAGCTCGTCGACGCGCTCGACGAGCACGACCTGGTCATCGGCGCCCGGTTCGCGGGCGAGGGCGGCTACAGCGTCACCGGCCCGCGCAAGTGGGCGATGCGGATGCTGTCGATGGTGCTGTCGAAGCTCGCCCGCACGAAGCTCACCGACACCACGTCCGGGCATCGCGCGTGCAACCGCAAGCTCATCGAGTTCTTCGCGCACTGGTATCCGGCGGAGTACCTCGGCGACACGATCGAGGTCCTGGTGCGGGTCGCCCGCTCCGGCTATCGGATCACCCAGATCCCGGTGAGCATGCGCGCCCGGATGGCGGGCACGCCGAGCGCCTCGCCGATGAAGTCCACGATCTACCTGGGCCGGGCCGGCATCGTGCTGCTCCTGGCGCTGATCCGCACCTGAGCGGTCGTTCCCCGCCGGTCGTTGCTCGAGCGGTTGTTTCCGCCCGGCCCGCTGCTACGCGGCCGGGCGGAGCTGCGTGAGGGCGCGCAGCGCGTCGGTGAGGGAGATCGGGCGGTCGCTGACCTCGGTCGCCAGGCACCATTCGACGTACTGCCGCATCAACGTCGACGGCTTCACGCCCTTGCTCTTCGCGACCGCGGCGAGGCGCTGGGCCACGTCCGACGGCAGCCGCATCGAATAGACGGCCATGACCTCGGCGTCCGGCTTCGGGGGCAGCGCCGGCGTGGGCGCGGCCCGGTCGAACGTGAACTCCCCGGCGGCGACGGCCGCCACCATGGCGTCCATCTGCTGCTCACTGAGCGGATCGGTGTTCATGCTGCGCTCGCCTCCCACTTCTCGAACTCGGCGAGCTCATCCGGTGTCATGTCCCGCGCTCCGAGAATGCCCCAGCTGAACTGGCCTTCCTGCTTCACGACGACGATCAGCGCCCGTCCCGTGTCCGTGCGTGCCCAGATGCTGAGCGCCGGAATGCCGAGCGCGAAGCCCGGAAGTGGGCGTCGCCGATCGGCGTTCAACGCCTGCAGCACCTCGGCGTCGGTGATCCCGACCAGCGCTGCCAGGGTCGCCGGCCACCAGCGGTACGGCATGCCTCCAATGTACGACGCCCGTCAGACTTCCGTCTACGACCCTCCCGAGGCGCCGGTCCTGACCTGCCGCGCCACCCCGCCGGCAACCGCGCGATCGACCCCGCGACGGCCGACGGCCCAGCTCAGGACCCTTCGAAGCGGGCGCCCGAACCACGCGAAGTCGAACCGCGCGGTGGACATCGGGCGGCGGACATCGGGCGGGGCCGCAAGGCGAAGTCGCAGGCGGTGGACACGGAGCGGCCCGGGGCGCGGGGTGAAGGCGCAGGTGATGGACACGGGCAGACCGAGCCGCGGAGTGAAAACGCAGGTGGTTGAACACCGGACAGCCGGGCGCCGTGGTGAAGGCGCGGGTGGTTGAACACCGGACAGCCGGGCGCCGTGGTGAAGGCGCGGGTGGTCGGACACCGGGCGGCCGGGCGCGGTGGTGAAAGCACAGGTGGTGGGCGTCCGGCAGGCCGGGGCGCGGGTTGAAGGCGCGGGTGACGGGACGTCAGGCGAGCCGAGGCGCGGTGGTGAAGGCGCGGGCGGTGGACATGGGACGGGCCGGGAGCGCGGTGGTGACGCGCGTCCCGGCCCGGGTGGTTCCTCGGACGGTTACTCGGCGGCGGGCTTGTCGCCCTCGACCTCGTCGGAGGTGGGGGCGGGGCCGCTGGCGTTGTCGGCCGGGGTGCTCGGGGAGGCCGGGGGCTGGGGCTTGTCCTCGAGGCCTTCCTCGACGGCGTCGGCCTTGGCCGGGTCCTCGAGGATCGCGGTGAGGGCGAGGCCCGTCAGGCGGCGGAACGTGCGGCCCGGGCGGTGCCGGTCGAGGACGGCGACCTCCAGCTGGTTGGCCGCCAGCTTGCGCGGCTGGCCGCTCTCGCCGCCGACGCTGCCCAGACCCTCGACCGCCAGCTTCAGCGCCTCAGCGAGCGTCTGGTCGGGCCGCAGGCGGGTCTTCACGGCGCCGGAGATGGCGTCGGACTGGCCGCCCATCGTGACGAGCCCGGGCTCGTCCTGGACGGAGCCGTCGTAGGTGATGCGGTAGAGCTCGTCGTCCTCGGCGGTGGCGCCCACCTCGGCGACGCAGATCTCGACCTCGTAGGGCTTCTGCTCCTGGGTGAAGATGGCGCCGAGGGTGCGGGCGTACGCGTTGGCGACCTGACGGCCCGTGACGTCGCGGCGGCCGTAGGAGTAGCCGTGCAGGTCGGCGAGGCGGACGCCGGCGGAGCGCAGGTTCTCGAACTCCGGGTAGCGGCCGACGGCGGCGAAGCCGATCCTGTCGTAGATCTCGCTGACCTTGTGCAGGGCGGTCGACAGGTTCTCCGCGACGAAGAGGACGCCGCCCTCGTAGCTGAGCACCACGACGCTGCGACCACGCGCGATGCCCTTGCGCGCGTATTCCGAGCGGTCCCGCATGATCTGCTCGGGCGAGGCGTAGAACTGCATGGCCACGGGGCGGGTTCTCCTTCTTCAGTGGGAGCTTGCGGGAAGAGCGGGCTCAGACGCCCGGGTTGTCCTGACGCTCGGCGATGACCGCCTCGGCGACCGCGCGGGTCTCCTCGTCGGTGAGCCGGTGGGTGCCTTCGACGGTCGCCGTCATGATGACGGGGAAGATGCCGCGCAGCAGGTCGGGCCCGCCGGTGGCGGTGTCGTCGTCGGCGGCGTCGTAGAGCGCCTCGACGGCGACCTTCACGGCCTCGGCGGTGGTGATGCCGGGCTTGTACCGCTTCTTCATCGACGACTTCGCGAACAGCGAGCCGGAGCCGATCGAGTCGTAGCCGCGCTCCTCGTAGACACCGCCGGCGACGTCGAAGCTGAAGATGCGCCCCGCCCGGTCGACGGACTTGGCGTCGACGTCGAACCCGGCGAACAGCGGCACGACGGCCAGGCCCTGCATGGCGGCGCCGAGGTTGTTGCGGACCATGGTGGCGAGGCGGTTGGCCTTGCCCTCCAGGGAGAGCATGGTGCTCTCGATCTTCTCGTAGTGCTCCAGCTCGACCTGGAACAGCCGCATCATCTCCAGGCCGAAGCCGGCGGTGCCCGCCATGCCGACGAGGGAGTAGGCGTCGGCGGCGAAGACCTTCTCGATGTCGCGCTGCGCGATGAGGTTGCCCATCGTGGCGCGGCGGTCGCCGCCCATGAGGACACCGTCGGCGCAGGTGATCGCGACGATCGTGGTGGCGTGCGCGCTGACGTCCGCGGCCATGCCGGGCGGCAACGGCCGGCGGCCCGGGAGCATCTCGGGCGCGACCGCTGACAGGAACTCGCTGAACGACGAGGTCCCCGCGGCGTGGAACGCGGCCGGGAGACGACCGGAGTGCTCAAGTCCCGTCGGCAACGGAGCTCCCTTCACAGGATGATCGACTGTAGGTGAGTCAGACAATACGCCCGTCGGCCCGGATGCGTCCGGACCGACGGGACCCTTCTTCGTGGCGGTTACTGGCCGCCCTTTTGCACGTATCCGCGGACGAACTCTTCGGCGTTCTCCTCGAGCACCGAGTCGATCTCGTCGAGGAGGTCGTCGACGTCCTCACCCAACTGCTCGACCCGCTCGGCGGTCTCCGGATTGACCTCGGGGGCGGCGACGTCCTCTTCCTCGTCGCGCCTGGACTTGCCGGATTGGGACTGCCCGCCCGTATCCCTCGTAGCCATGTCTCATCCTCCTCGGGGGGACCACCAAACAACCGCTGCTTCGAACTTACCCGGAAGTGATCGCTTCGAGCAGATCCTTCGCGCTCGGGCATTTGTCGAACAGTGCACCGACGTGCTTCTTGGTCCCTCGTTCGGGCTCCATCATCGGCACCCGGACCAGCGACTCCCTGCCCACGTCGAAGATGACCGAGTCCCAGCTGGCCGCAACCACCTCGGCGGGGTATTTGGCCAGGCACCGGCCGCGGAAATAGGCCCGCGTGTCGTCCGGCGGCTCGACGATCGCGCGCTGGATCTCGTCCTCGGTGAACAGCGTCGCCATCGACCCGCGGGCCACCAGCCGCTGATAGAGGCCCTTCTCGGCGCGGACGTCGGAATACTGCAGGTCGACGAGCTGGAGCTTGTGCGACGACCAGCCGAGCGACTCGCGCTCCCGATAGCCCTCCAGGAGGCGCAGCTTGGCGACCCAGTCGAGCTCGCCGGCGCACAGCATCGGGTCGCGGCCGAGCCGGTCCAGGACGCTCTCCCACCGGTCGAGGACGTCGGCGGTCTGCTCGTCGACGTCGGAACCCTGCCGGGAGTCCACATAGGCGCGGGCCCGCTCGTAGAACGCCCACTGGATGTCCAGCGCGGACAGCCGCCGGCCGTCGCGCATGCGGATCAGGTGCCGCAGCGAGGGGTCGTGGCTGACTGCCTTGAGCTCGGTGACCGGGTCGGCGATGCCGAGGTCGGCGGACAGCACCTTGTCCTCGATCATGGCGAGGATGAGCGACGTGGTGCCGACCTTGAGGTAGGTGGAGATCTCCGACAGGTTGGCGTCGCCGATGATGACGTGCAGGCGCCGATACTTGTCGGCGTCGGAGTGCGGCTCGTCGCGGGTGTTGATGATCGGGCGCTTCAGCGTCGTCTCCAGGCCGACCTCGACCTCGAAGAAGTCGGCGCGCTGGGAGATCTGGAAGCCGGGGGCGGACCCGTCCTGCCCGATGCCGACCCGGCCCGCCCCGCACACGATCTGCCGGGTGACGAAGAACGGCGTGAGGTGCATGACGATGTCGGCGAACGGGGTCTGCCGGCGCATGAGGTAGTTCTCATGGGTGCCGTAGCTGGCGCCCTTGTTGTCGGTGTTGTTCTTGTACAGGTGGATCGGCAGCGTCCCCGGGATCGTCGCGGCCCGGCGGGACGCCTCGGCCATGACCCGCTCGCCGGCCTTGTCCCACAGCACGATGTCGCGCGGGTTGGTGCACTCGGGCGTGGAGTATTCGGGGTGGGCGTGGTCGACATAGAGCCGCGCCCCATTGGTCAGTATGACGTTGGCGAGGCCGAGGTCCTCGTCGGCGAGCGCCTCGGCCGGGTCGTAGAGGGCACCCGAATAGGTGAACCCCCGCGCGTCGCGCAGCGGGGACTCCTCTTCATAGTCCCACCGGGCCCGGCCGCCCTTGGTGAGCTCGGGCCGTGCGCCATAAGCGTTGACCACCTGGGATGACGTCACCATGGGGTTGGCCCCAGGCTGGCCGGGCACCGACACGCCATATTCGACCTCAGTGCCCATCACGCGCCGCACACTCATGCCCACAACCCTAGTCGCAAGGTACGACACTCTGCCTCCACCGCGGCACGCCAGGTTTGCATGATGTCCGATTGTTGTGAAGCCGTCGCCGCCCGTAACATCCACTGATGCGAATTTCTGTCGCTTTCGAGGGTGCCGGCGCGGGCGAGGCGCCGCTGTCGTGGGGGCAGCAGGACATCTGGGCGTCGATGACCCGGTTCGGCGAGCAGCTCCCACTGGGTGGGAGTTCGCCGGTACCGGCGGGGACGACCGTCGAGGACGTGTGCGCCGAGCTGCGGTACCTGATGAGCCGCTACCAGGTGCTCCGCACGCGCGTCCGGTTCGCCGCCGACGGGACGCCGATGCAGGTCGTCGCCGCGTCGGGTGAGGCCGTCCTGGAGGTGGCCGACGCGGCGGACCCCGCCGCCGAGGCGGACCGGATGGTGCGGCGGTTCCGGCGGGAGACCGTGGACTTCACGAGCGACTGGCCGATCCGGATGGGGGTGGTGCGGCACGACGGCCGGGTCACCCATCTGTGCGCCGTGATCTGGCATCTGGCGATGGACCGGTCCGGGGCGGCGGTGATGCTGCGCGAGGTGGCCGCGCGGGTGCAGGAGCCGGTCGCCGGGATGCAGCCGCTCGAACAGGCCGGCTGGCAGGCGTCGGAGGCCGGGGCCCGGCAGAGCCGCAACGCGCTGCGGCACTGGGAGCGGGTCCTGCGGGCGATGCCCGCGCCGTGGCCGGGCCTGTCGCGGCGCCGGGAGCGGCCGCGGCACTGGAAGGGGCGGCTGGTCTCCCCCGCGATCCCCCTGGCCTCGCGGGTCCTGGCCGAGCGGACCGGGGCCGATCCCGCCACCACGCTCCTGGCCGCGTTCGCGGTGGCGGTGCGGCGCTGCGCGGGCGTCGACCCGGTGCCGGTCCTGCTGGTCACGAACAACCGCTTCCGGGCGGGGCTGGCGGACGTGGTCGCGCCGGTCGCCCAGCCGGGGCTGTGCCTCGTCGACGTCGCCGACGCGCCGTTCGGTGCCGTGGTGGACAGCGCCCGGCGGGCCGCGACGGTGGCGTACAAGCACGCGTACTACGACACGGCGGGCAAGGAGTCCCTCGTCGCGCGGATCGCGGCGGAGCGGGGGCCGCAGTTCCTGCTCGACTTCCACCTCAACGACCGCCGCGACCCGGGCGCGCCCGCGGTGCGGGGGCCGGCGCCGCGCCGCACCCTCGAGTGGACGCCGTTCAAGGACACGCCGTCGAGCCGGCTCTTCGTGCACGCCGACGACTCGGCCCGGGCCACCGTCCTGACGTGCTACGCCGACACGCACCACGTCTCGCTCGCGGAGGCTTCCACGGTGCTGACGACCCTCGAGACCGTCCTGACGGAGGCCGCGCGGGGGGTCTGAGACGTTGCGGGTGTCCGCGGCCGGCAGGTCGCGTCGGGCCACTGCGGGCGGCGGGAGAGGGAGGGCCGTCAAGGCCCGACCGGCGCCCACGGGAGTAACGGTCCGCACCACGGCGGACCTGGGCCATGAACCTGGTTGAAGACCGCGAAGCGGGCGGCAACCTCCATCGAGGTCGCCGCCCGCTCGTGTCGCGGTCCTACAGGTATTGGCCGGTGTTGGTCGCGGTCTCTATGGACCGGCCGGCCTCCGCGCCCTTGCCGCCGGAGACGAGCGTGCGGATGTAGACGATCCGCTCGCCCTTCTTGCCGGAGATGCGGGCCCAGTCGTCGGGGTTGGTGGTGTTGGGCAGGTCCTCGTTCTCGCGGAACTCGTCAACGCAGGAGTCGAGCAGGTGCTGGAGGCGCATGCCCTTCTGCCCGTTGCTGAGGAAGTCCTTGATCGCCATCTTCTTGGCCCGGTCGACGATGTTCTGGATCATCGCGCCGGAGTTGAAGTCCTTGAAGTACAGGACCTCCTTGTCGCCGTTGGCGTAGGTCACCTCGAGGAACCGGTTCTCCTCGGTCTCGCTGTACATCCGCAGGACCACCGCGTCGATCATCGCCGCGACCGTCGCCTCGGGCGAGTTGTCGTGCTCGGCGATGTCGTCCTTGTGCAGCGGGACGGTGGTGAGGATGTACTTGGAGAAGATGTCCTTGGCCGCCTCGGCGTCCGGTCGCTCGATCTTGATCTTCACATCGAGCCGGCCGGGGCGCAGGATCGCCGGGTCGATCATGTCTTCCCGGTTGGACGCGCCGATGACGATGACGTTTTCCAGGCCCTCGACGCCGTCGATCTCGCTCAGCAGCTGAGGCACGATCGTGTTCTCGACGTCGGAGGAGACCCCCGAGCCACGGGTCCGGAACACCGAGTCCATCTCGTCGAAGAACACGATGACCGGGGTGCCCTCGCTCGCCTTCTCACGGGCGCGCTGGAAGATCAGCCGGATGTGCCGCTCGGTCTCGCCGACATACTTGTTGAGCAGCTCAGGACCCTTGATGTTGAGGAAGTAGCTGGTCTTGCGCTCCTCACCGCGCCGCTCGGCGATCTTCTTCGCCAGCGAGTTGGCGACCGCCTTGGCGATCAGCGTCTTGCCACAGCCGGGAGGGCCGTAGAGCAGGACGCCTTTCGGCGGGCGCAAGAGGTGCTCGCGGAACAGCTCCGCGTGCAGGAAGGGCAGCTCCACGGCGTCGCGGATCTGCTCGATCTGCGAGAAGAGACCGCCGATGTCGGTGTAGTCGACGTCGGGCACCTCCTCCAGCACCAGCTCCTCGACCTCGCTCTTCGGGATCCGCTCATACGCATACGCAGAGCGGGGCTCGATCATGAGCGAGTCACCGGCGCGCAACGGCGCGTCGGCGAGGGTGTCGGCCAGGTGGACGATCCGCTCCTCGTCGGCGTGCGAGATGACGAGAGCGCGGTCACCACCTTCCAGGATCTCCTTCAACATGACGACCTCACCGGCCCGCTCGAACCCGAGCGCGTCGACGATGTTCAGGGCGTCGTTGAGCAGGACCTCCTGGCCTCGGCGCAGCTCCTCGACCTCGATGGCCGGGGACACTGCGACGCGCAGCTTGCGCCCGCCGGTGAAGACGTCGACAGAACCGTCTTCGTGGCGGGCGAGGAAGACGCCGTAACCGCTCGGCGGCTGTGCCAGGCGGTCAACTTCCTCCTTCAGCGTCACGATCTGGGCGCGGGCCTCCTTGAGGGTGGCCACGAGCCGCTCGTTGTTTTCGGTCAGCCGGGCAATCTGCGCCTGCGCTGCGGCGAGCCGCTCCTCGAGCTGTCGCACGTGTCGCGGGGTTTCCGTCAGCTTGCGCCGCACCAGGGCGAGTTCCTCTTGGAGGAAGGCGACCTGCGTGGAGAGATCGTGGGCGTCCTTCTCCCATCGTGCGGCGCGCGTCTCCGCGTCGTCGCTGCGTGCCACGTCCCACCTCCCCGGGGGCTTTGAACGTTGTGCTCTAACACTAACTGTTGTTCGCCGGTCTGGGCCCCTTCGAACCCGTGCGCCACAGGGCTTTTACAAATCGTGCGGCCTGGAGGCCCTTTTCACCAGCCCTGTAATGTTGCAGCGTGAGCGCTCTTGAGGTGTGGGTTGACCAGGACCTGTGCACCGGCGACGGGCTGTGTGTCCAGTACGCCCCGGAGGTCTTCGAGTTCGACGTCGACGGCCTGGCCTATGTGAAGGGGGCCGACGGGGAGCTGCTGCTGGCCCCCGGCAGCCGCGTCGACGTGCCGGAACACCTCCGGCTCGAGGTCATCGACGCGGCCAAGGAGTGCCCCGGCGACTGCATCCACGTGCACCGCGCGGCCGACGACGTGCCGGTCGCCGGGCCCAACGCCTCATAGCATCGGCTTCCCCACGAGCGACGAAACAAGCCGGGCAAATTCCTCCAAACGGGCGATCTGTCCGGCGCCGCCGTCGTCGAGAGTTTTACCGAAGCGCAACGCGTCGTGGCGGATCACGGAGCCTGCCTCCTCGGCGGCCACGTTCGCCTCGTCCAGCGAGGTCAGCAGCAGGTAGACATCGACACTGTCCACTCGGGCGTGACCGTTGGGGTTGCGGCTGAGCCGCCGGCGGCAGCCGACCTCGGTCACCGCGGACAGCGCCACCACCCGCAGCGACGACGTCATCGAGCCCGGCGGCGCCTCCTCGGGCGGGATGTCCTCGCCGTGCCACAGGATGAGCCGGGTGCCGTCGCAGACGACGACCTCCTGCCAGACCCCGTTGACGTCGTTGACGAACCGCTCGAGCGTGAAGCCGAGCACACTTTGCCCCCGCAGGACCCCGGCCATCGCGTCGAGTGCGATGTCCGGGTCCCGGAGGTACGCCCTGGCCGCCGACTCGAGGTCGGGATAGGGCGACCAGTCGGGAAATACGGCAGGTAGGTCACTGAAGCTCGGACGGCTCATCCTTTGCCTCCTCCTCCCGTGCGACCGCGGCGGCCGCCAACCGCCGCGCCGCATATGCTTCGGCGCCCTTGCTCGGTTTACGCCGCCGGGGCGGCGCCGTCACCCCCGGTGCGAGCTTCCTGGCGCTGACGAGGAACGCCGTGTGCGCGATCATCCGGTGATCGGGTCGTACGGCGAGTCCCTCGACGTGCCAGTCGCGCACCAGGCTCTCCCAGGCGCGGGGCTCGGTGTAGCCACCGTCCTCGCGCAACGCCTCCACCAGCTCGGACAGCTGTGGCGTGGTCGCCACGTAGCCGATGAACACCCCGCCGGGGATCAGCGCCCGCGACACGAGCGGCAGGATCTCCCAGGGGGTCAACATGTCTAGGATTATCCGATCAAAACCGACATCTTCGCAGCCGGCTACGTCACCTACCCGCAAGGTCCACCCCTGCTGCGGGCCGCCGAGGAAGGCCTCGACGTTCTTGCGGGCGATGGCCGCGAAGTCTTCGCGCATCTCGTACGACGTCACGGTGCCGCTCGGCCCGACCGCCCGCAGCAGTGAGCAGGTCAGCGCGCCGGAGCCGGCCCCGGCCTCCAGGACCCTCGCGCCGGGGAAGATGTCACCCATCGCGCAGATCTGCGCGGCGTCCTTCGGGTAGATGACCTGGGCACCGCGCGGCATGGACAGCACGTAGTCCGACAGCAGCGGGCGCAGTGCGAGATACGCGGTGCCGCCGGCCGACGTCACGACGCTGCCGTCCGGCCTGCCGAGCAGATCGTCGTGCGGCAGGGCGCCCCGGTGCGTGTGGAACTCCTTGCCCGGCTCGAGCACGATCGTGTGCATCCGGCCCTTGGGGTCGGTCAGCTGGACCCGGTCACCCGGTTGGAACGGTCCCCTGCGGGTCGCTGGCAGGTCGAGGGACACAGTCACGTGCGATTCCTTCTGGTGGTGGTCCGGCGTGTTTCCACGAGCGAGAGCAACTCGGCGCCGCGCAGGACGCCGTGCACATCCTCACCCGAGACCACCAGGTAGTCGCCGCCCGGGTCGTCCCGGATGGCGTGCAGGAGGTCGGTGCCCCGCAGATCGCCTGCCAGGACGTGGTGCTCGTCGATCCTGCGGGTGACGTCACCGACGGGGACCCACGGGCGGCGCTCCGCCGGGACCGCCCGCGCCGAGGCGCCGTGCACGAACCCGAGCATCGCCCCGGCGCCGTCGACCACGGCGAGGTGCTTGCCGCCGACCTGCTCGGCGATCCGCTCCGCCTCGGCGAGCGGCGTGCCGGCCGCGACGGGGACGATCGGCCTGGCCAGCTCCCTGGCGTTGAACGGCGGCAGGCTCGCCGCGACCCTCCCGTGCCGGATCGCCTGACCGGCGCCGACCCACATGGTGATGCTGACCAGCAGCGTGAACAGCAGTCCGAAATACCCGTTGAGCACTTTTTCGTAGAACAGCACGATCGCGGTCACGGCGGTGGCGACCGCGACCAGGCGCCCCGACCAGCCGGCCACCCGGCGGCCGAGGTTGGGGTCGCCGCTGATCTTCCACACGAGCGCCTGCAGCGCCCGGCCGCCGTCCAGCGGCAGCCCGGGCAGCGCGTTGAACACCGCGACCACGATGTTGCTCAACGCCAGCTGGAACGCGAACGTCTCGGCGATCCCGCCCTGCGGCAGCACCAGCGCGGCGGCGCCGGACAGCAGCCCCAGCAGCAGCGACACCACCGGCCCGGCGAGCGACACGAACAGCTCCACCCCCGGCCGCGGCGCCTCCCGCTCCATCTCCGTGTAGCCGCCGAGCATCTCCAGAGTGATACCGCTCACACCGATGCCGCTACGCCGGCTCGTGATCGCATGCCCCAGCTCGTGCAGCAGCACCGACACCAGCAGGCACACCACGAACCCGAACCCCACCGCGAACCCGGTGCTCACCGGCAACTCCCGGCGCGACGTCAGGAACTGGCCATACGTCAGCGTGATCAGCGCGGCGAGCAGCAGCCAGGACGGGGCGAGAAAGACCGGGACGCCGAGCAGCCGACCCAGCGGAATCCCGGAGCCGCGCTCAGGCTTCCGGGGGCGGGCAGCCGACGACGCCGGCGCGGGTGCCGAGCGGTAGTCGTCCATTGCCCATGATGCTACGGGTAGTCCGCGCCGGGACGCCGGTCCGCGAAAACTGTCGTACCCGTGGCCTAACCTTCCACGCATGCCTCAACCCACGACGGGGACCATCACCACCCTGCCTACGCTGTCGCCGTCGCGCGCCGCCGACTTCAAGACGTGCCCCCTGCTGTATCGGTTCCGGTCCATCGACCGCCTGCCCGAACGCCCCACGGCGGACCAGATGCGCGGCACGCTGGTGCACGCGGTCCTGGAGGCGCTGTTCGAGGAGCCCTCCGGCAGCCGCACCCCCGAGCGCGCCGCCGCCCTCGTCGCGCCGCAGTGGCAGCGGCTGGTCGAGACCGAGGAGGGGCTCGCCGACCTGTTCGCCGACGTGGAGGAGTTCCTGGAGTCGAGCCGGGAGCTGCTCGGCGGCTATTTCGCCGTCGAGGACCCCAACCGGCTGGAGCCCGCCGAGCGCGAGGCGTATGTGGAGGCCGAGGTCGACGGCAAGCTCGTCATCCGCGGCTATGTCGACCGCCTCGACGTCTCCCCCGCCGGCGACATCCGCGTCGTGGACTACAAGACCGGCGGCGCCCCCCGGGAGGCGTTCGAGGCCCGGGCCATGTTCCAGCTGAAGTTCTACGCCCTGGTGCTGTGGCGGACCCGCGGCGTGGTGCCCAAGGTGCTGCGGCTGATGTATCTGAAGGACCGCGAGGTCTGCGACTTCTCCCCCGACGCCGACGAGCTGGTCCGCTTCGAGCGCACGCTGCTGGCGCTGTGGCAGGCGATCGAGCGGGCGACCGAGGACAAGGACTTCCGCGCCCACCCGAGCAGGTTGTGCGGGTGGTGCGCCCACCAGGCACTGTGCCCGGCGTTCGGGGGGACGCCGCCACCGTTCCCGGAGCGGGCCACGGTCACGCTGCCACTGGTGACGGACGAGGAGCCGCCGACGGGCCGCGACGAGTAGCTTCCTCGCGCGCGGTCGGGTCGTGCGGTGCCGCCGGGCCGGGCTGTGACGCTTGCCCTGGACGCTGCTTGCTTTCGGCGCGGCGCGCTCCGGCTGAGGGTGTCGCGGTCAGGCCTGGTCCGGCGCTGATGACGAGCGGTCCAGGCCGCGTGATTCGTCCGGTTTGCGGCGGTCGGTATTGCTCGGTGCTGCTGACGAGCGGTCCGAGCTTTGCTCGGGACATCCCGCCACGTTCGCGGGCCAGCCCGCCCCGGCCCGGTCGGGTCCGGTCGGCCAGAGGGTTCGGTCGTCGGTCGAGTCGGGGGCGGCGCCGGCCGGTTCTGTCGAAGTCTGGCCCGCCCGGTCCACGGCAGCGCGGCCGCGTCTCGGCAGGTGCCCGATCCGGCTCAGCTCGGCCATCGTCCCGTCCAGCTCGTCCGGCTCAACTCGCCTGGTTCAAGTTGGATGTCCTGCAACCAGCCCGGCTCGGGTCAGACGCGGCCGCCGCGGTCCGGTGCGGGTGCCGCTCGGCCTGACTCGGCCCGGTCCGGCGTGGTTCGACCATCGCCGGTGCGGCGCGGCTGACCTCGCTCGGGTGAATCCTGCACAACCCCCGCTCCCAGTTGTTCGTCAGGTTTGCGGCGGTCAGGCTTCGTTCGGCGCAGCTGGAGGACGGTCCGGCCGCACTCACGACAACCCCGCCACGCTCCCGGGTCGATCTGCCCGGCCCACGGCAGCGCGGCGACGTGCCGGCGCGGTGTGCTCGACCCGGTCCAGCGTGGCCGGTCCAGCTCGATGTCCTGCCAGCGGGTCGGTTCGGATCTGACGCGTGCCGCCGCGGTCCGGTCCGACGGTCGGACCCGGGTCGGCGGCGGCTGCCTGCCGCGCCCGGCGCAGCGGTGAACGTGAGCGGCCAACTGGCCGCGGGTCCGGTGCGGCAGGCTTCCCGGAACGTCGACGGCCCCGGGCGGGTGAGGCGGGTCTCATCCTCAAGCAGGAGGCGCGGGTAGGACGCGGCGACGAATCCGAGGGGTTCTGGAGCCGATACCGTACGAAGGGTGCTGAAGCGCGTGCTGAGCCGCCGAGCGGACCCGTTGGTGCAGGACATCGCCCTGGCGGTGGTGCTCGCTGTGGTCAGTGGGGCGTCGACGGCGCTGGCGCGGGAGATGTTCGGGGCGAGCAGTCTGACGGTGCAGCTGGTCTTCGACACGGTCGGGTTGCTGGCGGTGGCGGTGCGGCGGCGGTGGCTGTGGTTCGCGGTGTGGTTCACGACGGTGCACACCGTGGTGCCGTTCACCGGTGTGCTGCCGGTCGTGTATGGCGGGTTCGCGGTGATCGTCGTGACGTACACGGCCGCCGCGTATCTGCCGCTCAAGCGGGCCATCGCGGCCGGGGTGCTGATCTGGGTGCCGGGGATGGCGCTCGCGACGGTGATGGGGCGCACCGACGAGGAGCCGCTCGTGCTGGGGCCGCAGGTGTTCCTGCTGTTCAACGCGATGAGCGCGCTGGTCTGCTTCACCGTCGGGCGGATGATGGCGACCCGCCGGGCGTATGTGGCGGCTCTGGAGGACCGGGCGATGACGGCGGAGACGAGTCAGCGGGCGCTGACCGAGCAGGCGGTCGCCGACGAGCGGCGGCGGATCGCGCGGGAGCTGCACGACGTCGTCGCGCACCACGTGAGCGTGATGGGGGTGCTCGCGACGGGGTCGCGGCGGATGCTGCAGCGGGACCCGCGGGCCGCCGACGAGGCCCTCGCCACGATCGAGGAGACGGGCAGGACCGCGTTGCGGGAGATGCGGCGGTTGCTGACGGTGCTGCGCACGGAGGCGGAGCCGGCCGGGGAGCTGGCGCCGCAGCCGGGGCTCGCGGGTGTGGAGGGCCTGGTCGAGCAGATCCGCGAGGCGGGGCTGCAGGCGGTGCTGAAGGTGGAGGGGGTGCCGGGGCAGCTGGACCCGGGTATCGCGCTGACGATCTACCGGATCGTGCAGGAGGCGCTGACGAACGCGCTGAAGCACGCGGGGGCGGCGACGGTCGAGGTCAGGATGGCGTTCACGCGCACCGACGTGGTCGTCGAGGTGTGCGACACGGGGCGCGGGCCGCAGCTCGGGACCGTCGCCATCGGGCACGGTCTGCTCGGCATGCGGGAGCGGGTCATGTTGTACGGCGGGACGCTGCGTACAGGGCCGAGGCCCGGGGGCGGCTACCGTGTGCACGCGAGGATCCCCATCGAACAGCACGCGGACACCGTCGAACGGCAGCCGGCGTGACCAGCGAAAGGCAGCCAGTTTGAACGAGAGGCCGATCCGGCTCCTGCTGGTGGACGACCAGCCGCTGCTGCGCACCGGGTTCCGGATGGTGCTCGGCGGCGAGGCCGACCTCGACATCGTCGCCGAGGCGGGTGACGGGGTCGAGGCGATCGAGCTGGCCCGGCGCCTGCTGCCCGACGTGGTGCTGATGGACATCCGGATGCCGCGGATGGACGGGGTCGCCGCGACGCGGGCGATCGTCGAGGCGAAGCTGCCGGTGCGGGTGCTGATCCTGACCACGTTCGACCTGGACGAGTACGTGGTGGGCGCGCTGCGCGCCGGGGCGAGCGGGTTCCTGGCGAAGGACGTGCCCGCCGACGACCTGGTCGCCGCGATCCGGACCGTGGCCGCCGGGGAGGCCGTCGTCGCGCCCCGGATCCTGAAGCGGCTGCTGGACAAGTTCGCCGACGCGTTGCCGGACCCGGACGCGGCGCCGCCGCGGGACCTGCGGGTGCTGACCGACCGGGAGCGGGAGGTGCTCGTGCATCTGGCGCGGGGGCTGTCCAACTCGGAGATCGCCAGGGCGTTGTCGGTGAGCGAGACGACGGTGAAGACGCACGTCGGGCACGTACTGACGAAGCTCGGTCTCAGGGACCGCGTCCAGGCCGTCGTCCTCGCGTACGAGACGGGTCTGGTCCGACCGGGCTCATAGGTCTCCTTCGCAGGGAGTAGTCCCGACCGGCACCCCGGGAGGACGGCACGACCGAGATCACCCCGTAGCGTGAGGTCATTCACGAAACCAGAGGGGGATCGAGCGTGACCACGACAGTCACGACCGGGCAGGCGGTCGCCGCCCGCGCGGTGGACGTGTGGAAGGTGTACGGCAGCGGCGAGGCCCAGGTCATCGCGCTGCACGGGGTGAGCGTCGAGCTGGAGCGCGGTCAGTTCACCGCGATCATGGGCCCGTCGGGGTCCGGCAAGTCGACGCTGATGCACACGCTCGCCGGGCTCGACTCGGTGACGCGCGGTGAGATCTTCGTCGGTGACACCAAGCTGACAGGGATGTCCGACGGTGACCTGACGAACCTGCGCAGGACCAAGGTCGGGTTCATCTTCCAGCAGTTCAATCTGCTGCCGACGCTGACGGCGGAGGAGAACATCCTGCTGCCGCTGTCGATCGCGGGTCGCAAGGCCGACCCGAAGTGGTATGAGACGGTGATCGAGACGGTCGGGCTCAAGGACCGGCTCAAGCACCGGCCGAGCCAGCTGTCCGGCGGTCAGCAGCAGCGCGTCGCGTGCGCGCGGGCGCTGGTGTCGCGGCCGGAGGTCATCTTCGCCGACGAGCCGACGGGCAACCTCGACTCGCGCTCCGGCGCGGAGGTGCTGTCGTTCCTGCGCAACTCGGTGCGCGAGTTCGGGCAGACGATCGTCATGGTGACCCACGACCCGAACGCGGCGTCCTACGCCGACCGGGTCATCTTCCTGGCCGACGGGCGGGTCGTCGACGAGCTGCGCTCGCCGAGCGCCGACGCGGTGCTGGACAAGCTCAAGGGCCTGGACGCCAAGGTCGAGAGCGCCGCCGACGCGCCGCAGGCGGGCTGAGCCGTGCTGCGCGCGACGCTCAAGAGCCTGCTGGCGCGCAAGCTCCGGCTGATCCTGTCGGCCCTGGCGGTCGTGCTGTCCGTGATGTTCATCGCCAGTTCGCTGGTGCTGACCGACACCCTCGGACGCACGTTCGACAACATCTTCGCCGACATCTACACCAACACCGACGTGCAGGTCACCACGAAGGCCGACGTCGAGGCGCAGGGCGGCGGGCCGGCCCAGTCGATGAAGCCGCTGACGTCCTCGGACGTCGACAAGGTCAAGCAGGTCGACGGGGTGAGGTCGGCGACCGGGCAGGTCTTCGTGACCGGCGCCCGGGCCATCGGCAAGAACGGCAAGATCGTGGCCAGCGGGTCCGGGCAGTTCGGCGGCAACTGGGGCGGCGAGGACGAGCTGACGAAGCTCATCGCCGGCAAGGCGCCGGCGGCCGCCGACGAGGTGGTCATCAACAACGGGCTCGCCCTCACGGGCAAGTTCGCCGTCGGTGACCCGATCGACGTCATCACCCGCACCCAGCCGCGCAAGACGTTCAAGATCACCGGCATCATGCAGTACAGCGGCGGCCGGGACTCGATGGCGGGTGAGACCGCGGTGCTGTTCACCGAGGCCACCGCGCAGGAGCTCATGCTCGGCGAGAAGGGCGCGTTCAACCTCATCGACGTCAAGAGCGACAGCGGCCTCTCCGACGCCAAGGTCCGCGACAACGTCAAGGCCGCGCTCGGCGACGGGTATGTGGTGCAGACGGGCGAGGACCTGTCGGAGGAGTCCAGCAAGCAGCTGCGGGACCTGTTGGCGTACGTCAACTACTTCCTGCTCGGCTTCGGCACGGTCGCGCTGCTGGTCGGCATCTTCCTGATCCTCAACACGTTCTCGATCATCGTGTCGCAGCGCACCCAGGAGCTGGCGCTGCTGCGGGCGATGGGCGCGGGCCGCGGGCAGGTCATCCAGTCGGTGCTGATCGAGGCCCTGATCATCGGCGTGGTCGGGTCGCTGATCGGCTTCCTCGTCGGGCTCGGGTTCGGCACGCTCGGGGCGTCGTTCTTCGCCTCGTCCGCCGACATGGAGTCCGCCGGGGTGGGCTTCCCGCTCACCGCGATCATCGTGTCGTTCACGGTCGGCATCCTGGTCACCATGATCTCGGCGGTCGTGCCGGCGATCAAGGCGGCCCGGGTCGCGCCGATCGCCGCGATGCGGGACGCGGCGGCGACCGACCGGCCGCTGACCGGGATCACCATCGTCGGCGCGATCGTCACCGCGCTCGGCGGCGGCTCCCTGACGTGGGGGCTGGCCGGGGCCGGCGACGCGACGCTGCTGCTGGTGTTCGGCGGCGTGCTGCTGATCATCATCGGGGTGACGCTGCTCGCCCCGCTGCTGAGCAAGCCGCTCGTCGGTGCGCTCGGGTCGATCTTCTCGTGGACGGTCCCGGGCAAGCTCGGCAAGCGCAACTCCTCGCGCAACCCGCGCCGGACCGCGATCACGGCCGGTGCGGTCATGATCGGCATCGCGATCATCACGATGATCAGCACGGTGTTCACGTCGCTGTCCACGGCGATCGACGAGTCGGTGCAGCAGGACCTGCAGGCCGACCTGGTCGTCATGGGGCAGCAGACGTCCGATGTGCCGCCGGTCATCCAGCCCGACGAGCTGCGCGGGATCAAGGCGCTGCCGCAGATCCAGACGGTCGCCGCGTTCACCTACGACGCGGTGGAGTTCAACGGCAAGCAGGACTTCGTGGCCGCCTTCGAGGACATGGCGGCGGCCTCGACGGTGCTGAAGCTGCAGGCCGCGGAGGGCCGGGTCGACCGGATCGACAGCGGCGAGTTCGTGGTGGACGAGAAGACCGCCAAGGACCGCAAGTACAAGCTGGGTGACAGCTTCCCGATGACGTTCTCCAAGGGCGGCACGAAGACGCTCACCCTGGTCGGCATCTTCAAGACCAACGCCGGCTCCAGCGGCGTGACGATCTCCAACACCGACGCGCAGGCCGGCTTCGCGTTCCCGCAGCCGATCCAGGCGTTCCTCAAGGTGAAGAGCGGCGTCGACGTCACGGACGCCAAGACGGCGGTCGCCGGGGTGATCAAGAACAACCCCGAGGTCGACGTCCTGACGACCAAGGAGTACGCCGGCAACAGCAAGGCCTTCCTCGACGCGATCCTGATCGTCGTGCAGATCCTGCTGACGGCCGCCCTGGCCATCTCGGTCCTCGGCGTCATCAACACGCTGCTGCTGTCGGTGATCGAGCGGACCCGGGAGCTGGGCATGCTGCGGGCGATCGGCCTGCGGCGCGGCCAGACCTGGCTGATGGTGACGATCGAGTCGGTCGTGATCACGGTCTTCGGCACGGTGCTCGGCCTCGCGGTCGGCTCCGGGCTCGGCGCGGCGGTCGTCACCGCGCTGAAGCGGGTCGTCGGGTTCGGGGCCGTCACGATGCCGTGGGGCACGATGGTGTTCTACGTCATCGGCGCCGTGTTCGTCGGTCTCGTCGCCGGGATCATCCCGGCGGTCCGCGCGGCCAGGCTCAACGTCCTGAACGCCATCGCATACGAGTAGAAACCAGCGGGACGCGACGCCGGTCGGGGTTTCCCCGACCGGCGTCGTGCATTTCCGGGGCGCTTTCTGTGAAGGCTGAGAAACGTGGGCTAGGGGTTCACCCTGAGATCGGCTCCGGGCCATTCCCCGGGCCAAAACCGGTGGTCGGGTCGGCCCACGGGCGGACGAGCGAGGCAAGAACAGCCCCGAGGATGAAGGCACACCATTCACCAGGGGGAATCATGACTGCATCGGTTGCGACGCGCACCGAGGTGGCCGCGAAGGCGGTCGACGTCTGGAAGGTCTACGGCACGGGCGAGGCGCAGGTCAACGCGCTCGGCGGGGTTTCCGTGGAGCTCGAGAAGGGCCGTTTCACCGCGATCATGGGCCCGTCGGGCTCGGGCAAGTCGACGCTCATGCACTGCCTCGCCGGCCTCGACGCCGTGTCCCGCGGCGACGTCTTCATCGGCGACACGCAGATCACCGGCCTGTCGGACCGGGGGCTCACGAACCTGCGCCGCACCAAGGTCGGGTTCATCTTCCAGCAGTTCAACCTGCTGCCGACGCTGACGGCCGAGGAGAACATCCTGCTGCCGCTGTCGATCGCGGGCCGCAAGCCGGACGCCGCCTGGTACAACACCGTCATCGACACCGTGGGGCTGCGGGACCGGCTCAGCCACCGGCCCAGCCAGCTGTCCGGCGGCCAGCAGCAGCGCGTCGCGTGCGCCCGGGCGCTCGTGTCCCGGCCGGAGGTCATCTTCGCCGACGAGCCCACCGGCAACCTCGACTCCCGCTCGGGTGCGGAGGTGCTGTCGTTCCTGCGCAACTCGGTCCGCGACTTCGGGCAGACGATCGTCATGGTCACCCACGACCCCAACGCCGCGTCCTACGCCGACCGGGTCGTGTTCCTCGCCGACGGGCACATCGTCGACGACCTGTACGCGCCGACGGCCGACGCGGTCCTGGACCGTCTCAAGCGCCTGGACACGCATGCGGACAAGGCGGTCTGAGGACGATGCTGCGCGCAACCCTCAAGAGCCTCCTGTCGCGCAAGTTGCGGCTGGTCCTGTCGGGCCTCGCCGTGGTGCTGGGCGTGATGTTCGTGTCGGGGGCGTTCGTGCTCACCGACACGATGGGCCGCTCCTTCGACAGCCTGTTCTCCTCGGTGTTCGAGGGCACCGACGTCAACGTCACCCAGAAGCCGAAGGTCGCCGACGCGGACTTCGGCCCGTCGCAGCAGGGCTTCATCCCGGCCGCGACCCTGGAGAAGGTCCGCGCGGTCCCCGGCGTCGCGAGCGTCACCGGCGACGCGACCGCCGACGGTGCCCGGGTCATCGGCAAGAACGGCAAGGTCGTCACCACGTTCGGCCCGCCGCGCCTCGGCGGCAACTGGGTCGGCACGTCGGACCTGCTGCAGCTGCGGGAGGGCCGCGGGCCCACCGCCGACGACGAGATCGTCGTCAACGTCACCACCGCCAAGGCCGCCGGCGGGCTCAAGGTCGGCGACGACGTCGGCGTACTGACGCTGCAGCCCGGCAAGAAGGTCTTCAAGCTCGTCGGCATCTTCGGCTACAGCGGCGACCGCGACTCCCTCGGCGGCTCCCTCGAGGTGCTGTTCACCACGCCGGTCGCGCAGGAGCTGATGCTCGGCGAGAAGGACGTGTACAGCGGGCTCAACGTGAAGGCCGCGGCGGGCGTGTCCAACGAGAAGCTCCGCGACGACGTCTCGGCCGCGCTCGGCGGTGAGGCCGCCGGGTTCCAGGTCAAGACCGGTCAGCAGCTGACGGACGAGACGACCAAGGAGTTCCGGGAGGGCCTGAAGTTCTTCAACAACGTCCTCATCGGGTTCGCCGGTGTCGCGTTGTTCGTCGGTACCTTCCTCATCCTGAACACGTTCTCGATCATCGTCGCGCAGCGGACGCGGGAGCTGGCGCTGATGCGCGCCCTCGGCGGCAGCCGGGGCCAGACCCTCGGGTCGGTGATCATCGAGGCGGTCGCGATCGGGCTCATCGCCTCGGTCCTGGGCCTGGCCGCCGGGATCGGCGTCGGGGTCCTGCTCGCCTGGGTGTTCGGCAACGTCAGCGGCGTCGCCCTCGCCAGCGTCGGCGTCCCGGCCGCCGCGGTGATCAGCTCGTTCGTGGTCGGCCTGCTGGTGACGGTCGTCGCCGCGGTCCTCCCGGCGCTGCGCGCCTCCCGTATCCCGCCGATCGCGGCGCTGCAGGAGGTCGCGACCCCGGACCGGCCGCTGACGAAGCTGACCGTGAGCGGCGCCCTGATCGGCGCCGCCGGCGGCACGATGCTCGGCTTCGGCCTGTCCGGTCAGGGCGGCAACACGCTGTGGCTGATCCTCGGCGGTGTCCTGATCAGCTTCATCGGCGTCGCGCTGCTCACCCCGCTGCTGGCCAAGCCGGTGGTGGCGCTGCTCGGCCGGCTGTTCTCCTGGTCGGTGCCGGGCAAGCTGGGCCGGCTCAACTCGGGCCGCAACCCGCGGCGCACCGCGATCACCGCGGCCGCGCTCATGGTCGGTCTGGCCCTGATCACCGGCGTCAACGTCATCCTCGCCTCGGCGAAGCAGAGCCTGTCGTCGCAGGCGTCGACCCAGGTGACCGTCGACCTGATCATCTCCGGCGACGGCGACGACAACGGGCCGGCGAAGTTCGACCCGGCGGTGATGAGCGCGGCGGCGAAGCTGCCGGGCGTGTCCAGCACCGCCAGCGAGTACTGGGACTTCGCCCAGGTCGACGGCGGGGGCCGGGGCGTGTCGGCGACCGACGACATGGCCGCCTACGCGGGCATGTTCAAGCTCACCGCGACCCAGGGGACGCTGCGGTGGAGCGGCCCGGACCAGGCCGTCATCGACGAGGAGGACGCGAAGAAGCGCGACCTGACGGTCGGCTCGACGATGACGATGCAGTTCACCCGCGGCGGGCCGCACCAGGTGAAGGTCGTCGGCGTGTACAAGAAGAGCGACGTCATGGGCGGGCTCGTCGTCTCCGGTGACGTGGTGAAGGACTACCGCAGCGCGCAGCCGTCCTGGGGCTACCTGCGGGTCGCCGAGGGCACCGACGTCGCCGGCGTCCAGCGGCAGGTCGACCAGCTGCTCGTCGACAACCCGGAGGTGTCGGTCGCGAACCGGGCCGAGTACGTCGACGCGCAGTCCGCGCAGTTCGACCAGCTGCTCACGATGATCCAGATCCTCCTCGCGCTGGCGATCCTCATCGCGGTCCTCGGCATCGTCAACACCCTCGCCCTGTCGGTCCTGGAGCGGACCCGGGAGCTGGGGCTGCTGCGGGCGATCGGGATGCGCCGGGCGCAGACGATGCGGATGGTCACCGTCGAGGCGGTCGTCATCTCCACGTTCGGCGCGCTGCTCGGCCTCGCCGTCGGCACCGGCCTCGGCGCGGCCGTGGTCAAGGCGCTGCGCGACGAGGGCTTCAGCAAGATGGCGTTCCCGTGGTCGCAGATGGCGACGTACCTGCTGCTCGCGGCGCTGGTCGGGGTCATCGCGGCGATCGTGCCGTCGATCCGGGCCTCCCGGGTCAACGTCCTGCAGGCGATCGCACACGACTGAGCAGCACGACTGAGCAGCACAACCGATCAGCACAACCGATCAGCACAACCGATCAGCACGACCGGGAAAGGGGCGTCCACGGGGGCGCCCCTTTCGCTGTCCGGGAAACCTAGGCGACGAGTTTGCGCAGGTACGCGACGTCGACGTCGAGCAGTGAACCGACGAGCGTGACCCCGGTCGGGTCCAGGTCGACCTCGCACGGCACGGCGAGGACGGCGCAGCCGGCGGCGCGGGCGCTGCGCACCCCGTTCGGCGAGTCCTCCACGGCGACGCAGTCCGCGGCGGTGGTGGCACCGACGAGCCGCGCCGCGGTCAGATACGGCATCGGGTGCGGCTTCGTCTGGTCGACCTCGTCACCGGCGACGACCGCGTCGAAGTTGTCCGCCCCGATCGTCAGCAGCGCCACGTCCACGAGGTGCCGGTGCGTGGCGGTGACCAGCGCGAGCGGTACACCCTCCGCCCGCAGCGCCGCGAGGAGCTCCTTGGCACCGGGCCGCCACTCGACGCCGCCGTGGAAGAGCTCCTTGACCCTGGCCTCCAGCCACCTGACGCTGTCGTCGGTGCTGATCGTGTCCGGCAGGCCGAGGTCGGCGTGCAGCAGCCGCATCGAGTCGGTCATGTTGCTGCCGACCATCGCGTGCCGGGCCTGCGCGGACAGCTCACCGCCGTAATGGGTGGCGAGCTCGGTCAGGCCGACCGACCACACCTTCTCGCTGTCGACGAGGGTGCCGTCCATGTCGAAGAGCACGGCCGCGAGCCGGTCGTCAGAAGCCACCTGACGGATCCTGCCCGAGAAGGCCGCTCACCGTCCGTCATTCGTGCCCAAGCTCACGGCCGCTGTGACGGCGTCGAGGAACTCGGCCGGGGTCATGCTGCCGGGTCCGAGGCCCTGGCGGGCGGCGTGCTGCACGAGCCGCCGGGCCGTCTCGTTGGCCGGCGCCGGGATCCCGTGCAGGCGGCCGAGCAGGACGATCTCGCCGTTGAGGTAGTCGGCCTCGACGTTGCCGGTGCCGCGGGCGAGGCTCTGCCACGACGAGCCGCCGGCCCGCGACGCGCCCAGCTTGCTGTCCGAGGGCCAGCGCATGATGTCGCCGCGACGCTCCCGGTCCTCCTGCGCGGACGCGACGTCGATGCCCGCCTGCCGCAGCACCGCCTCCCCCTCGGCGTGCACGGGCGCCGCGGCGTCGTCGACCCCGTCGACCCGGCCGCACAGCGCCTCGACGGCGTTGCCCAGGTTCATGAGGAGTTTGCGGTACTTCCAGCGCATGATGTCGGCCCGCGGCTGCGACACGAACCCGGCCGACTCCAGGTCCCGGGCGAGCGCCGCCGCGGTGCTGTCGCTGCCGCTCGGGTAGCGGCCGAGGTCGAGGACGCCGGGGACCGGGGCGCAGTGCGCGATCACGACACCCGGCTCCAGGTGGCTGGCGGGCAGGATGACGTGCACGCCGTACACGTCCGCGAAGTGCCGCAGGGCGGCGCGCTCGTTGGCGACCCCGTTCTGCAGGCAGACGACCGGCCCGTCGAACCCTTCCAGGGCGACCAGCGCCGCCTGCGTGTCCATGCCCTTCATGCCGAGCACGACCACGTCCTTGCCGGTGTCCGCCGGGTGCTCGACCGCGTCGAGCTTGACGACGGTGTCGCCGGACGGCTCGCGCAGCGTCAGCCCGTCCCGCCGGATCGCCTCCAGGTGGGCGCCGCGGGCGACGACCGCCACATCGTGCCCGGCGGCCGCCAGCCGGCCCGCCACCACACCGCCGACCGCGCCCGCCCCGTACATCAGCCATCGCATCGATCCAGCGTAAAACCCGTGAAACCCGTCGATCAAGGACGCCCGTCGCGACAATCACGCTATGCAACCGAGCGTCCTGCTGATGCCGCTCCTGCTGGTCCAGGCGGTGTGGCTGCTCGCGCCCGGCCTCCTCGCCGGCCTCCTGCTCGCCGGACGCGGCCGCGTCCCCGCCTACCTCGTCGTGCCCGTCGCCGGTCTCGCCGGCTGCGTCGCCGGATACGTGGTGCTGTGGGCGTACTTCGCGGCGCACCGCCTCGGCGACGTCGCGGTCGCGGTCTTCGCGGCCGCCGCGGTGCTGTCCGCGGCCGTGATCGCCGTGCGGCGCGAGCTGCGGGCGGCGCTGCTGCGCACCGACGTCGCCGCGCCGCTCGGCCTGATGCTGCTGCTCACCCTCGCGTACACGGCGATCACGTTCTCCTGCACCGCCGGGCCGGTCGCCGGGCAGGTCAACGGCTTCTGCCACCTCAACGGGTTCACCGGCGACAACGTCCTGCCGCAGCTGTTCGCCGACAACGTCCACCACGGCGACCCGCGCACCGTCACCTGGGGCTGGCGGGGCAGCGACCGCCCGCCGCTGCAGTCCGGGGTACAGCTGCTGCAGGCGCCGCTGACGGAGGCCCACGGCTGGCGGATCATCGGCTACGAGGTGCTCACCGTCCTGCTCCAGGCGCTCTGGCTGCCGGCGCTCTGGGGCCTGTACCGGGCGCTGCGCGTGCCCACCCGGACGTTCACCGTCGTCGCCGGCGTGTGCGCCTGCACCGGCACGTTCTTCTTCAACTCCGTGTTCACCTGGCCGAAGCTGCTGCCCGCGGCCCTGGTCACGCTCGCCTGCACCGTGTGGTTCCTGGACCGGCGCGGCCTGTGGAGCTGGACGATCGGCGGGCTCGCCGCGGGCGCGGCGATGGTCGCGCACGGCGGTGTCGTCTTCACCCTCGTGCCGGTCGGCGCCGCCCTGCTGCTGCCCCGGCGCCGGCCCGCGTGGACGTCGCTGGGCGCGGCGACCGCGGCGGCGCTGCTGATGTTCGCCCCGTGGGTCGCCTACCAGCGCCTCTACGACCCGCCCGGGGACCGGCTGCTGAAGATGCACCTCGCCGGCATGGCCGAACCCGACGAACGGCCCCTCGGTGAGCTGCTGCGCGTCCGCTACGGCGCCGACGGCGTCACCGGCACCCTCGGCAACAAGGCGGCCAACCTCGCCACCATCCTCGGCGCGCAGAACACCCAGTACCACCTCCTCGGCAAGGGCCGCACCGGCGTGGTCCGCGACGAGGAGTTCCGCTACCTCGCCCTGTCCCTCGGCGCGTTCACCCTCGCCGGGCTCGCCCTGCTCACCCGCGCCGGCCGCCGCAGGATCCGGGCGGGCGCCGACCCGGGCGGACTGCGCCTACTCTTCGGCGTCGCCGGGGCGTCCCTCGGGCTGTGGGTGCTGCTCATGTACGGCCCGGCGACGACCCACCTGCATCAGGGGTCCTACGCGACGATGCTGCTGCTCTTCGCCGGCCTCGGCGTCCTCTACACCGCGCTGCCCCGCTGGCTCGTGCGGACCGGGGTCGCGCTGCAGGCCGCGTACTGGGCGCTGATCTGGGTCGCGGCCGTCTGGAAAGGCCACCACCTGCACGGCGGCTACCTGGCGTTGAGCGCCCTGTCGTGCGCCGCGCTGGTCGCCGCCCTGGTGCTGCTGCACCGCCGCGGCGACCCGCCCGTCCCGTCCGGTGTCCCCGTCGCCCAGGCCGTCCAGGCCCCGGAGCCGGTCAGCGCCGACCGGTGACCCGCCCCGCCGCCGTGCGCGGCTCAGCGGGTGGCGGGCTCCGGATCCGCGTCCGGGGCGGTCAGCTCCGCGGGCGCGGCCGGCTCCGGGTCGGGCGTGCTCACCGGCGTACGCCAGACGACCGTGGCCAGCACGGCCAGCCCGGCGACCATGAGCAGCAGCGGGAGCACCGAACCGGTCGGCGGGTGCCACTGCCCGGCGAGGGGGTTGAACCAGCCCAGGCCCGCGTCCGGGGCGAGGCCGCGCTGCCAGCGGACCATGGCGAAGACCAGCAGCGCGAAGTGCACCGGCAGCAGGAACAGCACGAACGTGCGGGCCAGGGAGCGGACCTGCCCGGCGTCGAAGAGCTTCCGCTCCAGGACCCACGCGGCGAGCAGCGGCACCCCCGCGAGCAGCGGCAGCATGTACCGGCCGCCGGTGATGAACCCGGTGACGTTGGCCTGGCTGACCTGCAGCACGCCGGGGAGGATCACCCCGCCGGTGAAGAAGACCAGGTACCTCCACCGGGTGACCCAGCCGCCGACGAGCCCGCCGAGGATGACGACACCGCCGACGAGCATCATCCAGACCAGGTAGAACGGGCTCCACAGCTTCGTGTCGAACCAGCCGGCCACGCCGATCATGCCGATGAGCAGCTGATACCAGCTGTCGACGTACTGCGTGACGGCCTCGCCCGGCGTGTAGTTCCACAGGCCCGGCGGCGGCGGCACCAGCTCACCGGTGCGCATGCCGATGATCCACGCGGCGGACAGCAGCCCGGCCACGACGATCCCGGCGCACCACAGCTTCACGCGGGTGACCCGCCACCACTGCTTCAGCCACGCCCACCGCAACGGGACGGCGAGGGCCAGCAGCCCGAACACGAACCAGGCGGGTCCGCCGGAGCGCAGCGTCAGCAGCAGTACCGACGCGACACCCAGCAACGTGACCAGCGGTTTCTTCGCGGGGTCGGGTGGGTCCAGGAACAGCGGGATGCCGGCGGCGAAGAACGCGATCCCCGCCGCGATCTCCAGGGCGTTCGGGTTCACCCCACCGGCCAGGTGGGCGAGCATCGGGGTGGCCACGCACAGCAGCGCCGCGGCCGGCAGCCCGAACCGCGACCAGCGGCGCAGCGCCAGGAACGCCGACGCGAGCAGGGCCGCGCACATGGCCCCGTTGATCAGCCGGGCGACGACGAGCCCGCCCCAGTTCGGCATCCACCGCAGCGGCGGGCCGACGATCATGTAGAAGAAGGGGTTGTACCGGCCGGCGCTGGTGCTCACCTCGCCGACAGGGCCGCCGCTGAGGCCCTTCTCGCAGGCCGCGGACTTCGTCGGGTCGAAGCCCCAGCAGTTGGCGTGCGCGTCGAGACCGACGGGAACCCGCTGGTAGGCGCCCATGCCGGGGCGGCCGAACGCGTCCGGGACGGTCCTCGGCTCGGCGAAGATCTGTCCGGGCACGAACGATCCGACGCCCGCCGCCCTGATCGTGTGCTGCACCTCATCGGCCGGCCCGTCGAACGGCGCCGCCACCCCCCAGGCCCCGAAGACGAGGAAAAACGCAAGAAAGGCGACCAGCCAGGAACGGCGTCCGTTACGCACCCCGGGATGGTACAAGGTGATCTTGGAAACTGACACCCCGGGCGCGGCCGGCAAGCCATCCGGCGGTCACCCACGTAGGCTGGGACCGTGACCGAGTTCGACGGCCTGCCCGTGCTGCGCTCCCCTGTCGCGATTGCCGCGTTCGAAGGGTGGAACGACGCTGCCGACGCGTCGACCGCCGTCGTCGAGCACCTGGAGCAGGAATGGGGCGCCGAGCCGATCGCCGCGCTCGACCCCGAGGACTTCTACGACTTCCAGGTCAACCGGCCGACGGTGATGATGTCCGAGGGCGAGACCCGGCGCATCGAGTGGCCCACGACCCGCTTCTCCGTGGCCACCCCGCCCGACGCGGAACGCGACATCGTCCTCATCCGCGGGATCGAGCCGAGCATGCGCTGGCGCACGTTCTGCGAACAGGTCCTCGAGGTGTGCCACAGCCTCGAGGTCAGCCGGATCGTGCTGCTCGGCGCGCTGCTCGCCGACGTGCCCTACACCCGCCCGCTGCCGGTCAGCGGCTCCGCGCCGCGCGGCGCCACCACCACCGACACGTCCGAGCGGCTCGGCCTCACCCCGACCCGCTACGAGGGCCCCACCGGCATCGTCGGCGTCCTGCACGACGCCTGCGTGCGCGCCGACCTCGAGGCCGTCTCCTTCTGGGTGCACGTCCCGCACTACGCCAACAACCCGCCGTGCCCGAAGGCGACCCTGGCCCTGCTGCACCGCGTCGAGGAGGTCCTCGACCTGCCCGTCCCCACCGGCGACCTGGCCAAGGAGTCCTCCGACTGGGAGGAGCGGCTCAAGCAGGCCGCCGAGCAGGACGCCGAGCTCGCCGAATACGTCCGCGAGCTGGAGGAGCGCTCCGGCGACGCCGGCCTGCAGCCGCTGTCCGGCGACGAGATCGCCCAGGAGTTCGAGAAATACCTGCGCCGCCGGGGCGGACAGGCCGGACCGTCGGCGACAGGAGCCTGGTAGCCCAGCCACGTTGATCCCCGGGTCCGCCGCGGACCGCGGGATCGACGACGGCACCTCCGACACCGTCGCCGTGCTGCGCCGCGCCGTCGCCGTGGTGCGCCGGCGGCAGGAGCCGGGCGCTGCTGTTCGACAGCTCGCCGCTGCTGCCGTCGGCCGTGTCCGCGAACCCCGCCTTGTTCGAGTAGAACCTGAAACGCCGCCCGCCTCCCCGGCCGGGCGCCGAACCGGCGGTGCTCACGTGGTCCCGGATCGCCGCCTGACCCGGCAGGGCCGCCGGCTGATCGACGCCGCCGCGATCGTGGTGGCCGCGGCGCTCGGCGCGGGCGCGGCCGGGTGGATCGCCGAGTCGGCCGGGTTCAGCCCGCTCAGCGCCGGGCTCACGTGCTGCGTGGTGGCGGCGGCCGTCGCGATGGTCGTCTGGACGGTCCGGGCCGTCCGTCTGCTCCGTCGCTGACGGGCCGCCGCCGGTTCGCTCAGACCTGCCGGTACGTGCTGAGGAAACGACCGATCCGGCCGATCGCGTCCTCCAGGTCGGCGACCCGGGGCAGCGTCACGATCCGGAAGTGGTCCGGGTGGTGCCAGTTGAACCCGGTGCCCTGCACGACCATCAGTTTCTCCTTGCGCAGCAGGTCGAGGGCGAACTGCAGGTCGTCCTTGATCGGGTGCACCTCGGGGTCGATGCGCGGGAACATGTACAGCGCGCCCTGCGGCTTCGTGCACGACACGCCCGGGATGTCGTTGAGCATGCGCCACGCGGTGTCACGCTGGGCGAGCAGCCTGCCACCCGGCAGGATGAGGTCGTTGATGCTCTGGTACCCACCGAGCGCGGTCTGCACGGCGTGCTGCGTCGGCACGTTGGGGCACAACCGCATGTTGGCGAGGATGTCCAGGCCCTCGATGTAGCTCGTCGCGTGGTGCTTCGGCCCCGAAAGGACCAGCCATCCGGTCCGGAAGCCGGCCACCCGGTACGCCTTGGAGAGCCCGTTGAACGTGATCGTGAACAGATCCGGGGCGACCGCGGCCGTCGACACGTGCGTCGTGCCGTCGTAGAGGATCTTGTCGTAGATCTCGTCGGAGAAGACCAGCAGGTTGTGCCGACGGGCGACCTCGGCGATCCGCTCGATCATCTCCCGCGAGTACACGGCGCCCGTCGGGTTGTTCGGGTTGATGATGACGATCGCCTTGGTCCGCGGCGTGACCTTCGCGGCGATGTCGTCGACGTCGGGCATCCAGTCGTTGGTCTCGTCGCAGATGTAGTGCACGGCCTTGCCGCCGCAGAGGCTGACGGACGCGGTCCACAGCGGGTAGTCCGGGGACGGGATCAGCACCTCGTCGCCGTTGTCGAGCAGCGCCTGCAACGCCATGACGATGAGCTCGGAGACGCCGTTGCCGAGGTACACGTCCTCGATGTCGACGCCGTAGACCTGCTTCTGCTGGTAGTACTGCACCACGGCGCGCCGGGCGGACAGCAGGCCCTTGGAGTCACCGTACCCATGCGCGGCCGGCAGATTCAGGATGACGTCCTGGAGGATCTCCTCCGGCGCCTCGAACCCGAACGGCGCCGGGTTACCGATGTTGAGCTTCAGGATGTGGTGGCCTTCGGCCTCCATCTGCTTGGCGGCGGCCATGACCGGTCCGCGGATGTCGTAACAGACGTTGGCCAGCTTCGCGGACTGAGTCACCTGCATGCAGTCACACTACGAGGCTCACTCCCATGCCTCAGTAGCCACTTCTCAGGATGTGGTGCTTTTGGCGTTGCGGTTCGTGTTTCTGCTCGTGTTTTGGCTCGTGGTTTGGTCGTGTCGCGGTTCCTGTTGCGTGGAGCTTCCTAGGAGGCTAGGCTTTGGAGTATGACCATCAACCCTGGGGCCGCGGAGTTCCCGCACCGGCAGATCGCCGCGCAGCTCCGGGCCAGGATCCACCGCGGCGACTGGGCGCCGGGCGAGCGACTGCCGTCCATCCCGTCCCTGGCGACCCAGTTCGGCGTCGCCAAACAGACCGTCCAGCGCACCATCGACCAGCTGCGCATCGAGGGCCTGCTGATCACCCGCCCGGGCTCGGGCACGTTCGTCCGCGGCACCAAGCGCCGGATGAACCGGCTCTCCCGCGGCCGCTACGGCGCCGAACGCGGCTACCACGCCGAGCTCGCCGCCCGCTATCGCCAGCACCTCATGCAGGTCGGCGTCATGCCCTGCCCCGCCGACGTCGCCGAGGGCTTCGGCATCGACGTCGGCGTCCCGCTCCTCGTCCGCCGCCACCTCGTCCGCACCGGCGACGCCCCCGTCGAGGTCGGCGCCTCCTGGTTCCGCCCGGCCGACGTCCGCGGCACCTCGATCGAGCGCCCCGACGTGTTCGACCGCCCCCTCTATCAGGAGGTCGAGGCGGAGCTGGGCCGCCGGTATACGAGCGCGAAGGACCAGGTGAGCGCGCGCCTCCCCACCCGCGAGGAGGCGGAGCTGCTCCAGATCCGCCCCGACACCCCTGTCCTGGTCCTGCTGCACATCGCGTATGACGCCGAGCACAAGCCGATCGAGGTCGCCCAGGCCGCCTGGCCAGGCCCGATGACGTCCCTCACCGAGGAGTACAAGATCCCGGGCGTCCGGCCCGGCCTCCCCACCGACGAGCCCGACCTGGCCCTGGGCTGACCCACCCCCCGCCAACCTGAACCCGACACGCAGCCGCCATCGGCCCGCTCCGGTGGCCGGACCTGGCGCGCACTCGGCCTGCCCACTTCAGGCCCAGCGCACGGCGCTAGGACCCGGTCTGGCGCACTCGACCTATCTCGGTCCCGGTGCGGCGCCACCGACCGGACCCGGTCTGGCGCGCACTCGACCCACCTCGGGCAGGGGGCGCGGCGCCACCGCCGGACCCGGGCCGGCGCGCATCGACCCGCCTACCGCCAGGCCGACTTGGGAGATTCACCAGAGCACAACCGCCGAACCCCAGCCCCGGCCAACCGCCACCGCCGAACCCCGGTCTGGCGCTCACTCGACACGCCCATCGCCTGGGTCCGCGCCGGGGACTCATCTGAGCACACCTTCGAGCCCGGGCTCGGCCGACCGTTGGCGCCGAGTACATCGCGGGCGCTCACTCGACCCGCCCGCCTCAGGCCCAGCGTCGGTGCTCACCTGAGCTCACTTGGGCCCATCGTCGTGTCGTGCCCCTGCCCCTCCGACCCCAACCGCCAAAGCCGAGCGTGGGTGCCCGCCTGAGCACATCGCCGAGCCCGGCCGCGGCGGCGATGTCCCGCGCTCGCGCTGCCTCGGTGGGCTCCATGCGTGGGTGGTCGCGGTCGAAGAAGGGTCGCGGCCCGTCGCGGTGCGGGAGGCCGTCTGCGGTGGGACACCCCTGCCTCGGCCGGCCGCTGTCGCCGAGCCAGCGCGGGCGCTCACTCGACACGCCCACCTCAGGCCCAGCGTGGGGCTCACTCGGGCCCGACGCCGAGTCGTGCCCCTGCCGTCGGCGACCGCAACCGCCAAAGCCCGGCGTGGAACACACCTGAACCACCGCCGAACCCGGTCGACGGCCTGGACATGGACGCGCGGCTGTCGTGGGCGCGGTTCGCTGCCGAGTCGAGCCCGTAGAACTGCCGGACGAGTGTCGCCTTCCCGTGCCCGGAGTGCCGGCGCCGGCCTCCGAAACCCGGCCTGCCACCGAGCCCGACACGCAAGGTCTGCCGGACCACCACCTTGACCCCAGCGCGGGCCCGTCCACCGGCAAGCTCGTCGACCACGGCCGACGGCCCGACCACCCGTCGACGAGCCGACCAGGTCCCGGCGCGGTCGCTTTCCCATGATCCGGAAGACATATTGCTGCTATGGCGACAAAAAGTCGTCCGGATCATGGGGAACGCAGACGGGAAGGGAACAGGCCACGACCGGCTGACAGCAGGGGGAAGCGGGGCGCGGGCAGACTGGGGGCGGTTCAGTGCGCGCGGGTGGAGAAAAAGTTCAGGCGGGCGTGCAGCGTTCGGGTGGGCGGCGGCCGTTCTATCCGCGGCGGAGGGAGCGGCCGGTTGAAGGCAGAGGATCCGGACGGGTTCCGGGAGTTCGTGGCGTCGCGGATGGCGGCGTTGCGGAACCTGGCGTACGTCACATGCGGGGACTGGCACGCGGCCGAGGACGCGGTTGCCAACGCCCTGGCCAAGTTGTATCCGCGGTGGTCGAAGCTCGACCGGCCAGATCTGTACGCGCAGACGATGGTGGTCAGAGCGGCGATCGACGAGACCCGGCGGCCGTGGTGGCGCCGGGAACGGACCGCCGGGGACAAGGTGCCGGATGTCGCGCAGGCCGATCACAGCGGCGCCGCCGACGAACGCCTGACCGTCCGCCGGGCACTGCAGGAGGTGCCGGTGCGGCAGCGGGCGGTGCTGGTGCTGCGGTACTACCTCGGCATGACCGCCGAGGAGGCCGCTGAGGTGCTCGGGATCCGGGCGGCATCGGTCAGGAGCCAGACGACCAGAGGTCTGGCGAATCTCCGGGCGGCCCTCGCCGCCGGAGGCGTGGTCTTGGATGAACCGTCTGAACTCGGAGAGTGGACCCATGCGAATGCAGGACCTGGTGGAGCTGGCGACGTCAGAGCCACCGCCGTTGCGGTACGACGTTGACCAGATCCTCGAGTCGGGGCAGCGCACCCAGCGCCGTCGCCGGCTCGGCTGGGTGGCGTCGGGCGCGGCCGCCGTGGCGGTGCTGGGGGTCGTCGCGGCGGTGACCGTGACGTCGCTCGGCGCGGCGACCGGCGACCCGTTGCAGCCCGGCGCGCCGGTCGCCGAGGCGCAGCCCGTGCCGGGCACCGCGGAGCCGTTCACGTTCACGTTCGGCGAGTACCGGGTCGGCAAGCTGCGCGTGGCGCGGCCGGTCGACGTGTCCGCCGCGTATCAGCTCGCATCGGTGTACGCGGACGGGTTGACGACGAACGACAGGGCCGCCGACCCCAACGGGCCGTCGAGCAGGAGCGGCAACCTGTACGCGTACCTGACGGTGTACCGGGCCGGCGCGTACGACCCGTCGAAGCTGACCGGCGCGCGACCGGTGACCGTCGGCGGGCGCAGCGGCCTGGAGGTCAGCGGCCCGTACCACGGGTGGGCGGTCAAGCGGACCCTCGCGTGGCAGTACAACACCGGCGCGTGGGCGGTGATCGAGGCGATGTCCGACGACGCCGCGTTCCCGTCGGCGCGGGAGCTGACCGACCTCGCGGCCGGCCTGCGGGCGAGCGCGCCCGCGGCGGCGAAGGTGCCGGTGAAGTTCTCGTACCTGCCCGCCGGGTACCGGCTGACCGAGGTGTCGATGCACGCCATGACGGGCCTGAACGGCATCGCCTCGGCGCGCGACGGAGACTACGCGGGGCTGCTGTTCAGCAACCCGCCGCTGCCGGTGACCGGGCTGACCGAGCCCTACGGCGGCGTCGACGGCGACGCGCCGGCCGGGACGTTCGTGGTGTACGTGGTGCCGGCGGCCAACTCCAACCAGCAGCCCTCGCCGGGCGTCACGTGCGGCAACGGCTTCTGCAACCGCTGGGTCAACGGTGTCAACATCCAGGTCAGCAGCGAGCACCGGCTGACCGACACGGAGATGACCCGGATTCTGGACGGCGTCACCCTCGCCGACGTGCACAACGAGGGCGCCTGGACCGTGGCGACCGCCGCGATCCCGTAGCGGAGCACGACCGGTGCCGGCCCGTTCGACGGGCCGGCACCGGTATCGGCGTCAGGTGATCGGGTCGGGCGCGACCTGGGCACGCTCGGCGGTGACGCCGGGGTGCGCGGCGGTGGACGCCCGCGGGTCGCCCTCGTCGGCGAAGTAGTCCGACGCGCTCGTGTCGTCGCCGCCGTCCGTGACCGACGCCGCCCGCAGGATCACGGTGAGCAGCGCCGCGACGGCGAGGTTGACCGCGACCGCGACGAACCCGACGTAGATCGTCTTCGTGGAGTCGAACCCGAAGTCCTTCAGCGGGAACGCCGAGCCACCGAAGTGCGCCCGTTTCGTCGCCGCGTTCGGGATCTGGTACAGCATCCACATGCCGAGGCCCATCCCGGCGATCCAGCCGCCGATCAGCGCGCCGCGGTGGAACCAGCGGGTGAACAGGCCCAGCGCGACGGCCGGCAGCGTCTGCAGGATGATGACGCCTCCGATGAGCTGCAGGTCGATGGAGAACTGCGGGTCGACGAACACGACGAAGACCAGGGCGCCGACCTTCACCAGCAGCGACGTCACCTTCGACACCGTCGCCTCCTGGTGCGGGGTGGCGTCGCGTTTGAGGTATTCGCGGTACACGTTGCGGGTGAAGAGGTTCGCCGCGGCGATCGACATGATGGCGGCGGGGACGAGCGCGCCGATGCCGATCGCGGCGTAGGCGATGCCGGCGAACCAGTCGGGGAAGAGCTTGTCGAACAGCAGCGGCACGACGGTGTTGTTGTCGTTGGTGCCGTTCGGGTTCTTCAGCGGCGTCACGTTGGCGGCGATCGCGGCGTACCCGAGCAGGGCGATGAGGCCGAGCAGCAGCGAGTACGCCGGCAGCGCCGACATGTTGCGCTTGATCACGTCGCGGTTCTTGCTGGCCAGTACACCCGTGAGACTGTGCGGGTAGAGGAACAGCGCGAGCGCCGAGCCCAGGGCGAGCGTGATGTATTGGAGCTGGTTGTTGGCGTTGAGCAGGATGCCGTCGCCCGGTGCCGGTGTCTTGTCGAACTTCGCGTCGGCGGCGTCGAAGATCGCGCCCCAGCCGCCGAGCTTGTAGGGCAGGTAGAACACGGCGACGAGGATGACGACGTAGATCAGCGTGTCCTTGACGAACGCGATGAGTGCCGGCGCCCGCAGCCCGCTGGAGTACGTGTAGGCGGCGAGGATCGCGAACGCGATGATGATCGGCAGGTGCCGGGCGATCGTCCCGGACCCGGTGACGCCCATCGTCTTGAGCACGGACTCGATGCCGACGAGCTGCAGCGCGATGTACGGCATCGTCGCCACGATCCCGGTGATCGCGATGAGCAGCGCCAGGGTCGGCGACTGGAACCGCGCCCGCACGAAGTCGGCCGGCGTGACGAACCCGTGCCGGTGCGACACCGACCACATCCGGACGAGGACCAGGAACACCAGCGGGTAGATGATCACCGTGTACGGCACGGCGAAGAACCCCGCGGCGCCGGCCGCGAACAGCAGCGCGGGCACCGCCACGAACGTGTACGCCGTGTACAGGTCGCCGCCGACGAGGAACCAGGTGATCCAGCCGCCGAAGTTCCGGCCGCCGAGCCCCCATTCGTCGAGGTGGTTGAGGTTGTCGGGCCGGCGCCAGCGGGCCGCGACGAACCCGACGGCGCTCACCCCGATGAACAGGATGACGAAGATCGCGATCTCGAGCTGATGGTCACGCCACATGGCCGGTCACCGCCGCTTCGTCATCTGGTAGACGAGCGTCGTGGTGCTGACGCCCACGACGATGATCGCCAGCTGCATCCAGTAGAACCGCGGGAACCCGAGCAGCCTGGGGCTGTCGGCGTTGTACCAGACGGTGACCAGCGGCAGCACGATCGGGATGAACAGCAGCCAGTTCCACGGACTCTTGTCCGCGGCCCGGGGGGTTTCGGGCCTTTCGGGACCGGTCACGGCAGACCTCCTTCACGGGGTGTCCGGGCCTGGCGGACGGCCCGGGGCAGATCGACGTAACCTGATCAAATGCCCGGCCGCGCATCGACGGGAGCCCTGATCGGCGAACGGTCGGTTCCGCGCGCCGGACGGTGTCCCACGTCACACCAAAGGCCGATCCGGTGTCGTTCGCGGCAGGTGTACGACCCTGCGGGGCGGGACACTGCCGCTGCGCGGCGCCCGGCCGGGACGGACAGGTGCCGAGCGCCGGCGGCCCGGCGGCCCGTCCGTCGTCCCCGGCCCGTTCCCCGGCCGTCATCACCGATCCTCCTCGTCAGCGGGACAGTTCCGCCGGCGTGGCGTTGCCGCCGGTCAAAGCGACCGCCACCCGCTCCCCCATCAGCTCCGGCCGGGCGAGCACCGCCGCGAGCGCCGCCGCCCCGGCCCCCTCCGCCTGCGTGTGCGCGGCCCCGGCCAGCACCCGCCGGGCCGCGTCGATCTCGTCGTCGCCGACGAGCACGAACTCGGCGAGGTGCGCCCGCAGCAGCGCCTGCGGCACCTCGAACCCGCGCCCGGTCGCCAGCCCGTCGACCCGGGTCCGGTTGTCCCGGCGTACACAGGAACCGGCCCGCCACGAGTCGTGCGCGGCCGGCGCGGCGGCCGACTGCACCCCGACGACCCGGCACCCGGGCGCGACGGCGGCCGCGACGAGGCACGCGGCCGCCGCGCCCGTCCCGCTGCCGACGGGCACCACCACCGTGTCGAGGTCCGGGTGCCGTTCGAACAGCTCCAGGTACACGGTCCCTACCCCGGCGATCACGGCCGGCTCGTCCCCGGGGCTGATCAGCCGCCCGCCGAGGGTCGCCGCGTGCGCCTCCGCGCCGGCCATGTCGTCACCGTGCAGGGTCACCGTCGCGCCGAGCGCCCGGACGGCGCGGACCTTGAACTCGGCGGCGCCGACCGGCATGACGATGTGCGCAGGGACGCCGAAAACGCGGGCCGCGTAGGCGACCGACCGGGCGTGGTTGCCCGTCGAGTACGTCACGACCGGCTCCCCGCCCCGGTGGCCGGCGAGGAGGTTGAGCGCGCCGCGGACCTTGAACGCGCCCGTCGGCTGCGCGTTCTCGTGCTTGACCACCACGCTGCGCCCGGCGATCTCGTCCAGCAGCGGATACGACCACGACGGCGTCACCGGAAGATACGTCCCGATCAGCCGCTTGGCCCGCAGCACGTCGTTGAGGCTCATCATGGGTCCAGCCTGCTGCCGGTACCATATATAAAGCTAATGCCGAGTTTCTTGGAAAATCATAGGTGCGGTCGATGCTTGACGTGACGCGGTTGCGGGTGCTGCTCGCGGTCGCCCGGCACGGCTCGGTGACCGCGGCCGCCGAGGCGTTGCACTACGCCCAGCCGTCCGTCAGCCACCACCTGGCCCGCCTCGAGGCGGAGACCGGCGCCCGCGTGCTCCAGCGGGTCGGCCGGGGCGTCCGCCTGACGCCCGCCGGGCTGCTGCTCGCCGAGCGCGCGGAGGAGATCCTGGGCCGGCTCGACGCGGCGGAGGCGGAGCTCGAGTCGCTCAGCGGCCTGACCGCGGGCCGGGTGCGCCTCGCCGCGTTCCCGTCGGCGCTGGGGTCGTTCGTGCCGCTCGCCGCGGCCCGCTTCGCGGCGGCGCATCCAGGGGTGGCGCTGAGCCTGGCCGAGGCGGAGCCGCCGGAGGCGTTGCGGCTGCTCAGAGCCGGTGAGGTCGACCTGGCCGTGGTCTTCGACTATGCCGAGCCGGGGCCGCTGGACGGGGTGCGGCTGACCCCGCTGTTCGCCGAGCCGCTGCACCTGGTCACCGGCCCGGACGAGACCCGCGACCTGCCCGGCCTGTCCGGCGCCCGCTGGATCGCCGGCTGCGAACGCTGCCGGGCCAGCCTGGTCCAGCGGTGCGCGGCGGCGGGGTTCGAGCCGGAGATCGCCTTCACCACCGACGACTACGTCGCCGTCCAGGCCCTGGTCGCGGCGGGTCTCGGCGTCACGATCCTGCCGGACCTGGCCCTGCGCGCGCACCGTTCGCCGGACGTCCGGGCGGTGCGGCTCCCCGGCGACGGCCGCCACGTGAGCGCCGCCCTGTACGGCGCGCCTCCGGACCCTCCCGGCCCGGCCGCGCTGCTCGACGCCCTCCTCGACGCACTCCACGACACCCGGGGCGGCGGCGAGCCGCCCGGGGCGCCCCGCTAGGACGCGACGCACCCCGGGGTGCCGCGCTAGGACGTGACGTGTGCGCCCGTGTAGGTGCCGATCGGGGCGTCGCCGGTGGTCTCGTACTCCAGCAGGAGCAGGCCCTTCGCGGTCGCCTCGTGGTGGGCGAGCCGCACGCCGGCGGTCTGCGCCGGGTGGGTGAGGAACCGGCGGCCGGACCCCGCCACGGCGGGGGCGACGACGAGCCGCAGCGCGTCCACGAGACCGGCCGACAGCAGCGCGGCGCCGAGCCGGGCACTGCCGTGCACCTGCAGCTCCCGGCCGGGCCGCGCCTTGAGCGCCGCGACCGTCAGCGTGGGGTCGCCCCGCAGGACCGTCACGGGGTTCCAGGCGGGGTCCGTGAGGGTGGCCGACACGACATACTTGGGCAGCCCGTTCATCCGCTCGGTGAACGGGTCGTCCGGGTCGGTGATCCGCGGCCAGTCGCGGGCGAACGCCTCGTAGGTCCGCCGGCCGAGCAGCAGCCCTTCGGCGCGGCCGAGCCACTCGGACGCCCGGTCGACGAACTGCGCGTCGATGTGCGGCACGAGCCAGCCGCCGCCGGTGAAGCCGTCGCTGGTGTCCTCGTCGGGCGAGCCGGGGCCCTGGCTGACGCCGTCCAGCGTGACGAACTGCGTGACCGTTACCTTCACCGGACGGCTCCGCTCTCCCGCTCGGCGAGGCGCGTGAGCTGGCCGGTGACGGTACCCCAGCCGTCGATGAAACCGAGGGTCTCGTGGCGCTGCCGGGCGGCCGGGTCGCCGTGCCGGACGACGACGCGGTAGTCGGTGCCGTCCGGGTGGTCGCCGAACGAGATCTCGGCGGTCATGGCCACCGGGTCCGGGGTCGCGGGGCGCCACTCGCTGTCGACCGCGTTGGTGAACACGATCCGCCGGAGGTCCTCCACGACGAGGAAGCAGGCGTCGATGTGCGGGGCGAACCGGACCCCGTCCTCGCTGAGCCGGGTCACGAACCCGCCGCCGGGCCGGACGTCGAGGCGCTCGACGCGGGTCCGGGCGGGCGCCGGCACCCACCACTGCGCGAGGCGGTCGGGGTCGGTCCAGGCGCTCCACACCGTGCTGCGGGGGGCGCGGATGACCCTGGTCAGGGTGAGGTCGAGCGCTGGGTTCACGGCTGGTCCTTCGCGGGGTCGGTGACGAACTGCTCGAGCCGGTCGGTGCGGTCCTGCCAGATCCCGCGCTGCTCGGCGAGCCAGTCGTCGAGCAGGGCGAGCCGCTCACGGTTGAGCGTGCAGGTGCGCACCCGGCCCGACTTGGCCGTGCGGATCAGGCCGCTGCCCTCCAGGGTCCGCACGTGCTTCATGAACGAGGGCAGCGCCATCGGGAACTCGCGGGCGAGGTCGCCGACGCTGGCCGGTCCCCGCCCCAGCCGGCGGATCACGGCCCGCCGGGTCTGGTCGGCAAGGGCGACGAACACGTCGTCGAGCTGCGCCGAATACTGAGCCATGGAGCTAAGTATTCGGGCCGAAAACAGTTAGCGCAAGAGCTAAGTGTCGTGGGCGCGTCAGGAGTCGCCGAGGACCTCGGTCTGCGCCGGGTCGCCGGCCAGGAAGTTCATGACGTCTCCGGAGGCGAAAACGGCGCGGGCGGGGAGGCCTCCGCTCATGGCGACCCGGGACGTCCGACGGTCCCGGGCGCGGCGATCAGGCCTGCCCGCCCACGCGATCCTGCACAGCTCTGCAACGACCCCGCACTGTGCTCAACGAAGCGGGCTACAACTTGATGCCCAGGAGGGCGTCGACGGCGAGGCGGAGCACCGCCGGGGCGTCGCGGTCCTCGCCGGCGTCGGCGAGGGTCGCGTCGACCCAGGCGTCGACGGCGGCCAGGGCGCCCGGCGAGTCGAGGTCGTCGGCGAGGCGCTCGCGGAGCTGCTCCAGCAGCTCGATCCCGGACGGGCCGACGTTCGCCTTGGCGGCGGCACGCCAGCGGGACAGGCGCTGCTGGCCGGTCTTGAGGATGTCGTCGGTCCACTGGCGGTCGTTGCGGTAGTGGTCGGCGAGCAGGGCGAGCCGCACCGCCATGGGGTCGACGCCGTCGGCGCGGAGGCGGGAGACGAAGACGAGGTTGCCCTGGCTCTTGGACATCTTGTCGCCGTCGAGGCCGATCATGCCGGCGTGCACGTAGTGCGAGGCGAAGGGGGTCCGGCCGCTGAGGGCCTCGGCGTGGGCGGCGGAGCACTCGTGGTGCGGGAAGAGCAGGTCGTTGCCGCCGCCCTGCACGTCGATGGTGTCGCCGAGGAGGCTCAGGGCGATGACGGCACACTCGATGTGCCAGCCGGGGCGGCCGGGGCCGAGGTCGCCGCCGTCCCAGGCGGGCTCGCCCTCGCGCACGCCGCGCCACAGCAGCGGGTCGAGGGGGTCGCGCTTGCCGGGGCGCTGCGGGTCGCCGCCGCGCTCGGCGGCCAGGCGCAGCATCTCGGTGCGGGACAGGTTGGACTCGCTGCCGAAGCTGGGCGCGGTCGCGACGCTGAAGTAGACGTCGCGGGTGCCGTCCTCCAGGACATAGGCGTGGCCGGTCGCGAGCAGCGACGACACCTGCCGGGCGATCTGCGGGATCGACTCGACGGCGCCGACGTAGCGCTTCGGCGGGATGATCCGCAGCGCCTCCATGTCCTCGCGGAAGAGGGCGGTCTCGCGCATCGCGAGGACGACCCAGTCCTCGCCGTCGCGGGCGGCGCGCTCCAGGAGCGGGTCGTCGATGTCGGTGACGTTCTGGATGTAGTCGACCTCGTGGCCGGCGTCGCGCCAGACGCGGTTGGCCAGGTCGAACGCGATCATCGTCGCGGCGTGGCCGAGGTGGGTCGCGTCATAGGGCGTGATGCCGCAGACATACATGGTGGCGGGCCTGCCCTCGATCAGCGTCGGCGCGGTCTCGCGGCGCGCCGAGTCGAAGAGGGCGAGGGTGGTCGCACCGGCAGCGGTGCGGGGCAGCGTGGGCACCGCCGGTGCCGACCATGAATCCATCCGCCAAGACTATCCGCGGTGCCCGGCCGAAACACGGGGGAAACCGGTGTGACGAACCTAGCCCAGATAGCCCTGGACAGGCTTTACATCGGCGGCCACGGAATCGCGTGCCGGTCCTCGTCGGGCGCCGGATACCGCTTGTCCTGCAGCAGCTGGGTGATCCGCAGGGCGACGGTGCCGACCTCGGCGGCCGTCAGGTGCTCCGACAGCGCCTCGGCGAGCCCGGCGGTGTACTGCGCACGCAGCTTCTCCAGGACCTCGACGGCCTCGTCGGGCAGCGGCTCGCCGGCCCAGCCCCACAGGATGGTGCGCAGCTTGTCCTCGGCGTGGAAGCAGATGCCGTGGTCGACGCCGTGGACGCGGCCGTCGACGGTGTCGATGATGTGCCCGCCCTTGCGGTCGGCGTTGTTGGCGACGGCGTCGAAGACGGCCATCCGGGCCAGCCGCGGGTCGTTGTCGTGGGCGAGGACGAAGGGCCGGCCGCGCTCGTCGTGCGCGGTGAGGATCCGCTTCCAGCCCTGGGGGACCTTGCGGGCGGGGACGAAGCCAAGGATCGCGTCGTCGCACTGCAGCTCGTCGTCGATCCACAGCTGGACCATGCCGTGGCCGAGAGGCCCGTCGCGCAGGACGGTCGGCGGGACGACGGACCAGCCGGTGGCCTCGGACAGCAGCCAGGCCGCATACTCCCGGCCGGCGAGCGTGCCGTCGGGGAAGTCCCACAGGGGGCGCTCCCCGCTGACGGGTTTGTACACGCAGCGGGCGACGGTCGACCCGTGGGTGATGACGGCGCGCAGGGTCGCGTTGGACGCGTCCATCAGCCGGCCTTCGAGCTCCATGGTGCCGTGGCGGAGCAGCTCCAGCGCCTCGTCCTGGGGCAGTGCCGGCACGGCGTCTACCGGCGGTAGCCGTTGTGGCGCGGGCAGAGGTGCCCGCGGGCGTCGAGGGGCTGTCCGCACAGCGGGCACGGCGGCCGGCCGGACGCGACGACGCGCTTGGCCCGGTCGATGAACGCGCGGGTCGCCTGCGGGGTCAGCCGGACCCGGAGCCGGTCCCGGTCGGCGGTGCTGAGCTCGTCGTCGTCCTCTTCCTCGGCCGCTTCGACCTCCTCGTCACCGACGGCGATGGCCTCGATGACCACGGTGGCCGTGTCGACGTCGAAGGCGAGGCCGAGCGTGCCGACGCGGAACTCCTCGTCGAGCGGCGTGTCCAGCGGCTCGTTGTCGCTGGTGTCGACGGCCGCGGTCTCGGGCAGGTCGACGCCGAAGCGGCGCTGCGCCTCCAGCAGGAGCTCCTCGAGCTTCTCGGCGAGGAGGGTCACCTGCACCTTTTCGAGGGCGACGCTGACCAGCCGCCCCCCACCGCGGGCCTGCAGGAAGAAGGTCCGCTCCCCCGGCGCACCCACGGTCCCCGCGACGAACCGCTCCGGCGGCTCGAATGCGTACACCTGGTGGCTCACTCCGTCACCTCCGCTGCGCTCCAGCGACGGAGCGAGCTCCAACTGCGCCCATGATGAGCACGCCGCCGCTTCGCTCCGGACCGCTCATGCTAAGAACTCTATCCGCACCCTTCGGTCAACGCTCACGCCAGGCAGCAAGATCACACAGAACCGCCCGAACCGCCCCCGACGGCGGCATCGGAGGTCGGTTCCTCGTCCACCTTCGGTACAAAAGGCGAGAGGTCGCCGCCGGTGTCGTTGAGCCGGAGCACGAAGGACCGCAACGGCGTGTAACGGATCACCGTGACCGAGGCGGGCTCGACGGCGATGCGCTGGAACAGGTCCAGGTGCATGCCGAGGGCGTCGGCCACGATCGCCTTGATGATGTCGCCGTGGCTGCACGCGAGCCAGACCGCGTCGGCGCCGTGCGACCCGGTGAGCCGGGCGTCCCAGGAGCGGACCGCGGCGATCGCGCGGGCCGACATGACGGCCATCGACTCGCCGTCGGCCCCTGGGAACACGGCCGCCGACGGGTGCGCCTGGACGGTGGCCCAGAGGGGCTCCTTCGCGAGCTCCTTGAGGGGCCGGCCGGTCCAGTCGCCGTACCGGCACTCGACGATCCCCTCGTCGACCGTGACGTCGGTGAAGTCGGGCAGGGCGAGGGACAGCGTCTCCCTGCAGCGCGGCAACGGGCTGGACACCACCGCCGCCAGGGGCAGCTTCGCCGCGGCGAGCCGGTCGCCGACCGAGCGGGCCTGCGCCTGCCCGACCTCGTCGAGGCCGACGGGCTGGTGACCGGCGAGGACACCGCTGGCGTTGGTGGTGGTGCGGCCGTGCCGGAGCAGCAGGAGCGTCGTCACAGCGACAAGCCTGCCATCTCCCACGCCCGGGCGAGCTCCCGCATGGTCTGGATGCCGTGCTCGTGGTCGCCGAAGATCAGTGTCGCGATCTCGGTGACACCGGCCTCCTTGTACGCCTGGAGCCGCTCGGCGATCCGCTCGACGGGCCCGAGCAGCGACGTACGGTCGATGAACTCGAACGGGATCGCGGCCGCCGCCTCGCGGTGCTTCTTGGCCAGGTAGAGGTCCTGCACCTCGCGGGCCGCGTCGCCGTAGCCCATCCGCGTGGCGAGCGCGTTGTAGAAGTTCTGCTCGCGGCTGCCCATGCCACCGACGTAGAGGGCGGCGTACTGCCGTACCAGCTCCGCGCACATCTGCGGGTCGTCGCCGATCACGACCGGTACACCCGCGGAGATCTGGAACCCGTCCATCGTCTTGCCGGCCTTGGCCCGCCCCGCCTCGATCGACTTGAGCGACTCCGGCGCGAACTCCGGGGAGAAGAAGATCGCCAGCCACCCGTCGGCGACCTCACCGGCGAGCTCGAGGTTCTTCGGGCCGACGGCGGCGAGGTACACGGGCACGTGGTCGCGGGTCGGGTGCAGGGTCAGCTTGAGGGCCTTGCCGGGTCCGTCGGGCAGCGGCAGCGTGTAGTGCTGCCCGTCGTAGGCGACGGTCTTGCGGGTCAGCGCGAGGTTGACGATGTCGATGTACTCGCGGGTGCGCTGCAGCGGCTTGCCGAACCGGACACCGTGCCACCCTTCGGACACCTGCGGCCCCGACACGCCGAGACCGAGCCGGAAACGGCCGCCGGACAGCTTGTCGATCGTGGCCGCGGTCATGGCCGCCATGGCGGGGGTGCGGGCCGGGATCTGGAACACCGCGGAGCCCAGCTCGATGCGCTCCGTCTGCCCCGCGAACCACGCGAGCATCGACGGCGCGTCGGACCCGTAGGCCTCCGCGACCCATACGCAGGAGAATCCGAGCCGGTCCGCCTCCTGGGCCAGGGCCAGGTGACCGGCGGGTTCATTCCACGCGGCGAGATATCCGAGGTTCAACGCGAGTCGCACAACAGCCTCCCAGGGTCCCCCGTGCGACCCTGCACGGGGCGGCACCAAGGGTAGCGGGGGGCCCACCTACCCGCCTTCGGTGGGATCCGGCCGTATCGTTCCACCTATGCAACAGCGACCGCTCGGCCGTAGCGGGCTGGCGGTATCCCGGCTGGCCCTCGGCACCATGACCTGGGGCCGTGACACCGACGCCGACGATGCGGCCGCCCAGCTCAAGACGTTCCGCGACGCGGGCGGCACGCTGCTGGACACGGCCGACGTCTACGCCGACGGCGAGGCCGAGTCCGTCATCGGCGCCCTGGTCGGCCGGCTCGTGCCCCGCGACGAGCTGGTCATCGCCACGAAGGCGGGCCTGCGCCCGGGGATGACGCGCCGCCGCGACGGGTCCCGCAGCCACCTGCTGCGCGCGCTCGACACGTCCCTGGAGCGACTCGGCACCGACCACGTGGATCTCTGGCAGGTCCACGGGTACGACCCGGACACGCCCCTCGAGGAGACGCTCAGCGCCCTGGACACCGCCGTGTCGTCCGGCCGCGCCCGCTACGCGGGTGTGTCGAACTTCTCCGGCTGGCAGACCGCCCGCGCCGCCACCTGGCAGGCCGCCTGGCCGGGCCGCGCCCCGCTGGTCTCCACCCAGGTCGAGTACTCGCTGCTCGAACGCGGCATCGAGCGCGAGGTCGTGCCCGCCTGCTCCGCGCTCGGCATCGGTCTGCTGCCCTGGTCGCCGCTCGGCCGCGGGGTCCTCACCGGCAAGTACCGCGGCGGCGTCCCCGCCGACTCGCGGGCCGCGTCGCCGCACTTCGAGCGGTTCGTCGCGCCGTACCTGGACGACCGCTGCGCCGGGATCGTCGAGGCGGTCGCCACCGCGGCCGGCGGCCTCGGCGTGTCGCCCCTCGAGGTCGCGCTCGCGTGGGTCCGCGACCGGCCGGGCGTCGTCGCGCCCGTCCTCGGCGCCCGCACCGTCGGGCAGCTGCTCGGCGCCCTGCAGACCGAGGAGATCGAACTGCCGCGGGAGATCCGCGCCGCCCTCGACGACGTGTCGGCACCGACGTCGGGCTATCCGGAGCGCCAGACATAATTGCCGGACCATGACCCGTTCCGCTGTGTTGTCGCTGGTACTGGTGGCGCTCCTGGCCGGTTGCGACGCCGGTCCCCCGGTGAACCACCCTGACGCCACGGTCCCCACCCCGACGTGGGCGCCTGCGCCCACCGCCTCGCCCGCCGGCGTCGCGGTGCCTGCCGGGGGGCCGCCGGCCGCCGTTGCCGTGTCCGGTGCGCTGACCGCGGTCGCGCTGCCCACCGGCCTGGCCATTCTGGATAATCCACTCATTTCCACGCCCTCGGCCGTCAGCGCCGTGGTGGCGCTGCCAGGCGGCGGGTTCCGGGCCGTGGCCGGCAACACCGTCCTCACCGTCCGGGGCACCGCGGTCGACCGCTGGGAGCTCCCCGCGCCCGGGACCGCGCTCGCCGTGCACCCGTCCGGGTGGACCGCGGTCACCGCCCCCTCCACCGGCGACGTGATCATCCTCTCCACCACCGGCGCCGTCACCCGGACCCTGCACACCGGCGGGAAGCCCGGTGGCGTCGCCGTCACCGGTGACCTCATCGGGATCCTGGACCCCTCCGACACGTCACTCACCGTGTACGACGCCACCTCCGGCACCCGCCGCGAAGGGCTGCGCGCCGGCGACGGAGCGGTGAGCGTGACCACCGACGACGCCGGGCGTTTCCTCGTCATCGACGCCCGCGACGGCGAGCTGCTGGTCTTCGAGACCGGCCCGCTGCTCCTGCGCCAGCGCTTCCCCGTCGCCGGCACCCCCTACGCCCTCGCATTCGCCCGCGGGACACTCTGGGTCACGGTCACCGAACGTAACCAGGTGGTGGGCTACGACCTGTCCGGCGGCACCCCCCGGGAGGTCACCCGCCACCCCACGGTCCGCCTGCCGATCGCGGTCGCCGCCGACCCCGCCACCGGCACCGTCGTCGTCGCCGGGTCGGCTGAAGGGCTGGTGCAGCGGATTACGCCGTAGCAATATCGGTTCATGGACTACGAGTACGTGCCGTTGCGGCTGCCGTCGAACGTGGACCGCCTCACCGCCAACGCACAGCTGACGATCCAGGCCGAATACGGCGGCTGGGAACTGGCCAGGGTGCGGCTCTACGCCGACGGCACCCGCCAGGTCATGCTCCGCCGCAAACTCACCAGCGACGCCATGCCCGGCCTCAGCACGTAAAACCGCTTCCAGGGCCGCCGTCGCATCGATCCGGCCCCCTATAGTCCTGCTGTGGCAGGCACCCGGATCGGCATCGACTTCGGCACGTCCAACACCGTCGCGGTGCTCGCCACCGCCGGCGAACGGCCCAGACCGCTGCAGTTCGACGGCGCGGAGCTGCTGCCGTCTGCGGTGTGCCGCTCGGCGGACGGGGACCTGCTCGTCGGCAGGGACGCCCTGCACGCCGCACGGGCCCTGCCCGAGGCCTTCGAACCCAACCCGAAACGCGTCATCGACGAGGGCACCGTCCTGCTCGGCGGGGCCGAGGTCGCCGCGGTCGACCTGGTCACCGCCGTCCTGCGCAGAGTCGCCGCCGAAGCCGCCCGGGTCGCCGGCGCGCCGGTCGCCGACGCCGCACTCACCTGCCCCGCCGGCTGGGGCCCCTCCCGCCGTGAACTGCTGCGCACCGCCGCTGCCGCCGCCGGGTTCGGCACCGTCACCCTCGTCGCCGAGCCCGTCGCCGCCGCCCACGCCTTCGCCGGCGAGCATCCCGCCGGCTCGCACATCGTCGTGTACGACTTCGGCGCCGGCACCTTCGACGCCACCGTCGTCCGCCGCACCGGCACCGGGTTCGAGGTCCTCGCCGAACGCGGCCTGGAGGACACCGGCGGCCTCGACGTCGACGCGGCCGTCGTGGCGTACCTCGGCACCGTCTTCGCCGCCCAGGACGCGCGGCGCTGGGCCCGGCTGACCGAGCCGGCGACCGGGCAGGACCGGCGGCTCGCCCGGATGCTGTGGGACGACGTGCGCACCGGCAAGGAGATGCTGTCCCGCGCCTCCTCCACCCTCATCCACGTGCCGCTGTTCGACACCGCCGTACCCCTCGGGCGCGACCAGCTGGAGCAGCTCGCCCGGCCGATCCTGGACCGGACCGTCGCCGCGACGCGGGCCGTCATCCGGGCCGCGGGCGACGCCCCGGACCGCGCCCTGTTCCTGGTGGGCGGCTCGTCGCGGATGCCGCTGGCGGCGACCCTGCTGCATCAGACGCTGGGCGTCGTGCCCGTCGTACGGGAGCGTCCTGAGCTGATGGTCGCCGAGGGCAGCCTGCTCGCGACTCCCTCGTCCCCTGGTCTTCCGCCGGCGGTGCTGCCGCCCGGGTCACTGCCGCCGGGGGCGCTGCCGTCTGCGGGACCTCCGGCCGGGCCGCTGCCGCTTGGGGGGCTTCCGGCCGGGTCGCTTCCACCCGCTGGGCATCCGCCCGAGTCGCTGCCGCCTTCGGTGGTTCCGCCCGAGTCGCTGCCGCCTTCGGTGGTTCCGCCCGAGTCGCTGCCGGCCGCGGTGCTTCCGGCCGGACCGCTTCTGCCCGGGCCGCGGGGTGCGGAGTCGTCGGCGCCGGTCGGCGGTGGCACCGCGGAGCCGGTCTCCGGCGGGTTCGCCGATCTGGTCGCTTCCACGTTCGCCGCCGCCGGGCCGGTCTCCCCTGCGGCCGCCGGGCGGATCTTCCCCGCTACCGCCGGATCTGCCTCACCCGCCGCCCCGCCTGCTGCTTCTGCGCCCACGTCGCCGGCCGCTTCCCCTGCCACCGCTTCCCCTGCCACCGCCTCGCCGGTCTCGCCCGCTGCCACCGCCTCGCCGGTCTCGCCCGCTCTCGCCGCCTCGCCGGTTTCGCCTGCCGCGCCGGTTCTGCCTTTCGGGCTGGCCTCGCCTGCCGGTCCGGATTCGCCTGCCGTCCCGGTTTCAGCCGCCGGACCGGATTCGCCGGCGGCTGGTGTCTCGCCTGCTGCCGGGGCGTTGCCGGTTTCGCCTGCCGCGCCGGTGGTGACGGCGGACCCGCCGCCGGCGCCGGGCAAGGGTGCCCGGTGGGTCGTGGCGGTCCTCGCCCTCGTCGCGGCGATCGTCGCGGCCGCCATCTACCTGCCCGGCACCGGCGACGGTAACGACGCACCCACCGGCAGCGGCGCCTCACCGGGACCGTCGGCGTCCCGGGCGCCGGCCACCCCCGAGTTCCGGCAGATCGCGATGACCCAGTCCAACGACAGCTACGTGACCGGCGTCAGCGTCACCGCGGACGGCACCAGGTACGCCACCGGCAGCCTCGACGGCAAGGTCCAGCTGCACCAGCTGGGCAGCACCGGTTCCGAGGTCCTGCACCAGACGGGCGACGCCATGGTCACCGTCGACACGGTCGCGCTCAGCCCGGACGGCCGGGTCGTGGCGTTCGCCGTACAGGGCGGCGTGACCGTGACGGACGTCGCCTCGAAGGCGCAGATCGGCCGGATCGCCAAGTACCCGGGCCCCGGCTCGTCGGTCAGGTTCAGCCCCGACGGCGGCACCCTCGCCATCGGCCACGCCGACGGCGGAATCGTCCTGTGGGACGTCGCCACCCGCAAGGAACGCCGGACCCTCAGCACCGGCAGCGACGGCGTCCGCGCCCTCGCCTTCGACACATCCGGCACCCTCGCCGCCGCCGCCGCGGACAGCGGCAAGCTCCGCATCTGGACCGTCGCCGACGGCACCCTCCGCAGCACCCTGCCCGGCCACACCGGCCGCGCCCACGACGTCTCGTTCAACCCCGACGCCACGAAGCTGCTCTCCGGCGGCTCCGACGGCAGGATCCGGATCTGGAACATCGCCGACGGCAAGGAACTGAAGTCCGTCGAATCAGGCCAAGAACTCGTCAGCCGGGTCCTGTTCGGCCCGGCCGGCACCGCGTTCGTCACCGTCACGTCCAGCGACCACAAGCTCCGCCTCTGGAACGCGACCACCTACGACCTGCTCGCGACATCCCAGTGGATCTCCGCCGACTGCCTGACGGTGACCCCCGACGGCACCCGCCTCATCGTCGGCGGCCTGGACAGCACCAGCCGCATCTTCGACACCACCGGCCTGCTGTAGTTCACCCACGGCATGAAGCCACGGACGCACAGCTGACCTCCGCTGACAGACCACCCCGGACACCGTCGACCCGTCCCGCGGAGATGCCCCAAAACCCGCCGCAGCGAACCCCACGACACCCGGCCGGACGATTCGACCGGGCCGAAACGACGGTCGCGCCGGGCCGACCGGGCCGGGTGCGACGGCGGGGCTGAGCGCGACGGCCGAGCTAGTACGGCAGCCGCCGTTCGGGATGTTGCTGGTTGACGGGGCTGGACAGAGCACGGCCACCGCGTGATCGTCTGTGCGTTGTGGACACAACT
>NZ_JBVJIJ010000026.1:28915-181339 GCF_055586325.1 Dactylosporangium sp. NPDC051087 | reverse complement strand
CTGACCACCGTCGCCGATGCAGCAGTACCGCTTCATCCCACCGTCCAGCGTCCCCGACACCTTGATCGTGCCGTTGTTCACCGGCGCGTCACCGGTCTTCGTCGGCCAGCCGGTGGGCTGCGGCGACGTCGACGGCGTGCGCGACGGCGTGGGTGAGGTGGACGCCGGCGGTGTGTCCGACTCGGTCGGGCTGGGCCCGGCGGTGTCGGTGACGGTCACGTCGTCGAAGGACGCCGACGCGTAGCCGGTCTGCACGCCGATCCGGCCGGTCGCGGCGACCGAGCTGGTGCCGCTGCCGACGGTGGCGCCGTCGACCTTGCCGGTGATGCTCGTCCCCGACACCGTGATGCCGAGGGTGTACCAGGTGCCGGCGCTGACCGTGCGGCTCGCCGACCCGAGGACGGTGACGGAGCCGCTGTTGACGGCCTGCAGCTGCACGCTGTTGCCGGGCAGCAGCGCCAGGCGGTAGAACGTCGTGGAGCTCTTGCCGCGGGCGAGCAGCCCGGCGAACCCGTTCGACGCCAGCGACACCGGCTTCACCCGGGCGGTGACGGTGTAGTTCGTCCACGACGTGCTGCCGGCGAAGTTGCGGGCGTTCTCGCTGCCCGCGTTGCTCTGCAGCATCGCGCCGTCGACGACGGACCAGGTGCCGCCGGACTTCGACCAGTCGTTGGTGTTGCCGTCGGAGAACGTGTCACTGAACAGGGTCGCCGCGAACGCGACCTGGGTGGTGACCGCGGCGACGGCGGTGAACGCGGCGACGCCGGCGGCCAGGATCGGCCATCGGTAACGCCTGATGCGGGGTGGTTCCATGCGAGCCCTCCGGGAGGAGATGGTGGGGGCGCCGCGTGCATGGGGTGTTCGGCTCGTGCGGGCGGACTGGGCGGGTCAGCCGATGCGCGCCTCAGGAAAGCGCATTCCTAGGGACAACGTAGACCGGTACCTATGACTGGTCAAGCGGTGCGAGGTGCATCCAGGTGAAGACCAGCGGGACGGCGCCGTCGCTGACCAGGTGGTGGTCCTCGCCGGGCGGGATGATGAGCAGGTCGCCGGCCTGGAAGCGGGAGACCTCCGCGCCATCGCTCTCCACGTAGCCGCTGCCCTGCACGATCGTGAAAATTTCGGGGACGTCGTGGGTGTGCCGGCCGGGTTCGTCGTGGGTGCGGTGGCCCGGGTCGTCGTAGCGGCTGATGCCGCCGCGGATGACGGGACCCCAGCCGGTGCCGAGCGCGGCGAGGGTGGCGGGGGTCCCGCCGTCGGGCAGGTCGGCGACGGTCAGTTTGCGCATGGCAGGTCTCCTACTTCGCTGAGCAGCGCGTGCCGGGCGGCGGCGGTCCGCACGAGGCCGGCGATGCCGGGCAGGGCGATGCCGTCGTCGTGGGCCACGCCGGTGAGCGGCACGGGGTCGGGCGCCGCCATGATCTCGGCGGCGAGGGCGGTGAAGGGCAGGGTCCGGGACAGCGGCGCCACCAGGGGGTCGCCGGAGAGCAGGTTCTCCAGCAGGCTCACCCGCCCCGGCAGGACGACCCCGTCGAGGCGGTCCTCCGGGTAGACGACGTGGGCGCTGCCGCGGGTACCGGTGACGGTGATGTCCCCGGCGATGAAGCTCGTCGAGGCGAGGGTCACGGCGGCGGTGACGACCGGGCCGCGGGACGGGGTCAGGCGCAGCGCGGCGGTGTCGTCGACCTCGATGTCCCGGCTGCGGAAGCGTTCCAGCTCCAAGGTCCACGGTGGACGGACGTCGCCGATGGCGAGGGCCTGCATGAGCGCGTGCGCGAACGGGTTGACGAGGGCCCCGTCGGCGGCGCGCCGCCCCGACCACGGCGCCCGGGTCCAGTACGACGACGGCCGCCACCACGCGCCCGCCACCGCGATGTGCGTCAGCGGCCCCAGGTCCAGCGCCGCGAGGGCGGGCAGGGTCGGCGACCCGAGCGCCTGGAAGCCGACCTGGCAGCGCCGCCCGGTCGCGGCGAGCGCCGCGGCCAGCTGGGCGTGCGCGTCGAGGTCCAGGACCGGGGGCTTCTCCAGGAGCAGGTCCGCGCCGGCGCGCACGGCGTCGAGCGCGATCGGCAGGTGCGTGTGCGGCGGGGTGCAGATGACGACGACGTCCGGCTTCTGCTCGGCGAGCAGCCGCCGGTGGTCGGCGTACACGGGCACCGTCTCGCCGGGCAGGTCCTGGATGTCGCCGAGGGCGACGAGCCGGACCCGGTCGCCGAGGTCGGCGATGTTCTGCCGGTGCCGGCGCCCGTGACCCGAGGCGCCGATCAGCGCGATCCTGGGGGTGGACGCGGTCACAGCGCCGCCAGGGTGGCGGCGGCCCCGTGCCGGTCGAGGTCGCGCAGCCACCGGTCGACCTCGGCGCGCAGCGGCGCGTCGTCGGCGAGCTCCGGCGACAGCAGGGCGAGCCGCCGCGGCGGCGGGCAGGCGCGCAGCTCAGCGGCCCGGGGGTCGTCCAGCGGCAGCGCGGTGCCGTCGTCGGCGTGGCCGCCCACGAACCGGATCCACGCGGCCAGCACCAGGGCGGCGTAGCCGGGTACCTCACCCGCGGCGCGCCGGTCGGCGACGGTGCCGAGGAGCCGTTGCGGGAGCTTCTGGCTGCCGTCCCGCGCGACCTGCAGCGTGCGGTAGCCGAGGGCGCTGTTGGCGAAGCGGTGCAGCACCTGCTCGCCGTACGGCACGACGGGCAGCTCGGTCAGGGTCGGCGCGATGTCGGACGCGATGAACCGCTCCATGGTCGCGCGGTAGCCGGGCAGCGCGAGCGCGGCGTCGATGGTGGGGGCGCCGGCGAGCGCCCCGAGGTACGCGAGCGCGGAGTGCACGCCGTTGAGCATCCGCAGCTTGCGCAGCTCGTAGGGGGCGGTGTCGGCGGTGAACTCGACCCCGGCGAGGTCCCACGCGGGCCGCCCGCCGGGGAAGTCGTCCTGCACGACCCACTCGCGGAACGGCTCCCCGGCGACGGCGGCCTCGTCGCGGGCGCCGATCAGCGACTCGGCCCGGTCGAGGGTGGCGGGCGTCGTGGCGGGCACGATCCGGTCGACCATGGTGCCGGGGAAGCTCAGCAGCGCCATGACGTCCGGGTCCTGCAGCGCGTCGCCGACGAGGCCGCGCAGCAGCTCCCCGTTGCCGTTGATGTTGTCGCAGCTGACCAGCGCGAGGGGCGTCTCGCGCAGCCGCAGCCCGCGCACGATCAGGTCGAGCAGCGCCGAGCCGGGCGCGTAGGCCTTCTCGGTGACGGTCAGGGTGACGACCCGGATCGCCGGGTCCGCGATGCGGCGCAGGACGGCCCCGGGTTCGGACGCGGCGTGCAGGACGCTGTCGAAGGCGCCGACGACCCGCGCCGACGCGTCGGTGCCGTCGACGGTGAGGACGCTGTACAGCATGTCCTGCCGGACGAGGGCGTCCAGGACGTCGCGGGAGCTGGGCGCGACGCCGACGATGCCCCAGTCGCCGCCGGCCGCGGCGATCGCCTCGTCGGTGTAGACGGCCTGGTGCGCCCGGTGGAACGCGCCGAGCCCGAAGTGCAGGATCCCGGCGCCCACGTCGCCGGGCCGGACCAGCGGCTCGACCTTCAGGGGCACGGACCCGCTCAGCCGCGCCATGCCGGCCCGTCCGGGAAGGAGAACTCGGCGATCGACGACGGGCGCAGCTCGACGCTGTACCCGGGCCGCTCCGGCAGCCGGTAGCGGCCGTCGACGACGGTGACCGGGTCGGTGAAGTGCTCGTGCAGGTGGTCGACGTACTCCACCATCCGGCCGTCCATGCTGCCGGTGATGCGCAGGTAGTCGAAGAACGCCAGGTGCTGCACGTACTCGCAGAGGCCGACACCGCCGGCGTGCGGGCAGACCGGCACCCCGAACTTCGCGGCCATGAGCAGCTCGGCGAGGACCTCGCCGACGCCGGCGACCCGGCACGCGTCGATCTGCATGACGCGGATCGCGCCGGCCTGCAGCAGCTGCTTGAAGATGACCCGGTTCGCGGCGACCTCGCCGGTCGCGACCCGGCACCGCCCGCCGGTGATCCCGTCGAGGGCCTGCTGGATGCGGGCGTGGCCGAGGACGTCGTCGGCGTGGGTGGGCTCCTCCATCCAGTACGGGTCGACCTCGGCGAGCCGGCCCAGGTTGGCGATCGCCTCGTCGACGTCCCACACCTGGTTGGCGTCGAGCATGAGCAGCGCGTCGGGGCCGATCTCGGACCGGATGATGCGGGCGCGCCGCACGTCGTCGTCGATGGCGCCGCCGACCTTCATCTTCACCGCGGTCCAGCCGTCGGCGACCGCCTGCCTGGTGAGCGCCCGGACCTTGTCGTCGGGGTAGCCGAGCCAGCCCACGGAGGTGGTGTACGAGGGAAGGCCGGCGGCACGCGCGTGGGCGAGGCGTTCCTCGTACACCGGCAACCCCTTGTCGAGGATGGCGGCGGCCTCGTCGCGGGTGAGGGCGTCGGTGATGTGCCGGAAGTCCACCGCCGCCAGGAGGTCCTCCGTCGGCAGCTCGGCCAGCAGCCGCCACATGGGTTTGCCGGCGCGGCGGGCGCGCAGGTCCCACACGGCGTTGAGGATCGCGCCGGCGGCCATGGCGATGACCCCCTTCTCCGGCCCGAGCCAGCGCAGCTGCACGTCGGCGGTGAGGGTGCGGGCCCCTTCCGCGGAGCACAGCTCCTCGACGGTGTGCCCGACGACGTGGTGCGCGAGGGCTTCGACGGCGGCGCAGGTGAGCTCGTTGCCGCGGCCGTTGGTGAACGTGAGGCCGGACCCGGCGACGCCGTCGTCGCCGGTCAGCTCGACGTAGGTGGCGGAGTAGTCGCCGCGGTTGATCGCGTCGGACCCGTCGCCGGCGGCGGCGGTGGGGAACCGGACGTCGTGGACGGTCAACCCGGTGATCATCGTGCTCCCTCGGTGCTGGCGGTGCGCGTCGCCACGGTGCGGGCGTAGACGCGTTTGGGCAGGTGGTAGGCGAGGTCCGCGATGGTGTCGGCGGCCTCGTCCAGCGGCAGGCGGTGCTCGGCGACGAGCCGCGCCAGGAACCCGGCGTCGACGCGGCGGGCGACGTCGTGCCGCACGGGGATGGAGCAGAACGCGCGGGTGTCGTCGACGAACCCGGCGGTGTTGGCGAACCCGGCGGTCTCGGTGACGGTCTCGCGGAAGCGGCGCAGCCCCTCGGGGCTGTCCAGGAACCACCAGGGCGCGCCGAGGAACACCGCCGGGTAGCCGCCCGCGAGGGGCGCGAGCTCGCGGGTGAAGACGGTCTCGTCGAGGGTGTACAGCACGACCCGGAAGCGCGGGTCGGTGCCGAACGCGTCGAGCAGCGGCTTCAGCGAGCGCACGTATTCCGTCGGCGAGGGGATGTCGCCGCCGACGTCGCGGCCGTGCCGGGCGGCCAGCGTGGTGTTGTGGTTGCGTACGGCGCCCGGGTGCAGCTGCATGACCAGGCCGTCCTCGACGGACATCCTGGCGAACTCGACGAGCATGTGCGCCCGGAAACGTTCCGCGTCGCGGCTGTCGGCCTTGCCGGTGAGCGCTTTGTTGAACAGCGCCGCCGCGTGCGCCGGGGACAGCGCGAGGGTCGCGGCGGTCGGGTGGCCGTGGTCGCTGGAGGTGGCGCCGGCGGCGATGAACGCCTGGCGGCGCTCCCGCAGCCGCTCCAGGAACTGCGGGAACGTGGTCACGCCCAGCTGCTCGATCCGGCCCGCCCAGCCGGGCCAGTCGAAGTCGACGACGTCGTCGGGGCGGAACGTGGTGATGACCCGCCCGCCGGGGCCGCCCCAGCCGTCGGCCTCGAGCTTGGCGTGCGCGGTCAGGTCCGACAGCGGCGACTCGGTGGTGGCGAGGACCTCGAGGTTGAACCGTTCGAACAGCGCCCGCGGGCGGAACGCCGGGTCGGCGAGGCGCTCGGACAGCAGGTCGTAGACCAGGTCGGCGGTGTCGACGCGCAGCGGCACGGTGACGCCGAAGACGTCGGTGAGGACCCGCTCGGTCCACAGCCGCGACGGGGTGCCGCGGAACAGGTGCCAGTTGGCGGCGAGGAGCCGCCAGATGGTGCGCCCGTCGGTCTGGGTGGGGCTGCCGTCGACGGTCGGCACGCCGAGCTCGTGCGGGGCGATGCCCTGGCTGGCGAGCATCCGGGTCACGTAGTGGTCGGGCACGACGATGAGCCTGGCCGGGTCGGGGAACGGCAGGTCGTCGGCGAGGATCGCCGGGTCGACGTGGCCGTGCGGGCTGATCAGCGGGAGGTCCCTGGCGTGCCGGTACAGCTCCCGCGCGATGTCCCGGATCCCGGGCTCGGCGGGCAGCAGCTGGTCCTCGTGCGGCGTCTTAGTCATGGGGAATCCTGACGGGCAGTCCGATCGCGAGGGACTCGTTGGCGGCCAGGCCGATGCGCAGCGCCCGGGCGCCGTCCACGGCCTCCGCGGCGGCGACGCCGCTGGGCGGGCCGTCACCGAGCAGGTCGGCGAGCATGCGGGCGTCGCCGCCGCCGTGCCCCTCGCGCTCGTAGGGGATCGGGATCTCGCGCGGCTCGCTCCAGTGCGGATGGACGCGCAGCGTGGCCCGGCCCGGCTCGTCGCCCTTGATGAGTCCGGTGGCGCCGGGAGCGACGTGGTCCGTCTCGACCACCTCCAGCTCGAGGCGGCCCTTGCTGCCGTTGACCATCACCCGGTAGCCCTCCCAGGGGGCGTAGGCGGTCAGGTGGTAGGTCATGGTGGCGCCGCGGGCGTAGCGGACGAGGACGGCGAGGTCGTCCTCGATGGTGATGCCGGGCGCGAAGACGTCCTGGTCGCGCCGGTATCCGTCGGTGGTGCCGGTGTACAGCGCGTCGCGGTGCGGGTCCGCGCCGAGCGCGAAGCGGTCCCTGGGTTCGCCGGCGCCCGCGCCGGAGGCGCCGTAGAAGAAGAGCCGGCCCTGCGCGTAGACCTCGGCGGGCTCGTCGTCGAGCCACCAGTTGACCAGGTCGAAGTGGTGCCCCGACTTGTGCACCAGGAGGCCGCCGGAGTTGGCCTTGTCGCGGTGCCACCGGCGGAAGTAGTCGGCACCGTGCCGCACGTCGAGCAGCCACTCGAAGTGCACGGAGCCGACCTCGCCGATCGTGCCGTCGGCGATCAGCCGCTTGAAAGTTTCATGGAAGGGGTTGTACCGGTAGTTGAAGGTGACCCTGACCCGGCGGCCCGTACGGCGCACCGCGTCGAGGATCCGGGCGCAGCGCGCCGCGTCGACGGTCATCGGTTTCTCGGTGAGCACGTCGCAGCCTGCCTCGAGGGCTGCCACGATGTATTCGTCGTGGACCCGGTCGACGGTCGTGACGATCGCGACGTCGACCTTCTCCTCGTGCAGCATGCGGCGGAACTCGGTGGCGGGATAGGTGGGGACCGGCACCTGCAGCCGCGCGTTGTGCACGGCCATGCGGTGCGGCTCAGGATCGGCGAGCGCGACGAGCGCGCAGGTGTCGCGATGCGGCCCGGTGAGTGCGCGCGTGAACATCTCGGCGCGCGACCCGGTGCCGACGATCGCATAGCGGGTGGGCATGGGTTGTCGTTCCCTCGCTCCCTCGGGGACTGCAAAGGGTTGCAGCGACACCATGCTTCATCGCCGTCTTCCGGGTCAATACCCCTCGATTTTCCGCATCCAGGGACGTTGACATGACAGCAACCGTTTGCATTAATGGCTCCGTGCCCGCCACTATTCGAGATGTAGCCCGCGCCTCCGGCGTCCATGTCTCCACCGTGTCGCGCACGTTCTCAGCACCACATCTGGTCAACCCCGACACCCGCAGCCGGGTGCTGTCCACCGCGGAGAGCCTCGGCTACCGGCCCAACCGTGCGGCCCGCGCGCTCATCACCGGGCGGACCCACAACATCGGCCTGATCGTCGCCGACATCGCCAACCCGTTCTTCCCGCCTCTGATCAAGGCGGCGGAGTCCCAGGCGAGGCAACGGGACTACCACCTGTTCGTCGCCGACACCAACGAGGACCCGGTCATGGAGGAGCAGCTCGTCCAGGCCCTCGCGAAACAGGTCGACGGCGTGCTGCTGTGCAGCCCGCGCATGAGCAACGACCTGATCGAGAAGCTGCGCCGCGAGGTGCCGCTCGTCGTGGTCAACCGGGCCGTCGACGGGCTTCCCGCGGTGGTCATGGACGTGGCGGCCGGCGCGAAGGCCGCGATCGAGCACCTCGTCGGTCTCGGCCACACCCACCTCGCCCTGCTCGGCGGGCCGCGGGGCTCGTGGACCAACCGGGAGATCCGGCGGTCCGCGACGGCCGCGGCGAAGTCCGCCGGCACCGACCTGACCGTGCTCGGACCGCACCACCCCACCGAGGCCGCCGGAGCCGCCGCGTGCGACGCCGTGCTGGCCACCGGAGCGACCGCCGTGCTGGCCTACAACGACCTCATGGCGATCGGACTGCTCGAGGCCCTCCACGACCGGGGCGTCAGCGTCCCGGCCGAGCTCAGCGTCGTCGGCATCGACGACATCTCGCTCAGCCGTCTGATCCGCCCCAAGCTGACCACGGTCTCCACCCCGACCGCGGCCGCCGGGCGGGCGGCCGTCGACATGCTGCTGCAGCACGACGACGAACGGCGCACGACCGCGACGGTGACGCTCCAGACGGAGCTCATCGTGCGCGACTCGACCGGGCCGGTCGCGGGTGGCGCGGCCGGGCCCGACCCACATTGATCCCCTGCCAGGGAGTGACACGCCATGTCCGGAACACCCCGCCGTAGACTTCTGGCAACCGCACTCGCCGCGGTGCTGCTCGCCCCGCTCGCCGCCTGCGGCGACGACGGCGGCGAGGCACCAGCGGTCGACTCAACCAAGCCCGTCGAGCTGAGCATCTTCTGGTGGGGCGGCGACGCCCGTGCCAAGCTCACCGAAGAGGCCCTCGCGCTCTACACGAAGAAGCACCCCAACGTCACGTTCAAGAAGACGTGGCAGGCCAACCAGGGATACTTCGACAAGCTCGCCACCCTCACCGCGGGCAACGACGCGCCGGACATCTTCCAGATCGACGACAACTTCCTCACCGAGTATGCGTCGCGCAACGTCACGCTCGACCTGACGTCGTATCAGAAGTCCGGCAAGCTCGACACGACGAAGTTCCCCGAGAGCCTGTGGAAGTACGGCGTCGTGGACGGCAAGCTCGCCGGCGTCGCGTTCGGCGAGAACACGCAGGGCCTGGTGTTCAACAAGACCAAGCTCACCGCGGCGAACCAGCCGCTGCCGACCACCGGCATGTCGTGGGAGGCGTTCGTCGACTGGGCCGCGACGGCGACCACGGCCACGAAGGTTCCCGGCACGCAGGACCCGAGCGCGGACTACAAGGCGTTCTGGATCTGGCTGCGCCAGCAGAACAAGGACCTGTACAAGGGCAAGGAGCTCGGCTTCACCGCGCAGGACGCGACCGCCTGGTTCGAGCTGTGGAAGGGCGCCCGCGACAAGAAGGCCACCCCGACCGCCGACGTGATCCGCGAAGGCAACGCCACGGACATCACCAAGCAGCTCGTCGTGACCGGGAAAGCGCTTACCTCTTGGGTTTGGGTGAACCAGCTGCCCGAGTTGCAGAAGAACACCAAGGACGAGCTCGGTGTGGTGGCCTACCCGGGTGACCCGAAGGCGCAGTGGGCCCGCGCGGCGCTGTACTTCTCCGTTTACCGGGGCAGCGACAAGAAGGACGTGGCGGTCGACGTCATCAACTTCCTCGCCAACGACCCGGAGGTCGGCAAGGTGCTCGGCACCGACCGCGGCCTGCCGCCGAACCTCGACATCCGCGCGTCCGTGCTGAGCAGCGTCACCGACGCGTCGATGAAGACCTCCATCGAGGTGGAGAACACGCTCGGCAAGACGTTCGGGCCGTCCCCGCAGGTCCCGCTGAAGGGGCACAGCACGCTGCGCTCCGAGCTCATCAAGGCCGCCGAGTCGGTGCAGGCCGGCAAGGCGACCCCCGCGCAGGCCGCCGAGGCCTTCATCACGGCCGCGAAGTCCGCGATCTCGAAGTGAGGCTCTTCCAGTGGCGCTGACCACCGCGCCGGCACCTTTGCACCGAGCGGCGAAGGGGCCCCGCGTCGAACCGCGGGGCCCCCGTCGCGAAGGGCTCGCCGGCTATCTCTTCCTCACCCCGTGGCTCGTCGGGCTCGCCTCGATCACGGCGATCCCGATGCTCATGTCGCTGGTGCTGAGCTTCACCGACTACGACATCCTGTCGGACTGGTCCGAGCTCAACTGGGTCGGGTTCGACAACTACCAGCGGATGTTCACCGAAGACCCGACGTTCTGGCACGCCGTGCAGGTCACCGTCACGTTCGCCGTCGTCGCGACGCCGCTGAAGCTCGGCGCCGCGCTCGGCGTCGCGCTGCTGCTCAACAAGGCCATCCGCGGCGTCGGGCTCTACCGCAGCCTGTTCTACCTGCCGTCGCTGCTGGGCGGCAGCGTGGCCCTCGCGATCGTCTGGGTCTCGATGTTCAGCCGGGACGGCTCGTTCAACCAGATCCTGTCGGTGTTCGGCATCGCCGGCCCCGGCTGGGTCAACGACCCCGACTACGCGCTGGGCACCCTGATCCTGCTCGCGATCTGGCAGTTCGGCGCGCCGATGGTCATCTTCCTGGCCGGGCTCAAGCAGGTCCCGGTCGAGCTGTACGAGGCGGCGTCGGTGGACGGCGCGGGGGCCTTCCGCAAGTTCCGCTCGATCACGCTGCCGATCCTGTCGCCGGTCATCTTCTTCAACCTGGTGCTGGAGACGATCCACGGCTTCCAGGGATTCACGTCGGCGTTCGTCATCAGCGGCGGCACCGGCGGGCCGGTCGACTCGACCCTGATGTACACGCTCTACCTGTACATCAAGGGCTTCACCGACTACGAGATGGGCTACGCCTCGGCCCTGGCCTGGGTGTTCCTGCTCGCCGTCGGCCTGCTCACCGTCGTGCTCTTCAGCACGGGCCGCTTCTGGGTGCACTACGGAGACGAGCGATGAAGTCGATCCTGCGCACGGTGGTGATCCTCGCGCTGCTCGGGGTCATCCTCTACCCGCTGTTCTGGGTGCTCGGCAGCTCGTTCAAGAGCCAGCCGGAGATGCTCAGCAACGCCGGGGTCATCCCGGAGGCCTTCACGCCCGGCAACTACCCGGACGGCTGGTCGCACCTCGACACGTCGTTCGGCCGGTTCTTCGTCAACAGCACGATCGTGTCGCTGCTCGTCGTCATCGGCAACGCGCTGTCGTGCCTGCTGGCCGCCTTCGCCTTCGCCCGGCTGCGCTTCCGCGGGCGGGCCACCTGGTTCGCCATCATGGTCGGCACGCTGCTGCTGCCCGGGCACGTGCTCATCGTCCCGCAGTTCATCGTGTTCCGGCAGCTGGACCTGGTGGGCGGGGAGTTCCCGTACCTGCCGCTGATCCTGCCGCACTTCCTGGCCACCGAGGCGTTCTTCGTCTTCCTCATGGTCCAGTTCATGCGCGGCATCCCGCGCGAGCTCGACGAGGCCGCGAAGATCGACGGCTGCACCACGTTCGGCGTCTTCCGCAACGTGATCCTGCCGCTGAGCCGCCCGGCCCTGGTGACGACGGCGATCTTCTCGTTCATCTGGACCTGGAACGACTTCTTCCGGCAGCTGGTGTACGTGTCGGACCTGTCGAAGTACACGGTGCCGGTCGCGCTGCGGCTCTTCATCGACTCGCAGGGCCAGTCGGAGATCGGCCCGATGTTCGCCATGTCGGTGCTGTCGCTGCTGCCGGTGTTCCTGTTCTTCCTGGCCTTCCAGAAGATGCTCGTCGAGGGCATCAACACCTCCGGCCTGAAGGGGTGAGTGCCGCGATGGCTCGCGACTTCCGGGAAACGGTCACCGTGGCCGCCGACCTCGCGCTCGTCGGCATCGCCGTCACCGTGTGCAGCCTGCCGGTGCTCACCGCCGGCGCGGCCGTGCACGCGGGGTCGGTGGCCGTGCGGGACATCGTCGACGGTTCGGCGGTGCGCCCGGCCGTGCTGTGGCGGGTGTTCGTGCGCTCGCTGCTGCCCGGTGCCGTCGCGGCCGTCGCGGCCGCCGTGCTCGGCCTGCTCCTGCTGTTCAATCTCGGCGCCGTCGCCTCCGGCCGGGTCCCGGGCGGGTTGCCCGTGCTCGTCGGCACGGTCGCCGTAGCCGCCGCACTGCTCGCCGCCGGTGCACTCGGCGTCGTGCATCTGGCCCATCACCACTCGTGGCCCGGCGCGCTGCGCTGGGCGGCGGGCACGGTGTGGCGGCAACCGCTCACGGCGGCGATGGTGGCCGGGGTGTCATCCATCGCCGCCGTGATCGGCGCGATGGTCCCCGTGACGGCGCCGCTGCTGGTCGGGTACCTGCTCTTCGCGTTCCACGTCCTGGCCGCGCGCCGCGCGCCCGCCCACGACCCGGTGGACGTCGTGCACCCCTGAGCACCGTTTTCCGGACCACGAAAAACCGCGCCCCGTCCCCCGTTGCGGGGGCGGGCGCGGTCGGTCGATCAGCGGCGACCGGCCACCGCGGGCAGCCGGTCGCGCCGGTCGATCAGAGGTGGCCGGCCACCGCGGGCAGCCGGTCGCCTCGGTCGATCAGAGGTGGCCGGCCACCGCGGGCAGCAGGTCGCGGAAGGTGCGGCCGGAGGCCTGCGTGCCGATCGCCGTCATCGTCCAGCCCTGCTGGTCGCGGGTCAGCTTGGCCATGATCTGCGCCGTGTGCGGGCCGGAGCCGCTGAGGTCGAAGCGGGCGAGCTCCGCACCGTTGGTCTCGTCGACGAGGCGGCAGGACGCGTTCTCGATCTGGGCGAAGCTCTGCCCGGTGAACGAGTTGACCACGAACACCAGCGTCCGGACGTTGAGCGACAGCGCGACCAGGTCGACGATGATGCTCTCGTCGTCGCCCTCGCCCGCGCCGGTGGTGTTGTCGCCGGTGTGCTGCACGGCGCCGTCGGTGCTGCGCAGCTGGCGGAACCACACCTGGTCGACGAGCGTGTTGGAGCTGTCGAACAGCAGGCAGGACGCGTCCAGGTCGATCGACTGGGTCTTCATCCCGCCGAACAGGCCCTTCTTCTTCATCGCGTCCCACCCGAGGCCCATGCGGACCCTGGTGAGCGTGCCGCCGCCGCCCTTGACGAGGGAGACGGACTGGCCCTTGCTCAGACTCACACTCATATATGCGCCTTCCCGAAATCTGTCGACATCACGGTCATTTACGGCCGGCCGCCCAACGCATGCCCCAGCCGTAGGTCTCGTCGAGCAGGCGCTGGCCGCCGCGCACGTAGCGGACCTCGCGGCGCACGGACACGTCGGCGCCGTTGCCCTCGATCATCGCGATCGCGCACATCATGGCCGCCGGGTCCGGCTCGTCGAGGTGGATCTCCAACTGGGGGCCGGCGACCGGGAACAGGGTCACCACGGCCTGCGCGGCCGCCCAGTTGGGAGTGCCTTCGTAGATGAACGCGAACACCAGGATGCGGCGGATGTTCGCCGCGTACCGCAGGTCGACGAAGAGGTTCTCGCCGCCCGTGTTGGTGCCGCTGCGGTCGTCGCCGTCGAGGCGGCAGATCGGATCGCGGCCCAGGGTGTGCACGTCGCGCAACGAGTCGCCGAGCGCCTGGACGACGCCCTTGGATCCGTCGCTGTACTCGTAGAGGCAGCCCAGGTCGAGGTCGATGCCCTTGGGCTTGCGGCTGAACAGCCCGCCCTTGCCGGCGGGCTGCGCCCAGTTGAGGTTGACCCGGAGGATACCCGCGGCCCCGCCCTGCTTGGCGAGCGAGACCGCCGGTGCCGACTTGGTCAGCGTGACCTTGGACAGCGAGACGGGGTTGTTCGGGTTCGTCACGGCGTTGCCTGCCTTCCTGGACGGGGGACGCGGGTGATGGGGGGGACTAGGAACGGCCGGCGAGGCTCCCGGCCGGCTCCTCGGCGGCCTCGGCGGCGCCGTTGCGGCGGTTGAGGATCACCGAGGAGAGGAACGCGGCGAGGATGAAGCCGACGCCGATGAGGCCCGTGATGACCTCGGGCACCTCGTGCTTGATCCCGATGAGCAGGATCGCGGCGAGGGCGCCGATGGCCCAGTGCGCGCCGTGCTCGAGGAACACGTACTCGCTCAGGGTGCCCTTGCGGACCAGGTAGACCGTCAGCGACCGGATGTACATCGCACCGACGCCGAGACCGGCGGCGATGACGAAGATGTTCTGGCTGATCGCGAACGCGCCGATGACGCCGTCGAAGGAGAACGACGCGTCGAGGACCTCGAGGTAGAGGAACAGGAAGAACGCGGCCTTGCCGGCGACCTGGACGACGGCGTTCGGGCCGGACCTGCCCTTGTCGACGTCACCGGCGTCACCGTGGATACCGGCGTTCTTCTTCTCGTCCTCGTCCTCTTCCTCGTCGTCGCCGAGACCGCCGGCGTTCTCGAAGAGTTCACCGAGGCTGTTGACCAGGATGTAGACGCCGATGCCGAGCACGCCGGACACCATGACCGTGCCGACGTCCTTCGCCAGGGTCTCCGCCACGATGACGAGGATGGCCAGGGAGATGACGACCGACAGCTGGTCGAGCTTGCCGATCTTGGCGAGGGGCTTCTCCAGCCAGGTCAGCCAGGTGTGCTCGCGGGTCTCGAAGATGAAGTCGAGGAAGAGCACGAGCAGGAACATGCCACCGAAGGCGGCGATGCTCGGGTGCGCCTCGTGCAGCAGCGCGGCGTAGGTGCCGGGCTCGTCGACCGACCCGCCCTCGAGGGCGAGCCGGACGACGTCGACCGGGTTGAGCTGGGCGGTGATGCCGACCAGCAGCAGCGGGAAGATCAGGCGCATGCCGAACACCGCGATCAGGACGCCCACGGTGAGGAACAGCCTCTGCCACCACGGGTTCATCCGTCCGAGCACGGTGGCGTTGACCACGGCGTTGTCGAACGACACCGAGATCTCCAGCACACACAGGATCGCGACGATCAGGAACGCGCTCGGCCCGCCGAGGAAGAAGGCGGCAATGAGTGTCGCGGCGGTGACCGCCAGCGACCAGCCGAATGTCTTCAGGAACATCTGTCACACCGTTTCGGGCTCATCAGGGATGTTGCGGTGCGCCGACCTTACTATCCGACGTTCACGCCGAAGTCCCCGGCGATGCCACGCAGGCCGGATGCGTATCCCTGACCGACCGCACGGAACTTCCATTCGGCCCCATTGCGGTACAATTCGCCGAACACCATGGCGGTCTCGGTGGAGGCGTCCTCGCTCAGATCGTACCGCGCGAGCTCGACGTCGTCGGCGCTGTTGAAGACGCGGATGAAGGCGTTGCGGACCTGGCCGAAGGACTGCGAGCGGGTGTCGGCGTCGTAGATGGACACCGGGAAGACGATCTTGTCGACCTCGGCCGGCAGGCCCGCCAGGTTGACCTTGATCTGCTCGTCGTCGCCGCCGCCCTCACCGGTGAGGCTGTCGCCGGTGTGCTGGATGTGACCGTCCGGCGTCGCGAGGTTGCCGTAGAAGACGAAGTGCTTGTCGGAGAAGACCCGGCCGTCGGCGCCCGTGGCGATCGCCGAGGCGTCGAGGTCGAACTCCGTGCCGGTCGTCGTGCGGACATCCCAACCGAGGCCGACGGTCACCGCCGTCAGACCGGCGGGACCCGCCTGCTTGGTCAGTGAGACGTTGCCACCTTTGGTCAGGCTGATGCCCATACCGATCTCCAGTCATTCGATGGTTTTTACCTACGAACCCCCGGCGTCAGGCGGCGCCGACGGCTGATCATGTTGGTGCCCCCGCGAGAGTAGCGTCCGGCCGCCAGAGTGGGCCGCAGTTCACCGTTCGTGCGGGCGCGTCCGCTTGAAACGTTGGGGTAGGCTCCGGCTTGTTCGATCAATGTTCGACAGTAGCCGGAAGCGCGTTAGCTTTGAAGGCGGCTCCGGTGTCGTCGATCAGCCGGATGAATATATCCGACATGCCGATCGGACACGGTTGACGACCACAACGAGAGCGCGAGGAGAGTTCCATGTCCGTGACCCTCACCAAGGGCGGCAATGTCTCGCTCACCAAGCAGGCGCCGAACCTGCGCACGGTGATGATCGGCCTCGGCTGGGACGAGCGGGCCACCACGGGTGCCGAGTTCGACCTCGACGCGAGCGCCCTCATGGTCGGTGAGAACGGCCGAATCCTGTCCGACCAGCACTTCGTCTTCTTCAACAACCTGAAGAGCCCCGAGGGTTCGGTCGAGCACACCGGCGACAACCTCACCGGCGGCGGCGACGGCGACGACGAGAAGATCCTGGTGCAGCTGGGCCAGGTGCCCGCCGAGTGCGCCCGGATCGTGTTCCCGGTCTCCATCTACGAGGCGCAGCAGCGCGGCCAGTCCTTCGGCCAGGTGCGCAACGCCTTCATCCGGGTGGTCAACCAGGACGGCGGCGCCGAGCTCACCCGCTACGACCTGACCGAGGACGCGTCGTCGGAGACCGCGATGATCTTCGGTGAGCTGTACCGGCACAACGGCGAGTGGAAGTTCCGCGCGGTCGGCCAGGGGTATGCCTCGGGTCTGGCCGGGATCGCGCGCGACTTCGGCGTCAACGTCGGCTGAACCGCCGGCTGATCTGAAAGGGCCTGGAATGTCCGAACTCGATCTCGGCGGCGCCCCCCAGCAGGGCGCGCTCGTGCTGACCCCGCCCGCCCCGGTCGTGGTCGTGGAGCCGCAGCAGGCGGCCGGCGCGGTGCCCCTGCAGACGGAGAAGCAGGTCGAGCTGCGCAAGAAGGCCGCCGCCTTCGTCGAGGAGCTCGCCGCGATCGACACCAACTCGCCTGCCTTCCAGCAGAAGGTCACGTCGATCACGACGATGGGCGAGCAGGACATGCGCGCGGCGGCCGGGATGTCCAACCGCATGTTGGAGCGTCCCGCCGCCGCCCTGGGCCGGGGTCGCGGCCGTGGCGCCGACGATGCCCAGACCAGGGTGTCCAACACCCTCGTCGACCTGCGCACGACCATCACCGACCTGGACCCCAACCGGGCCGACCTGACCGGCGTGCAGAAGGTCCTGAAGTGGCTGCCCGGCGGCGACAAGATCGACCGCTACTTCGCCAAGTACAAGTCGGCGCAGTCGCACCTCAACGCGATCATCGTCGCCCTCGACTCCGGGCAGAACGACCTGCGCAAGGACAACGCGGCCATCGAGACCGAAAAGGTCAACATGTGGGCCACGATGGGCCGGCTCGCGGAGTACAACGAGCTGGCCGCCGCCCTCGACGCCGCGATCGAGGCGAAGGTCAACGCCCTGGAGGCGGCCGGTCAGACCGAGGCCGCCGGGACGCTGCGCTCCGACGCGCTGTTCCCGGTCCGGCAGCGCCGGCAGGACATCATGACGCAGATGGCCGTCAACGTGCAGGGCTACATGGCCCTCGACCTGGTCCGCCGCAACAACCTGGAGCTCATCCGGGGCGTCGACCGCGCGCAGACGACGACCATCGCCGCGCTGCGGATCGCGGTCATCGTGTCGCAGGCCCTGGCCCGGCAGAAGCTGGTCCTCGACCAGATCACCCAGCTCAACACGGTCACGTCGAACCTGATCGAGGCGACGTCCCAGCAGCTGAAGACGCAGGGCGCGGCGATCAACCAGCAGGCCGCCGAGTCGACGATCGACATCAACAAGCTCCAGGCCGCATTCGACAACGTCTTCGCCACCATGGACGCGGTCGACACGTTCCGCGCTCAGGCGGTCGAGTCGATGGCCCAGACGGTCCACGCCCTCGAGGGCCAGATCCAGCGGGCGGCGCCGTATCTGGAGCGCACGCGGCGCGGCGAGCAGACCGGCTGAGTCGCCCGTGCGCTGGTTGCGATGGTGGGGGGAGGCCGACGACGAGCCGGCCCCCACCCCCGAGCCCGCGGCCGACCCCGCCGTCGCGGGCGACCCCGAGCAGATCCGCCGCCGGATCACCGACGCCGAGCACTTCGTCAACCAGCAGGCGGCCCGCCTCCCGGCGGCGGCCGTGGTGAAGGCCCGCTGGCTCACCGACACGCTCCGGGAGATCCTGGACACGTCGGCGAACCGGCCGCTCGACATCCACGCCGTGCTGCTGGTCCGCAACAGCGTCGACGACTTCCTGCCGACCACCCTTCGCAGCTTTCTGAACCTGGAGGCGTCGATGCGCGACCGGCCCGCCCCGGTCCCCGAGCTGCTGGAGCAGCTCGACCTGCTGCAGGAGGCCGCGTCCAACATCCTGGTCGCCGTGCGCGGCCAGGACCGCGACGCGCTCGTCACCCAGGGCAACTTCCTGCGGACCAAGTTCTCCGGCTCCGACCTGGACCTGTCGTGAGCGGACCGGGGCCACGCGCGGTGGAGGAGGCGGCATGAGTCCGGTCAAAGAGATGAAGCGCGGGGCGAACGTCACCCTCACCCGGGAGATCCCGGACCTGCGGGGCGTGGTGCTCGGCGTGCAGTTCAGCGCCGGCCTGGAGCGGGTCCTCACCGACAACATCGTCGTCGCCGCGATCCTGTGCCGCGGCGACGGCGACGCCGTGTCCGACCGGCACTTCGTGTACTTCAACCAGCTCTCCTCGCCGGACATGTCGGTGCAGCAGCTGCGGGAGGTCGTCGGCGAGGACCACGACCAGATCGAGGTCGACCTGTCGGCGGCGCCGGCCGAGGTCACCCGGATCGTCGTGGTCATGTACGTCAACGAGGGCAACGCCGTGCGCCGCACCCTCGGCCGGCTGAAGTCGTGCGTCATCAGGGTCCTCAACCTCGACGGCAACGCCGAGCTGATCCGGTCGGAGAACCTGGCGCCCGCGCTGGACGCGGAGACCGGGCTGGCGCTCGGCGAGCTGTACCGGCACAGCGGCGGCTGGAAGTTCAAGGTCCTCGGCGACGGCTACGCCAGCGGGGTCACCGCCCTCGCGGCGGACTACGGGATCCGGTTGTGACCGGCACGGAAGACCTGTCCTGGCTGCGGCACCGCGCCCCGGTCCGCCCCGCCGCCGACGACCTGTCGTGGATCCGCCACCGCCGCCTGCCCGCCGCCGCCGCGCCCGCCACGCCTGCCGCACCCGCCGCGCCCGCCGCCCCGGCGGAACGGGCGGCTCAGGCGACACCTGCCGCACCGGCGACCTCGCTGGATCTGTCGGCGCCCAGTGCCCCGCCCGCGAGCACCTCCCTCGATCTGTCCGACAGCGCACCGCCGCCCGGACCTCCCCCGCCGGTCAGCACCTCCCTGGACCTTTCGGAGAGCGCGCCGCCGCCACCGGTCAGCGCCTCCCCGCCGCCGCCCGCGCCGCGCGGGGGCACGTCGCTGGACCTGTCCGGCAACCCGCCGGCCCCGCCCACCGCACCCGCGGCGCACGGCGGCACGTCGCTGGACCTGCCGCACCACCCGCCGGCGCCGCCCGCGCCGCACGGCGGGACCTCGCTCGACCTGGGTGGCGGGCCGACGCCGCCGGCGCAGGGTGGCGGCAGCACGTCGCTGGACCTGTTCGGTGAGTCCGCTCCCCCGCCACGCACCCCCGCGGCGCCCGCGCCCGCGGCCGCCCGGGCGTTCACGCCGCCGCGGACGCACGACTCGGCGCCGACCGTCCTCGGGCCGCGGCACCCGTCGGTCGTGCTGACCCGCCTGCAGTCGGGCATCGGCGCGCTCACGTTCGAGGCCGCCTGGTCGCCGGACGAGGGGTTCGCGCTCGGTTGCGCCTACCAGCTCGACTCCGGGGCGTCGTCGGTGCTGCGCCCCGGCGAGACCTACGGCCCGCTCACCATGGACCGCCGGGCCGGGCACCAGCGGCTGAGCCTCGACCTGCTGCACGGCAGGCACCTGCGGCGGCTCATCATCTTCGGCACCCCGACCGCGGACCCCGGCCCGTACTGGGCGGGCACCCTGCTCATCGGCACCCACGGGCACGCCCGCATCGAGGTGCCAGTCCAGCCGCCGCCGCCCGGTCCGACGGTGCTGCTGTCGCTCTACAACGTCGACGGCGAGATCGTCCTGCGCGCCGAGGCCCAGACGGTGCAGGGCCGCACCCGCGACGCGTGCCTCGCCTTCGGCTACGACCGCATCGCCTGGCGCGACGCCGACACCGCCATCCCACCGGCCGCCTGAGCACCGCCGCGGCGGGCGCGGTAGGCGGCGGCCTTCACCCTGTTGCCGCACTCCTCCATGCCGCACCAGGCGCGGTTGCCCGCCCTGGAGCGGTCCACGAAGAGCCGCGTGCACTCCTCGAGGGCGCACTCCCGCACCACGACGGCGCCGAGGGAGCCGAGCAGCTCCAGGGCGGCGACGGCCACGGCGACCCCGACCGACGCGGCGGGCGCCCCGGGCGGGGCCGCACGGCGGATCCCGTCGGCGGTGAGCGTCACGCGGGGCGGCGGCGCGGCACCCGCCGCGTTCAGCGCGCGCAGGTCCCCGGGCGGCCACGGCTGCCCCGCCAGCCCGGCCGTCACGAGCCGGTAGACCGTCTCCCGCAGCGCCACCAGGTCCGCGAGATCCACTGTGGACAGTCGGGGGGCGGACGTCAGCAGGCCCGCCTCGACAGCCCAGCGGGCGGCGTCGGCGGGGGCGGCGAGCAGCTCCTCCGGGGCCGGGCCGCGGCGCCACTTCAACGTCCCGGCGAAGTCGAGGGCCAGGTCACCGCTCACGAACACGAACGTCACGTCACCACCTTGACAGGTGACGCGGTCCCGGCGCAAGGTTGGCGTCACCGGTCAAGCAGGTGACGCGAGAGGGCGGGCATGATCAGCTCCGAGGAGTACCTGTACTACACCGACCGCGCCCTGGACGGCATGGCGCGCATCGTCACCGAACTCGGCGACGAGCGGGCGGCCCGGCGGCCGCTGCCGGCCGCGAACTCGCCGTTCGCGCTGCTCACACACTGTCTCGGCGTCATGGAGTTCTGGGCCGGGACCCTCGTCGCGGGCCGGCCGTCGCACCGCGACCGCGACGCCGAGTTCACCGCCGAGGGCCGCGTCGAGGACCTGCTGCTGCGGGTCGCCGAGGTCAGGGCCCGGTTCGCCGACGACGTGCGGGCGGCCACGCCCGGCGATCCGCTGCGCGGCACCCCGCCCGCCCGCTACCAGGGCCCCGACCGGATCGGCACCCAGGGCGCCGCCCTCCAGCACGTCTTCGAGGAGCTCGCCCAGCACCACGGCCAGATGGAGGTCCTCCGCGACTGCATCGCCCCGGAGCGCGGCGACGACACGCGACGGCTGCGGGCGGGGCACGGCGTCAAGTGGGGATCCACGGAGCCGGGCACCATCGCCGCGTGGGTCGCCGACATGGACCTCGGCGTCGCCCCCGCGATCCGCGACCGCCTCCTCGACCTCGTGCACCGCGAGGACTTCGGCTACCCGTTCTGGCGCGGCGAGGACCCGGTCGTCGCCGCGTTCGAGGACTGGATGCGGCAGCGGCACGGCTGGGACCCCGCACCCGGCCGGACCCGGGTCTTCACCGACATCCTGCAGATCCTGCAGGTGACGGTCGAGCACACGACCGTGCCCGGCGACGGCGTCGCGATCCACGTCCCGTCCTACCCGCCGTTCCTGGCCAGCATCGCGCGGGCCGGCCGCAGGATCGTGCCGCTGCCGATGCTCGACGACGGCAGGCGCTGGACGTTCGACACCGACCGGCTCGAGGAGCGGCTCGCCGGGTGCCGGCTGCTGGTGCTCGTCAACCCGCACAACCCGACCGGCCGGATGTTCGACCGGGCCGAGCTGGACGCCGTCGCCGCCGTCGCGGAGCGGCTCGACCTGGTGGTGCTCGCCGACGAGGTGCACGCCGACCTGGCGTACGGGCCGGGCCGCCACATCCCGTTCGCGTCCCTGAGCGGGCCGGCCGCGGCACGCACCGTGACCGCGACCTCGGCGACGAAGGCGTTCAACCTGGCGGCGCTGCGCCTCGCCGTCGCGCACGTCGGCCCCGAGCGGGTGCGGCGGTCCCTGGACGCGCAGCCGATCGACCTGTACGGCACGCCCAGCATCGCCGGGCGGGTCGCGACCGTCGCGGCCTGGCGGGAGTCGTACACCTGGCTGCGACGGACGAAGGAGCTGCTGCGGGCCAACCGGGACACCGTCGCCGCCAGGCTGGCGCACCGCCCGCCCGAGGCCACCTATCTGAGCTGGATCCATTGGGGCGGCACCGATCCCGCCGCGCGGCTGGAGGAGACGGCGAAGGTCAGGCTCAGCGCGGGCGCGGAGTTCTCCGCGGGGACCACTGTGGACACCTCGGGCTTCGTCCGGCTCAACTTCGCCACCGGCCCCGGCGTCCTCGCCGAGATGCTGGACCGGCTCGCCGCCGATTTCACGGACGGTCACCGGATCTCCTAGACTGCACGACCATGCGGGGGATCAGGAGGGGTCGATATGACAACCTGCGACGCATCCAGAGCAGCGACGTCGGCGCCGACTACCTGCTGATCCACCAGCTGACGCTGCGCGAGGAGTTCCCCTGGGACATGCGCATGGCGTTCAACCTGGCGTTCAACCGGTCGTTCGCGCTGCCCCGCGTCGCCGCCGCGCTCGTGGCGACCGGGCGGGTGCTGACCGAGCCGCGGCGGCGCGCCGACGACACCGGCATCATCATGTACGAGATCCTCATGCACGGCTTCGAGCATCCTCGCGGCCGGCTGGCGCTGCGCCTGCTGAACGAGGCGCACCGGCACGTCACCGCCGACAACGACGACAGCGTCTACGTCCTCGCCGCGCTCACCGTCATCCCGATGCGATGGCTGCGGCGGTACGGGTGGCGCTCCCCCGCCGAGCAGGAGCGCGAGGCGGCCGCCCGCTACTACCGCGAGATCGGCCTGCGGATGGGTGTCCACGACATCCCCGACGGCTATCAGGCGTTCGAGGACTGGTTCGACGCGTACGAGGCGGCGCAGCTGCGGCACACGCCGGAGGCCGAGCGCATCGAGCGCGTGACCCGGGACCTGCTGCGCGGGCGCATCCCGAAGCCGTTGCGGGGGGTCGCGGACTCGCTGATCGCCGCGCTCTACGACCCGCCGCTGCGCCGCGCGTACGCGGTGCCGGACCCGCCCGCGTGGGCGAGGACCGGGCTGCACGCGGCGCTGCGGGCGCGGGCGCTGCTGCTGCGGCTGGCGCGGCCCCGCACGTCGCCGCTGTTCGCGGACGGGATCGTCACGAAGTCCTACCCCGACGGCTACGACCTGGCGAAGCTGGGCCGGTCCGTCTAGCCGACCAGGGTCGTGACCCCGGCGAAGCCGGGCCGGTCCGCTCAGCCGACCAGGGTCGTGACCCCGGCGAAGCCGGGCCGGTCGGCTCAGCCGATCAGGGTCGTGACCCTGGCCAGGGCCGGGACGCGAGGGGTGGAGCCGAAGCCGAAGCGGACCGGCGGGTCGATGTCGGCGAGGGCGCCGAGGTCCTCGCCGTCCCACGACGCGGTCGCGGCCGTGATGCGGTGGAGGTCCTGGACGCCGTACCACTCGTGCCGGCCGCCGCCGGCGCTGCCGTGGGTGCGCACGCCCGGCTGGAGCAGGCGGGCGGGGCGGGCGATGGCGGCGACCCAGCGGGGGTGGCGGGCCAGGGGCGGCGGCACGCAGCGCAGGAGCCAACCGAGCGGGCCCCTGCGCCCGGTCGTGAACCGCAGGTGGAGCGGTCCGGCGTCGGCGGCCCAGGTCGTACCGGAGCGGACGACGCGGACAGGGGCGACCCGGACGTCGTCGAAGCGGTAGGTCGCGGCGACGAATTCGGCGAGCTCCCCGGTGGCGGCGAGCAGGATCCGCCGGCCGTCGGGGCGCTCGGCCATGACGTCGCTGACCGGCCCGAACGGGGAGCGCGGCCAGTGCCCCAGGACGAGGCGGGTGCCGCCCGCGGTGCCGACGCCGGCGATCCAGCCGTCGAACCGCAGGAGCGTCATGCCGCTGCCGCCGCCGTCGCCTTCAGATGTGCCGTCGGTGCCGCCGGTGCTTTGCGGTGCGCTGTCAGCAGGAGGACCACGCCGGCGGCGCAGAGGGCGGCGGCGGAGACGTACGCGTAGCGGTAGCCGAAGTGCTGGGCGAGGCCGAACAGCGGCCCGGCGAGGATCGCGGCGACCGGATACGCGTTGCCGGCCAGGGTCGCGGCGCGGCCGGGCTCGCCGGGCAGCATCTCCTGCACGAAGGAGATGCCGAGGCCCTGCACGGCCGCGATGAAGCTGGCGTTGACCAGCTGCGCGGCCGCCACCTGCCAGGTGTGCGCGGAGGCCGAGACGAGCACGTAGTAGAGCACGCCGAGGCCGGCGCCGACGATGACGAGGCGGCGCAGCGGCCACCGGGTCGACAGCGCGCCGAACCCGAGCATCAGCGGGATCTCCAGCGCGGCGCACAGTCCCAGGACCAGGCCCGCGTCGCGGACGGAACCGCGCAGGTCGTGGCTGAGGAACAGCGACATCGCCTGGACGCCGAGCGAGCCGGCCGCCTGCAGCAGGGTCAGCGCGGCGACGACCTGCAGCACGCTCGACGGCGCGTGCGCGGCCTCGGTCCGTGCCGGCTTGACGGCGGGCGGGACGTCGTCGAGGACGAACACGGCGACGAGGACGGCGGCGGCGTACATCGTGGCGGCGGTCAGGTACAGCACGCGGAAGCCGCCGTAGTCGACGAGGAACGCGGCGACCGGCGGGCCGGCGACCCAGGCGATCGAGAACAGCATCCGCAGCGTGCTGATGGTCATCGCGGCGCGGGTCGAGCCGCGCTGCTCGAGGGCCTCACGGGCGTAGGCGAACGCCTGCGGGAACAGGGCGCCGCTGATCGCGGTCACGGTGACGGTGAGGGCCAGCAGCACCCAGTAGTCGCGGACGAACGCGGTGGCGGTGGCACTGACCCCGCCGGCGGCGGCCGCGACGGCGAGGATCTGCCGGCGGACGGGACGCCGGTCGGACAGGCGGCCGATGACCGTCGACGACACGACCATCGACACCGGGCCGGCGACGAGGAACGCGGCGACGTGCACCGGGTCGGCCTTGACGGCGGTGCTGAGGAACAGCGACACGAACGGTCCGACGACGGCGGTGGACAGGCCCACGAACAGGAACATCACGCCGAGCGGCACCAGGACCCGCCCGGCGGGGGTGACAGGGGTTCTCGGGGGTGCGCTCGTTACCACAAGCGGTTACCTTACCGCTAAAGATGGCGGGTCTCCGGGTGAACCGGGTCACCCGTCCGCGGTGGTCCTGTCGTCGCCGGCCGCTTTTACAGGACTGCTGACGCTGCCGCGAACGGGACGGTGTCGACGCCGAGGGCCAGGGCGACTCCGCCCAGGGCGGCGGCGCGCAGGGACAGGGCGCTCTGGGCGACCTCGACCGACGCGGCCGCGGCGGTGAACGCCGTCTCGGCGAGCCCGCGCTGCAGCGGCTCGCGCAGGATGTCCGTCGCGGCGCCGAGCTCGTCGCCGAGCAGGACCCGCTGCGGGTTGATGAGGTTGACGAGGTTGCCCAGCGCGTAGCCGAGCTGGGTGCCGGCGTCGGCGAGGAGCCGGCGGCAGCCGGGGTCGCCGGCCTGGGCGAGCGCGATGAGCCCGGCGAGGTCGGTCAGCTCCGGATGCGACAGCCTCGCGTGACTGAGCAGGGCACGGCCGCCGACGGACAGCTCGACGCAGCCCCGGTTGCCGCACCGGCACACGGGACCGCGCGCGTCGAGGGTCACGTGGCCGAGCTCGCCGGCGGTCCCGGCGGCGCCGCGGTAGAGCCGGCCGTCGAGCACGATGCCGGCGCCGATGCCGGTGGCGAGCTTGACGTAGACCAGGTCGGCGCAGCCGCGGCCGGCGCCCCAGACGTATTCGCCGAGGGCGGCCAGGTTGGCGTCGTTGTCCACCCGTACCGGCAGCGAGAGGCGATCGGTGAGCTCGTCGGCGGGCAGCACGTCCGCCCAGCCCGGCAGCATGCCGGGGGACCCTATGCGCCAGTCGCGGGTGATCGGCGCCGGCACCCCGAGCCCGACGCCGACGACGTCCGCCCGGGTGGCGCCGATGCCGTCGAGGGCCGCGTCGACGAGGGTCGTGCCGAGGTCCAGGGCCTCGCGCGGCCGGTCGTCGATGTCGAAGTCGGTGCGGGACTGCCGCTCGGTGAGCACGGCGTGACCGAGGTCGGCGAGCGCGACGCGCACGTGCCGCCGGCCGACGTCGACGCCGACCGCGATCCCGGCCCGCCGGGTCAGCCGCACCACCGACGCTGGACGGCCACCGACCGGCTTGGCGGCGGCGCCCACCTGCTCGCTGACGAGGTCGGCGCCGCCGAGGTCGGCGAGGGCCGAGGAGACGGTCGGGCGGGACAGGCCGCTGAGGTTGACGAGCTCTGCGCGGGTGCGTGGCCCATACAGGCGCAGCGTCTCAGCCACCCGTCGGCCGGCACCGCCGGTCTCGGGGTGCCAGAGGGTGTGAGGGTCGATGCGCTGGGCCGCCACTGCGCGATCCTCATGGGACACGCGCGTTCTGTCAAGGACTTACTGAAACTATCGTCCCAAACCGGTATGCAGCAAGCGCATCTGTCAGGACTTGACAGAACCCGCGCTTCGTGTGGCCGCTCTACGGTACGCCGTCGCGCCGCCGTCCACTGTGGATGTTTCCCGCATCTATCCGGACGTCCCGGTCATCTCGCCGCCGCCGCTTGAAAAAATGTCGCACCCAGTGACTAACGTGCCGGGGGTCAAGGAAGTCCGACCCCCGATGAGGCAGGGATCGCATGACGTGGCTGACCGCCGGCGGTGGCTATGAGGTCACCCTTTCCGAGGGCCGCATAGCGTGCCGCAACGCCAAGGGCAAGCTGCTCAAGTCCGTGCCCCCGGCGTTGAAGGACGACGCCGTGGTCTTCGGGCTCAAGCAGCTGCAGGAGTGGCTGGGCCGGCACGAGGCGCAGGTGCGCGAGCAGGTCGACCGGTGGATGGTCCGGTCACTCCCCGTGCCCGCCGAGGTCCTCGCGCGTGTCTGGCCCGACGAGGTGTGGCGGGCCGCGCTGACCGACCTGGTCGTCGCGGTCCTCGACGACGACGGCTCCTGGGACCCCGACGAGGTCGGTTTCCTGCGCGACGCGTCCGGTGACGGCGGCGGCACGATCGGCATCGTCAATCTCGACGGCGAGACGGTCCGGCTGCCCGCGGCGCGCGTCGCGATCACCCACCCGGTGCAGCTTGCCGACCTCGACGACCTGCGGGAGTTCGCCGCCGACCTGGGCGTGAAGCAGTCGGTCGACCAGCTGTTCCGCCAGACGTGGACGCGCGGCGCCGACGTCGAGCCGGCCGCGACCAGGGTCACCGACTATGCCGGCGGGAAGTTCGCCGAGCTGCGGCACCTGACGGCGCGCTCCTCGTCGCTGGGCTATCCGGTGAAGGGCGGCTCCGCGGTCTGCCGCGTGTTCGAGGGCGGCCGCACCGTCGAGGCCCGCAGCTGGGTCGGCGCCGACGATCCCTATTACGAGACCGAGACCGGCGACCTGGTGTTCGTCCGGGAGGACGGCACGACGGTGCCGCTCGGTGAGGTCGGACCGGTCGCCTGGTCCGAGGGCATGCGCATGGCGGCGGCGCTCTATGCCGGCCGCGTCGTCGAGGAGACCAAGGAGGAGGAGCAGGCATGAGCGCAGAGGCACTGTTGGACGCGGGTGCGGTGCTGCCCTCCGGGGAGGGCGCGGCGCAGGACACGATCGACACGCTGACCACCCGGGCCTATCGGCACCCGGTCCTCGGCGACCGCACCGTGGTGCGCCTCGTCCCGGGCACCCTCGGCGCGGCCGAGGACCTCACCATGGAGTTCCTCGGGTTCACCGCGCCCGAGACCGTCGCCGAGGTCGGCGTCGTGCGGCAGCAGGCGCTCGGGTTCCCCGCATGGGCGCTCGTCAACGACCCCGCCAACGGCCACCACGCCCTGGCGCTCGTCAAGGACATCGAGCGGCTCGTGCGGATCGCGAAGTCGCGGATCGGCCCGGCCCGCGACGGGTTCGTGGAGCTCGGCGACCGGCTCGCCCGGTCGGTGCCGCACTTCCTGCCGACGTTCTATGAGGAGGCGGCGCGGGCGTTCCTCGCCGCCGACAGCCCCACCTATGCGGCGTCGATGTTCGGCAAGGCCCGCGACGCCGAGCGGGCGTTCGCGCTGAAGATCGACGAGGACCGGCAGCACACGGTCTTCCTGGAGTTCGCGCTCGCCGGCGCGCTGACCGCGAAGGCGCTGTCGGCCTATGCCCGCGACCTCGCGGCGCGCGCCGACGCGGCGACGGCCTATGAGCGCTTCCGGCGGCTGTGCGTGGAGCGGACCCTCGGCGGGATGCCGCCCTATGCGTCGATGCACACCGACCTGCGCCGGCTGGCGAAGGCGGCGAAGCTCGGCGCCGACGAGGAGGAGGCGCTGCTGCGGGTGCTGCTCACCGCCCCGTCGGTCGTCCGCGCGCCCGGCGGCTTCTGGACGGCCTATCGGGCCCCGCTGGTCACCATCGCCCGGCAGGATCCCGCCGTCCGCGGCCAGCTGCTGACGATGTTCCCCGGCAACTGCCCCGACGGGACGTGGCTGGAGATCCTCGACGAGTCCGGCGCCACCGAGGCGCTGACCGGGCCGGCCGGCTCCGTGCCCGCCGGGGCCGAGCCCGCCGACGGTCCCGCCGGCTGGCTGACCCGCCTCGACCGGCACCGCTCCGGCTGGCGGCGGGAGCGGCTGGCGGCGCAGTCCGCGCTGGTCGCACGGATGGCGCAGCGGCTCAAGGCCGACGGTGTCCCGGTCGGGCTGACCTCCGGTCATTACGTCGACCTCGACGTCGTCGACCTGTGCCTGGAGCTCGGCGTGCCCCTGGAGGACGTCGCGACCAACGCGCGCTGCGCCGTCGAGCAGTGGCTCAAGGACGACGAGCCGGGCCGCCGCGACCTCGTCCACGTCGCCGCGCACCCGGACCTGCTGCCGCGGGTCGCCGCGAGCATCGAGGACCACCTGCGTCCCGGCTGGCGCAGCACCAAGGTGTCGCCGGAGGACGTCGCCGCCGTCGTCGCCGTGCCCGGGCTGCGCACGGCGCTGCACTGGTGGATGGACCAGCTCGCCGACAGCGTCATCGGCCAGGGCCTGCCCGGCATCGACGACCAGCTCAAGCGGCTCGAGCTCGTCGCCTGCCCCGAGGGCCTCGCGGTCAACCCCGAGGCGGTGCGCCGCATCACCGAGCACGACCTCGGCCCGGTCCTCGCCGCCACGCTGCGCGCCGGGGTCTTCGACGAGTTCGGCTGGCCGGCGCTGGAGGCCGCGGTCGAGACCCTGATCGGCGACAGCGCCGTCGAGTCCGACGACGACTCCTATGACGCGAAGGTCCGCGTGCACCGGCAGTGGCCGCAGCTGGTGGTCCGCGCCGGCGACCAGGTCGCCGTCGTCGGCCCCGACGGGGTCGAGCTGGAGCACACCCTGCGGATCCCCGCCGACCAGCGGCGCTATGACTGGAGCACCGTCCTGCGCTTCGTCGACGGGCAGCTGCTCGTCAGCTGGGACAAGGGCGAGGAGCGCGGCGGCTATTGGAGCGGCACCGCCGACGACGTGTTCACCACCCCCGACGAGGCGTTCTCCACCAACACCTACCTGTCGCTCCCCCTGCCGGGCGGCGGGCGCACCGCCGGCGGCCGGCCGCTGCGCGTCGGTGACCGGTCCGCCCAGGAGCGCTCGCAGGTGTGCAGCGACGGCCAGCACTACTGGGCCCTCGCGCAGGCCGCCGACGAGAGCTGGCGCTGGCACGAATACGACCCGGCCACCGGCGCGCTCGGCCGGCCGTCGCTGCCGTCGTTCTTCGAGGCCGGCGCCGTCGACGGCGAGTCCCTGCGGCACGCCCCGTCCCGGCTGATGCCGGTGCCGCCGCAGGCCGCGGACAGCCCGCTCGGGCAGCGCGACGGGCTCGCCGGCTGGCGCGTGCGCACCACCGCCGCCGGCGCGGAGATCGGCGCGGGCATCGACGGCCGCACGTTCACGCTGCCGGCGAAGTTCGAGCGGGCGGGCCGCCGGCACGGCCGGCAGGTCGGCGCGGTCCGCTTCCCGGGCTCCGACACCGTCTACGGCATGGTGTATCAGGAGCTGTGGCGGGACAACCGGATCGTCCTGTGCGCCGAGGACGGCTCGGAGATCGCCACGCTCAAGACCAACCTGAAGCAGGACCCGTTCCGGGAGGGCACCCGCATGCTGCCCCCTCCGACGTATTGGCACTATCTGCGGGTCCGCGACGAGGCCGGCTCGGCGGCGCTGCGGGCCGTCACCGACGAGCAGGCGGTGCGGCTCCTCGCCGCCGTCGTCGACCTCGTCGGCCCCGACGCCAAGATCGACGGCGACGCGGCGCGCAAGCTCGTCGGCGAGGCGCTCCCCGAGGTCGGCTCGGCCCCGCTCGTCGCCGGGATCGCCGGCATCGTCAAGCAGGCGGCCCGTTCCGCGGCGCGGCTGGTCGAGCTGACCACGGCCACCGCGGCTCTCTCCGGCCAGGCCGTGCGGGAGGACCCCGACGGGCACCTGCCCGACGACCGGATCCTCAACGCGGCCCTGTCCGGGCTCATCCCGAGCTGCTATGACTACAGCCACGTCGCGGCCAACCTGTACATCAACGTCGGCGCGGCGCTCGTCGGGCTGGAGCCGCAGCGGCCGATCGCACCGATCGCCGGCGACGCCGACCCCGACTGGTTCGCCGTCATCGGGCAGCTGCCCGCGGTCGTGCACCGGGCCGTGTCACCGATGATCTCCGCCGAGCACCACACCCACCTGCTCGGGCTCCTCGAGCTCGTCGCCGGGTCGGGGCTGCTCGCACCCGGCGGGCGGCTGCGGCGGCTCCGGCTGAAGGCCGACGACCTCGCCGCGATGCCCAAGGTCGGCGACCTCGTCACCACGGGCGGGCGGCGGCTGGTCGTGCTGCGCGCCGACACGTCCGACGGCGAGATCCAGGCGGTCGAATACGCGCCGGACGGCACGTTCGGCGCGGTCCCCGGGCACGCCATCACCCACCATGACGTGCAGGACCCGGGTGGCTGGGACACCGCGCGGGTCACCGCGTTCGTCGAGGCCGCCCGCGAGCGGGGGCCGCTGCCGTGGCGGCCCGAGCTCGTCCCGGCGGTGTCGGCGGCAGCCGGGATCACCCTCGCCGACGCGGCGGTCCTGCTCGCCGAGCCGGTCACGTTCAAGCAGTGGCGGGAGGAGCGGCCCGAGGCCTGGCAGGTCGACCCGGCCCTGACCGACGACGCGATCGAGGGCGCCGTCAGCGACCGCGACTCGCTCAGCCGCGCGGAGCGGCGCGGCATCGCCGCGGCGATGCTGTCCGAGGACCCGGCGCAGCTGTGGACCACCGGGCCGTCGGTCGAGCGGATCGGCGCCTGGCACGTGGAGCGGTATGGCACGAGGACCCCGCTCGCCGACGAGCTGATCGTCGACGTGCGCAAGGCCCGCGTCACCGCCGGCATCCGCGCTTCGGCGTTCGTGCACGGCCTCGCCAACCCCGAGACGTGCCGCTGGCTGCACGGCCACGACGAGGGCGTCGGCGGCGCCGACCTGATGATGGCCGTCACCCGCACGATCCCGTGGCTGGTGCGGCGGCTGCCGGCCGGCGACCCGCTGCGCGTCAACCTGCCCAGGGTGCTCGAGCTCGTCCGGCAGCGGCTCGCCGACCCGGCGCTGGAGCTGCAGATCGGCACGCTGTATGAGGAGGACCTGACCGGGTTCATCGGCAAGATCGGGCTGCCCGTCACCGTCGACGGGACCACCCAGGACGCCGGCCTCTACAAGCTCGTCCACGACCGGCACTGGCCCATGGTCATGCTGCGCCCGGCGCGGCTCACCGGGCCCGACGACCCGCGCCTCACCGCGCTGCTCACCGAGCTGGACAGCTCGCCGCGCTTCGTCGTGGCGATGCGGGCGATTCTCGGCGGGCAGCTCGACGCGTGGGTCGAGGCGGCCGCGTCGACGGAGGGCTCCGACGAGGATCACGACCCGTCGCGCTCCGCGCCGGACCTCGTCGCCGAGGTCGCCGAGCGGCACGGGCTGAGCGCCGACGCGGCCACGCTGTATCTGCAGCTGCTCGCCCTGCCCGACCCGACCGACCGCAACGCCGCGGCCTGGACGGGCTGGAAGCCGGCGCGGCTGAAGAAGGCCCGCGCCGAGCTGGCCGCCACCGACCTGGTCGTGGAGGCGAAGCGGCCGAGGGCCGGGCGGACGCTGTTCCTGCCCGGCGGCTGGGTCGCGATGTCCAGCCCGCACCTGCCGTTCGAGCGGTGGAAGCTGCCGCTGTTCATCCGCGACGGCGACAACGTGACCGGCCTCGGCGCCGTCATCCCCGTCGCCCCCGCGCCGGCGCTGTTCACCGTGGCCTGGGCCAGGGTCACCGGCGGCGACCACCCCCGCTTCGAAGAACTCACCACGAAGGGCCGTCGATGAGCACCACCCTGGAAACCCCCGCCCCCGCGCGGCAGATCGACCCCGCCGAGCACGCGCACGCGGCGGAGCTCGCGTTCCTCGCCGCGCACGACGACGGCGCCCGGCCGCCCGGCTGGCGGCTGACCCCGCGGGCCGTGGTGACGTTCATCGTCGGCAGCGACGACAAGGAGCTCATCCTGCCCAAGGGCGCCCGCACCGGCGACCTGCCGGCGAAGCTCGCCATCACCCGGAAGTTCGTCGGCGACCGGGCCCTCGTCGAGCGCTGCGTCGTCACCCTCGCCGGCGAGCGCGGGCTGCTGCTCGTCGGCGAGCCCGGCACGGCCAAGTCGATGCTGTCGGAGCTGCTGTCCGCGGCGGTCTGCGGGACCAGCGAGCTGGTCGTGCAGGGCACCGCGGGCACCACCGAGGACCAGCTGCGCTACGGGTGGAACTATGCGCTCCTGCTCGCCGGCGGCCCCTCCCCCGAGGCCCTTGTCCCCTCACCGGTGCTGACCGCGATGCGCGCCGGCGCCGTGGCCCGCGTCGAGGAGATCACCCGCTGCCTGCCCGAGGTGCAGGACGCGATGGTCTCCATCCTGTCCGACCGGCGGATCGCGGTGCCGGAGCTGTCCGGCACCGCCGGCGCCACCATCCACGCGGCGCCCGGCTTCACCCTCATCGCCACCGCCAACCTCCGCGACCGCGGCGTCTCGGAGATGTCGGCCGCCCTCAAGCGCCGCTTCAACTTCGAGACCGTCGGCCCCATCCCCGACCTGGCCGCGGAGACCGCGCTCGTCGGCCGCCAGGCGAAGGCCGCCCTCGACCGGGTGCGCACGCCCTTCGGCGTCGACGAGGCGGTCCTCGAGGCGCTGGTCACCGCGTTTCGCGACCTGCGGGGCGGGCGGTCCGTGGAGGGCTGGGAGGTGGAGCGCCCGTCCACCGTCATGAGCACCGCCGAGGCGGTCGCCGTCGCCACCTCCCTCGGCCTCGCCGCCGCGTATTTCCCCGGCGACCGCGACGTCCTGTCCCTCCTGCCCGCCCACCTCCAGGGCGTCGTCTGCAAGGACGACCCGGCCGACGGCGCGAAGCTCCTCGGCTACTGGGACGGCGCCGTCCGCCGCCGCGCCGAGGAGGGGTCCCGGCTGTGGACCCAGCTGTGGGAGCTCCGCGATGTCCTCAACTCCTGACCCTTCCCTGCCCGCCGCGGCGGGCAGGGGTCCGGGCGGGCTTCCGTCTGCCACGGGCGGGGAGCCGGGCGGGCTTCCGTCTGCCGCGGGCGGGCTTCCGTCTGCCGCAGGCGGGCTTCCGTCTGCCGCAGGCGGGCTTCCGTCTGCGGCGGGCGGGGAGCCGGGCGGGCTTCCGGTCGTGCTTCCGGAGGGCGTCCCGGACGGGGCGTTGCGGGCGCTGGCCGAGTCGACGGCGCCGCACCTCATCGGGGTGCGGCACCACTCGCCTGCCCTGTCCGCGGTGATGGACGACCTGCTCGACGCGGCCCGGCCGGAAGTCCTGCTGCTGGAGCTCCCGGCCGAGTTCGCCGGCTGGCTGCCGTGGCTCGCCGACCCGGCCACCACGGCACCGGTCGCCCTCGCGGGGGTGGCCGGCCCGCACGGCAACGCGGCGTTCTACCCGTTCGCGGACTTCTCCCCGGAGCTCGTCGCGGTGCGGTGGGCGGCCCGCAACGGCGTCGAGGTCATCCCGTGCGACCTTCCCCTCGCCGACCGCGCCTGGCACGAAGACCTCCCCCACGACCACGCGTCGCCGGAGGTCCCCGGCCTGGACGCTCCGGGCACGGACACCCCCGGCTTGGACACCCCCGGCTTGGACACCCCCGGCTTGGACACCCCCGGCCGGAGCGGTCCCGCCTCGGCCGCACCCACGGCCGGGGACCCCGATCACGACGGGTCCGCTCCGGGGGCGTCCACTCCCGCCGCGTCCGCTCCTGGTGCGTCCGGTGCCAGCGCATCCGGCTCCAGTGGGGCCACGCCCGGTGGGGCCACGCCCGGTGGGGCCACGCCCGGTGGGGCCACGCCCGGTGGGGCCACGCCCGGTGGGGCCACGCCCGGTGGGGCCACGCCCGGTTCTGCCGGCGACGGCGGGGCGGGGGCGGCGGGGAGCGTGGCGCCGGAAGGGGTGCGGTTCCTCGGCGACGCGTTGCGGCGGGGGGCCAGCGGGCGCCCTGACGAGGACATGTGGGACCGGGTCGTCGAGGCGCGGTCCCCCGGTGCGGCGCCTGAGGCGGTCCGGCGGGCGGCGCTGCTCGTCGGATGGGCGATGCGGCACGACACCGGCGGCGATGTCACGGCGCTCGACCTGCGGCGCGAGGCGTGGATGCGACGGCAGCTCGCGGCGCTCGAAGGGCGGCGGGTCGCGGCGGTCGTCGGGTCGTTCCACGCGTGGGCGCTGCTCGACGTCGACAAGCCCGCCACCGACCCGGCGCCGCAGCGGGCCGGGAAGGGGCCGGAGGTGGTGACGTCGCTGGTGCCGTACGCGTTCTCGTTGCTCGACGCCAGATCCGGCTACCCGGCCGGGATCCGGGACCCGCGCTGGCAGCAGGCGGTCGTCGCCGCAAGGGGGCGGCCGGCCGACGTCGAGCGGGCCGCGCTCACCGCGATCGTCGACGTCTGCGCGCGGGTCCGGGCCGCCGGGCATCCGACGGGGCCGGCCGAGGCGCGGGAGGCGTTCCGGCTCGCGTCGGACCTCGCGCGGCTGCGGGCCCTGCCCGCGCCGGGGCGCGGCGAGATCGTGGAGGCGTTGCAGAGCGTCATCGCCCACGGCGAGGTCCTCGGCCGGGGCCGAGTCGTCGCGACGGCGATGGAGCAGGTGCTCGTCGGGGAGGAGCGCGGTGTGCTCGCGCCGGGGACGCCGCGGTCCGGGCTGCGGCCCGCGGTCGAGGCGCTCGTCGCCGAGCTCCGCCTGCCGGGCGCCGGTGAGAAGGCGCGCGACATGCGGCTCGACTCGCTGCGCTCCGACCTCGACCGGCGGCGGGAGGTCGCGTTGCGGCGGCTCGAGGTGTGCCGCGTGCCGTACGGCGAACGCATGACCGTCGAGGGTGCCGGCGGCGCCGACGCGCTCACCACGCGGTGGACGGTGCAGTGGGTGCCGGGCACCGAGGCGATGCTGGAGCTCGCCGGCATCCGCGGGGTGACCCTGGCCCAGGCGGCGGAGGGCACGCTGCGGCAGCGCCGGCGCGCCGAGCAGGACGACAACGGGCCCACGTCGGCGCAGCTCGTCGACGGGCTCGCCGTGGCCGCCGGGTGCGGGCTGGTCGCCCTGACCCGGGAACGGGTCGCGGAGGTCGCCGCTGAGGTCCCGGCCGCCGCGAGCCTGGACGAGCTGATGGCGGCCCTCGCGCTCGTCGACCGGCTCGACCGCGGGCACGTCCCCGGCATGCCCGCCGGGGAGCTCGGCGAGCTCGGGCCGGTGATCGAGTCGCTGGAGTCGGCCGCGGTACGGCAGGTCGACGGGCTCGCCGGCTCCGAGTCCGCCGACGACGTCCGGGCGCTCGTCGCCCTCGCGCAGCGCGCCGACGCGGCGGGGGTCGGGCTCCGGCTCGCCGGTGCCGTCGACCGGCTCGCCGCGGAAGGGTCGCCGGTCATGTCGGCGGCGGCGGGTGCGGTACAGGTGATGCTGGGCCTGGCCGAGCCGTCCGCCCTCGGCACGAGGCTGGCGTCGTGGGTCGACGGCGCGCGGACCGACGAGGGCCGGCGGCGGCTGCTCGGGCGGCTCCGCGGGCTGCTCACCGCCGCCGAGCCGCTCCTGCAGGCCGGCGACGAGATCATCGACGGTCTCCTCGACCGGGTCGAGACCCTGCCCGACGCCGATTTCCTGTCCCGGCTGCCCGCCCTGCGCGGCGGCTTCCAGGCGGTCAGCCCGGCCGCGCGGGACCGGCTGCTCGCGGTCGTCGAGCAGCGGCTCGGCGACACGGTGTCCGCCCGCGACATCGCCGACGCGTCCGCGGAGGACCTGCTGGTGCGGCTCCTCGCCGACCGGGCGGGCGCCGCGGCCCTCACGGGATACGGGCTCGCGCTCCCGGCGGCCACCACACCGGCGGCACCCGCGACCACCGCGTCCGGCGGCGCCGCATCGTCCCAGGAGCCGACCGACGCGGACCCGGTCACGCCACCCGGCGGAGCCGAACCTGCCGAGGGCCTGCCGGCCGACGGAGCCGAACCCATTGAAGGCCAGCCGGCCGAACCCATTGAGGGCCCGCCGGCCGACCCCGTTGCAGCCCCGCCGACCGACGCGACCGAACCCGTTGAGGGCCTGCCGGTCGACGGGCGCACGTTGTCCACTGTGGACAGGTGGCGGCTGCTGCTCGGGCGGCGGTCGGAGGATCTCGGTCCCGGGGCGGCGAGGTACGCCACCGCGCTCGACGAGCTGTACGGGGCCGGGACCGGCGAAGGCTCGCGGGCCGACGCGGCCGGGCGGGCCGGGCGGGAGGCGCCGTTCCCCGGGGTCCGGGAATGGGCCGAGGAGCTGTCCGCGCTGTTCGGGCCCGGCATCCGCGAGGAGGTCCTGGCCCGCGCCGCGGAGTCGGGGCGGCGTGAGGCGGTGATGCTGCTGGACCCCGACGCGGTCACCCCGTCGGTGGAGCTGCTGCAGACGGTGCTGTCCCTCGCCGGTGCGATGCCCGAGTCGGCCGTCGCGCGGCTGCGGCCGCTCGTCGCGCGGATCGTCGAGGAGCTCACCCGGCAGCTGGCGGCGCGGCTGCGGCCGGCCCTCGCGGGGATCACCACACCGCGGCCGACCCGGCGGCCGGGCGGGCCGCTCGACCTGCCGCGGACGTTGCGGGCCAACCTCGCCACGACCCGCCGCGACGAGGAGGGCAGGGTCCGGGTCATCCCTGAGCGACCCGTGTTCCGCACCAAGGCCAGACGCGGCGTCGACTGGCGGCTCGTCCTGGTCGTCGACGTGTCCGGGTCGATGGAGGCGTCGGTCATCTGGTCGGCGCTGACCGGGGCGATCCTCGCCGGTGTCCCGGCGCTGACGACCCATTTCGTGGCGTTCTCGACCGAGGTGGTCGACCTCACCGACCGGGTCAGCGACCCTCTCGGGCTGCTGCTCGAGGTCAAGGTCGGCGGGGGCACCCACATCGCGGCGGGGCTGCGGCACGCGCGGTCGCTGGTGACCGTCCCGTCGCGGACCCTGGTCGTCGTCGTGAGCGACTTCGAGGAGGGGTACCCGCTCGGTGGTCTCCTCGGCGAGACCCGTGCCCTGGTCGAGTCGGGGGCGACCGTGCTGGGCTGCGCCAGCCTCGACGACGGGGGCCGCCCGAGGTACTCGGTGTCGGTGGCGTCGCAGCTCGTCGCGTGCGGCATGCCGGTCGCCGCGCTGAGCCCCCTGGAGCTGGCCCGCTGGGTCGGGGAGAAGGTACGCACATGAGCACTCCCGGGCTGCCGCCGGTGGCGGACACGGTCCTCGTCGCGGCCGTCGAGGCGTTGCCGGCGCGGCTGCGCAAGAAGGTCGACGAGGCGGTGACCCGGTTCGCGGCGCTGCCGGTGACCGGGGCGGACGGGCGGTTCACCGTCACGGTCGACGACACGACCACCGTCACCCTCGTCACCGACGGCGGGGTGGTCCGCGAGGCGGGCGCGGCGACGTGCACCTGCCTGCTCGCGCCGAACTGCCTGCACCGCGCCGCCGTCCTGGCTCTGGCCCCGGCGCACTCGGGTGAGGACCCGCCGCCCGCCGAAGAGGCGCACGGCGAGGACCCGCACCCGAGCGGCGCCCCGGAAAACCCGGAAAACCAGGAAAACACGGAGGACACGGAGGACACGGAGGACACGGAGGACACGGACGACACCACGAGGCCGCGGGACGCGGAGCTGCCGGCGGTCGAGGAGGCCGTCGAGGAGCTGACGGTGCAGCAGCGGGCGGCGGTCGAGCACCTGTGGCGGGCCGCGGTCGACGTCCTCGGCGCGGGCGTCACCGGGTCCGGGACCGTGGCGCGGACCGCGTTGCTGCGGGCGGCGCACGAGGGTCAGGCGTGCAAGGTGTACCGGCCGGCGGCCGCCGCACGGGTCGTCGCCGCGATGCTGCAGGCCGCCCGCACCGGGGATCCCGATTTCCGGCTCGGTGACCTGACCGCCGCCCTGCAGGAGCTCATCGGGGTGCTGCAGCGGCTCCGCGACGCCGGCTCGGTGGCGGAAGGGCTGCTGGGGGCGGCTCGCCGGTCGTACCAGCTGCAGGGGAGCCTCCGGTTGCACGGCCTGTGCACGACGGCGGTGCTCGCCGACTCCGGGTATGCGGGCGTCGTCACCTATGTCGTGGACCGCGACGGCGGGCTGTGGATGATCGCGGACCTGATGCCCGGCGACGCGAAGCGGGCCGCGACGGCGGGCAACGCGACCGTCGCGCTCGGCGAGACCGCGCTCAGCCACCGGGCGCTGACCAGGGCCGGCCTGGTGGTGTCGGGGGCGACGGCGTCCGCGACCAGGCAGCTCGGCGCCGGGAAGTCGGTGCGGGCGGTCACCGCGCGCGGGTGCGGCTGGGACGAGGAGCCCCTGGCCGGGCTGTGGGCGGTGCCGCTCGGCGATCAGGTGCACCGCGCGTTCGAGGCGCTCGCGTTGCCCGTGACGGACAGGCGGGCCGGCGACGACCTGATCTTCCTGACGGTCCGCGTCGACGGCACCGACGGCGACGCGGTCCACGCCACGGCCACCGGCGGTGTCCCGCTGACGTTGCGGGTGGCCGACGACGCGCCGGCCCTGGCGTACCGGGACAACCTGCGGCTGCTCGGCCGGGCGACGGGGCTGGAGCTGCGGATGGTCGCGCGGCCCGATCCGGCGCGCCGGGGCACGGTGTTCCCCCTCGCGGTCGCGCCGGTGGGCGGCGCCGGGTGGCACCTGCCGGCGGCGCAGAGCGGTCACGTCGACCTCGCGTTCGACCGGCTCCACAGCAGCCACCTCCCGCAGGACGTGCCGCTCGCGGCGGAGGGTGGCGCCGGGCGTACACCTGCCGCGGACGGAAACGGTGATCCTGTCCTGCGCCTGATCGCCGCGCAGGTGGAGCGGACGGTGTCCGGGGGGAGGACCGTGCACACGTTCGCCGCCGGGAGGGGACCGTCCGACGCCACGCGGCTGCGGCGGGCCAGGCTCGACACGGGCGCGGCGCTGCTCGACCGGCTGACGGAGGCGGCGTGCACCCGGCCCCGGGACGCCTTCGGGCGGCTCGCCGGGGACGACGGCAGCGCGTTCGCCAGGGCGTGGCTGGCCACGGCGGTCTACACGGGCGCCGCGACCCGCGCCGCCGCCGAGGCGACCTGGCTGCCGGCCGTCCCGGCCTGACGCCGTCCGGTCGCCGCGGCACACCTGCAGCCGCGGCGACCGGCCACGGCCCTGGCGGACCGGCGCCTCCGAATCCGGCCCGGCGAAGCGGGCCTCCGAATGCTGGGCCGGCCCGGCGAGCCCGGCGCCTCCGAAATCCCGGCCCGGCGAGCCCGGCGCCTCCGAAATCCCGGCCCGGCCTGGCGAGCCTGCGTCTGCAAATGCCGCACCGGCCCGGCGAACCGGCGTCCACACGTGCAGCCCCGGCCGGCGAACCGCGGCCGCGGGAGAGAGCCGCGCGACTCAGCCGCGGGCCTGGGCGGCAGGCGGAGCCGCGGGGCGGAAAGCGTCAGCGCACGACGTCGGTGACCGCGGCGATCCAGGCGAGGGCGTCCTGTTCGGCGGCGAACGAGCGGCGGGTCGCGTAGACCGTCGCGGTGTCACCCACGGTGACCACGAACGTGACCGCCCACGTCTCCTGGTCGCGGCGCAGCATGCGGGCCTTCGTGTCCAGGTGCACCGGCGCGACCAGCGTCGCGTGGTCCAGGTTGAGATAGGTGGCCTGTGACGTCGCCATCTCCACCACCGGGACGAGCCTCATGTCCCGCACTGTAAGCGACGGCGGCGTCAGTACAAAAGCCGCGGAAACGAAAGAAGGGTGCCGCCGGTCCGCAAGACCGGCGGCACCCTGTGCCGTGCTCAGGGTCAGATGTTCCAGACCTGGAAGGTCGAGATCTGCCCCGCCGGCCAGCCGGAGTTGGCCGTGATGTTCAGCCGGACGTAGCGCTGGGTCTGCGCCGTGAACGTGATCGTGACGGTGTTGCCGGCGCCGCCGGTGAACGCGTACGACGCCGTGTCCTTCAGCGTCGACCAGCTCGTGCCGTTGGTGCTGCCGACGACCTGGATGGTCTGGTTGCGGGCGCCCCAGGTGGTGGGGAGCTGCAGGACCACCTTGCTGATGCTCTGCGCGGAGCCGAGGTCGACCTGGACCCACTGCGGGAAGGCGTTGTTGTTGCTCTCCCAGTAGGAGTTCTGGTCGCCGTCGGTGACGTTGCCCGAGCCGTAGACCTGCACGTGGCTGGACTCGCTGGTCGGCTTGCCGGCGGCCAGGTTGGTCGGCGTGGTGCCGCCCGCGCCGGTGCCGGACAGCGCGATCGTGGTCGGGCTGTTCTGCGCGTTGCTGGTGACGGTGAGCGTGCCGGTCCGGGTGCCGGACGCGGTGGGCCGGAACGTCACGTTGACCACGCAGGACGCGCCGACCGCGATCGAGGTGCAGTTGTTCGTCTGCTGGTAGTCGCCGGTGACGGAGACGCCCGAGACGGTCGCGGCGGCGGTGCCCGTGTTGGTGATGGTGACCGCCTTGGAGGCGCTGGTGGTGTTCAGCGTCTGCGAGGCGTAGGTGAGGCTGGTCGGGTTGGCGCTGAGGACGGCCACGTTCGGCGTGGTGCCGCCGCTCGGGTAGACCTCCAGCTCGGCGATCTGACCGGCCGGCCAGCCGGTGTTCGCGGTGATGTTGACGCGGACGTACCGGGCGTTGGTGGCGCCGAAGGTCAGGTTGACCGTGTTGCCGGTGGCCGGGTTGAACGTCTGCGCGGCGGAGCCGACGATCGTGCTGAAGTTCGAGCCGTCGGTGCTGCCCTGGACCGACAGCGTCTGCTGGCGGGTCGCCCAGGCGGCGTCCGGCGGGAGCTTCAGCGTGACCTTGCCGATGCTGCTCGCCGCGCCCAGGTCGACCTGGACCCACTGCGGGAAGGCGTTGTTGTTGCTCTCCCAGTAGGTGGCGGCGTTGCCGTCGGTGGCGGTGCTCGCCGCCTGCGTGCCGTTGACCTGGCTGCTGGCGGTGGCGGGCTTGTTGAGGGCGATGTTGGTGTTGGTACCGATGCCGGTGCCGGACAGCGCGACCGTGGCCGGGCTGTTGTTGGCGTTGCTGGCGACGCTGAGCGTGCCGGTGCGGGCACCCGAGGTGGTGGGCGTGAACTTCACCGTGACGGTGCAGGACGCGCCGACGGCCAGGGAGCCGCAGTTGTTGGTCTGGCTGAAGTCGCCGCCGGCGGTGACCCCGGAGACGGTTGCGGCCGTGGTACCGGAGTTCGTCAGCGTGACCGTCTGCGTCGGCGCGGAGGCGCCCACGACGGTTCCGGCGAAGGACAGCGATGCCGGGCTGGCGTTGACGACCGGTCCGGGCGCGACGCCCGTGCCGGACAGCGGGACGGTGCTGGTGACGCCGGCCGCGGTGACGCTCAGGTTGCCGGTGCGGGTGCCCGCCGCCGTCGGGCGGAACGTGACGCTGACCGAGCAGGACGCGCCGGCGGCGAGGCTGCTGCCGCAGGTGTTGCTCTGCTGGAAGTCACCGCTGACGGCGATCGTGCCGACCGGGGCCGACGCGGTGCCGCTGTTGGTGACCGTGACGGCCTGCGCTGCGCTGGTACCGCCGGTCGCGACCGAGCCGAAGCCGAGCGCGTTCGGGCTGACGGTGATGTTGGAGCCGTTGTCCGGCAGGTACGGCGGGAACGTCGGCACCGGCATCTGGCAGGCGGTCGAGCCGAAGATGCCCGAGTTGCCGCCACCGTCGGTGAGGTTGAACCCGACGCCGCAGCTGTAGATCGGCGCGGACGCCTGGGTGCCGGTCGCGGTGCTGTTGGTGATCGTCGCGGCGCCCGCCACCTGCAGCTGCACGACGAACGTGCCGGTGTTCTGGATCGTCGCGTTGTTGATCTTCACGTTGTTGATCTGCGAGCCCGAGACGAACTGGATCGCCTCGTACGGGCTCTGCTGGATCAGGATGTTGTCGACGTTGGTCAGGCCGTTCATCACGCCGTCACGGGCGTCGAACCACAGCGCGCCAACGCCGAACTGCCAGTTCGGGTCGAGGTTGCCGGACCGGATGATCGTGTTGCGCAGCACGTCGGTGCGGCCGATCGGGGTCGAGGCGAAGCGCTGCCCGACGTGGATGCCGCCACCCTGGCTGAGGCCCGCGTCGATGACCTTGTTGTCGGTCACGAAGTTGTCGTGGCCGCCGTAGATCGCGATGCCGTTGGCGAGGATCGGCAGCTCGACCGTGTTGTGGTCGAACGAGTTGTTCACGTCGGCGTTCTGCTCGGCCCACATGGCCAGGCCGTCGTCGCCCGGGTTGCGGACGTGGCTGTTGGTGACCTTCGAGTTGGTCACGCCGTTGTGGAAGTTGATCGCGTCGGCGTTGTAGTTGCGCAGCCGCATCTGGTCGAAGACCAGGTTGGTGAACGGCCCGTCCATCCAGGCGCCGACCTTGGTGTGCTCGATCCACACCCGGGTGACGGTGGAGTTGCTCAGCGAGCCGCCGATGCCGTTGACCTGGTCGGCGTCGTTGCGCTCCTGGACGTTGCCGAAGATCGAGAAGTCCGACAGGTGCACGTTGGAGCTGGGCGACGGCGCGTAGTTGCCGTAGAACCCGATCCGGTCACCGGTCGTCTTCGAGTGCCACATGCCGGCACCCTTGATCGTGATGTTGTTGACCGCGATGTGACCCTGGATCTTGAACGTGCCCGGCGGGATCCAGACCGTGCCGCCCGCGCCCGCGGAGGCGATCGCCTGGTTCATCGCCGACGTCGAGTCGTTGACACCGTTCGGGTCCGCGCCCTTGCTGGTGATCGACACGGATCCGGCCGGCTGGGACAGCGGCCCGGCGACGTTCTCGAAGTCCGCGAGGTCGATCGTGTACGACGAGGCGGTGGAGTCCGAGTCGACCTGCAGGCGGAACTTGGTGCCCGCCGGGTACGACTGCGGGAAGAGCCGGTTGACCTCGTCGTAGTAGTGGTGGTGGTTGCTGCCCGGCTGGTTGCTGAACGGGTAGCTGCTGTAGTAGTGGCTGTACGCGTTGGTCAGCGTGAAGTTGTTGGACCGGACCCCGTTGATGTAGAGCGAGATCGGCGCCGTGTAGACCGAGCCGTTGCTGCTGTCCGGGATGCTGTACCGGAACACCATCGAGTTGGTCTGCACCGGCGAGGTGAACTCGACGTACTTGCCGCTGCCCTGCAGCGTGACGGCTTTGCGGTAGGACGCCTCACCGGCGAGGGTGTTGTAGGCGGCGCTCGGGCCGATGACGGTGCCGTTGGTGGCGGCGTTCTCCGCCTGCACCTCGACATAGGGCAGCGTCGCACCGACGCCGCCGGTCGCGGCCGCCAACGCCGGCGCCATCGTCAGACCGACGACGACGCCCGCGGCAGCGAGGGTGGTGCCGGCGGTCAGGGCGGCGAGGCGCCCCTTCCGTCCGAAACCTCGGATGGACCGGGACATGTGTTGCTCGCTTTCGACGGGGCCGTGCCGCGCAAGCATCAACCGACCGGCCGCGGGTTGGCGGTGCCGGGCTGGTCGGCGGTGGAGGTGACGTTCGAACGGCGGGGTGGGTTTTTCTACACCGGTTGGCGGTGCGGTGCAAGAGGGACCGTAACTCCACCGACACGAGTGCGCAATATCCAGACTCATCTTTGCTGATTTTGAACTTGTTCTTGCAAGGCGCTGACGCTTTCTGTCTTGCCGTTGTGCACGCTTCCGCTCACCGTTCGTGCGCAACCGCTCGGCGCTCCGCTCGGCCGGCGGGCTCCCCCTGGTTTTTCTCATCGCCAAGACTCGATGCGACCGTCCCTGCCGTGCTTCTTTGCGGACCGCCCTCGGACGGCGCAACCGAAAGGACCCTTTTCCATGCGACGCTCTGCTTTTGTCGCCGCTCTCGCCCTCGGGCTCGGCCTGCTCGCGGCGCCCGCCGCACCCGCCCTGGCCGAGTCCAACGGCGGCGTGCGGGTCATGCCGCTCGGCGACTCGATCACCGACGGGTTCAACGTGCCCGGCGGGTACCGGATCAACCTGTGGCAGCGGCTCGCCGCCGGCGGCTACACCGTCGACTTCGTCGGCTCCGGGTTCAACGGCCCGGCGTCGCTGCCCGACCACGACCACGAGGGCCACTCCGGCTGGCGCATCGACCAGCTCGACGCCAACATCGTCGGCTGGCTGCAGGCCACGTCACCGCGCACCATCCTGCTGCACATCGGCACGAACGACATGAACCAGAACTACGACGTCGCCAACGCGCCCGCCCGCCTGTCCGCCCTCATCGACAAGATCCGGGCGAACGCGCCGTCGGTCGAGCTCTTCGTCGCCCAGATCACCCCGGAGACCAACGCGACGCAGGAGGCCCGCGTCCAGGCCTACAACGCGGCGCTGCCGGGCATCGTCGCCTCGAAGGGCCCGCTCACCCACCTGGTCGACATGCACTCCGCGATCACCACCGCCGACCTCGCCGACGGTGTCCACCCCAACGCCACCGGTTACGACAAGATGGCGGCCCGCTGGTACTCCGCCCTGCAGTCCGTGCCCGGCAGCCTCACCCCCACCATCCCCCCGGTCGGCACCGCCGTCTCCCTGGTCAACCCGCAGTCGAACCGCTGCATGGACGTCTCCGGCGCCAGCACCACCGCCGGCGCCCAGGTCCACATCTGGGACTGCCACAACGGCACCAACCAGAAATGGACCCGCACTGCTTCCAATGAGATCCGCGTGTACGGCAACCGCTGCCTCGACGTGAACGGCAACGGCACCGCCGACGGCACGAAGATCCAGATCTGGGACTGCAACGGCACCAACGCCCAGAAGTTCACCTTCAACGCCAACGGCTCCATCACCGGCGCCGGCTCCGGCAAGTGCGTCGACGTGAACGCCTCAGGCACCGCCAACGGCACCAAGGTCCAGCTCTGGACCTGCAACGGCACCGGCGCCCAGCGCTGGGCCGCCCGGCCGTAGTAGTCCACCGCCCACGGGTGGGTGCGTGCTGTCTCCACGGCACGCACCCACCCTCGTGCGCGCCGGTTCGTTTCGGTGCGGCTCGGTGCTGCTACTGCGCCCGGCGCCTTCGTCCGGTGTGGCTCGATGCCGCCGCATCCAGCGCCCCGGGTTCGCTCGGTGCCGCCGCGTCCAGCGCCCCGGGTTCGCTCGGTGCCGCCGCGTCCAGCGCCCGGGTTCGCTCGGTGCCGCCGCGTCCGGCGCCCGGATCGGTCGGTGCGGCCCGGCGCCGCCGCGTCCGGCGCCCGGATCGGTCGGTGCGGCCCGGCGCCGCCGCGTCCGGTTCAGCTCGATACCGCGCCGCCTGGTCCCGCCTGCACCGCGCGGGAGTCGTGCCGGTTCGCCCGGACGGTGCCGCGCCGGGTCAGTGTCCGGCCCCTGTCCGGCCGGCGCTCGGCTCAGTCGGTGCGGATCAGGCCGAACTGATACGCGAACACGACCGCCTGCACACGGTCACGCACCTCCAGCTTCAGCAGCACCCGCCCCACATGCGTCTTCACCGTCGTCTCCGCCACGTTGAGCCGCTCCCCGATCTCCGCATTGGACAGCCCTTCCGCGACGAGCAGCAGCACCTGCCGCTCCCGCTCCGTCAGACTGGCCAGCCGCCGCATCGCATCCGGGTCGTCGACAACCGGCGGCGCCGTCACGAACTTCCCCGCGAACCGATCCAGCAGACTCCTCGTCGCCCGCGGCGCCACCATCGCCTCGCCGCCCGCCACCGCCCGGATCGCCGCCAGCAGATCCCCCGGCGGCGCGTTCTTCAACTGGAACCCACTCGCCCCCGCCTGCAACGCCGCGAACGCGTCCTCATCGGTGTCGAACGTCGTCAGAATCAGCACCCGTGGCCCGCCCGCCCGCGCACACAACGCCCCGGTCGCCGCGATCCCGTCCATCACCGGCATCCGGATGTCCATCACCACCACGTCGGCCTCGACCCGGCGCAGCAGCCGCAACGCCTCCGCCCCGTCCCCCGCCTCCCCGACGACCACCATGTCGGGCTGTGCGGACAGCACCATCCTGAACCCAGCCACGATCAGCTCCTGATCGTCGACGATCACCACGCGGATCACAGGGCTCCCCACCGCCCACCTTCGTCTTCCCTGACCACGTTCACGCTCCCCGCCGCGACCCGCTCCCCGCCGCGACCCGCTGTCCCACCACCCGGCCGTCCGGGCGGACCGCCATCCCGGCCGACCCTCCGCCCCGCCCTGCCGCGCGCATCCCGATCGTCGCCGCCCACGACTTCGCCTCCGCCGCGCAGATCCGTCCCGCTGCCCACGACCTCACCTCTACCGCGCAGATCCATCCCACCGCTCACGACCTCACCTCTACCGCGCAGATCGGTCCCGCCGCCCACGACCTCACCCCCGCCGCGCAGATCCGCTCCACGGCCCACGACCTCACGTCCGCCGCGCAGATCCGTCCCGCCGTCCGCGACTTCGCCCCCGCCGCGTAAGTCCGCCTCGTCACACGCGGCGCCGCCTTCGCCTCGTCGCCCGCCACCGCCCGCGACCGTGTCCCCACCGCCCAGATCCGCCGCGCCCTCGCCCCCGTCTCTCGTAACCACGCTTCCACCGCTCAGACCTGCCCCGCCGCCGCCCGCGATCCCGTTCCCACCGCTCAGATCCGCCCCGCCGCCGCCCGCGACCCCGGCCCTACCACTCAGATCCGCACTGTCGCCGCCCGCGATCCCGTTCCCACCGCTCAGATCCGCGCCGTCGCCGCCCGCGACCCCGCTCCCACCGCTCAGATCCGCGCCGTCGCCGCCCGCGACCCCGCTCCCACCGCTCAGATCCGCGCCGTCGCCGCCCGCGACCTGGCCCTCACCGCACATGTCCGACGATGCGGCTCCCGTGGGCGTGCTTTCGGTGCGCAGGCCCGCACCGTCGTCGGTCGCAGGCCCGGCGGCCAGGCCGGTTTCCTGTCCTTTCCGATCTCGCGGGGCGATGCGGTGGTGCACGCCAATGCTGTCGTCGATCTGCACGCCGTCGGCGCTCGCGACACCCTCCCCACGGCGCGGCGCCGTGGCATCGCCGCCCGCGATCTCGCTGTCGCCGGCATCTGGCGGCGGGGCGGTCGATGTCCGAGGCGGTGCCGGCAGCGGCGGCGGGGGCGTCCTGGGGATCGTGGCGGTGACGGTCCAACCCCCGTCGAACCGTGGCCCTGCCGTCACCTTGCCGCCGTGCAGCGCGACCCGCTCCCGCATGCCGATCAGGCCGTGGCCGCCCGGCGCCGGGGTCGGGGTCGTGGGGCGGCCCGCGCCGTCGTCGGTGGCCTCGATGGCGACGTGCCCGGCCGCATACTCCAGCCGCAGGGTCACCTTGGCGTCTGGGCCCGCGTGCCGCAGCGTGTTGGTGAGCGACTCCTGGACGATCCGGTAGGCGGTCAGCTCCTCCGCCACGCTCAACCCCGCCGGGGTGCCGACCGTCTGCAGGTCGACCCGCAGGCCGGCCCGCTCGACGAGCCGGTCGAGCTCCGCCAGGCCGACCCGCCGCCTCGACCCCGCATCCGCCCCGCGCGACGTCCCGCGCAGGACGCTCACGACGCGGTGCATGTCCTCGAGCGCGTCACGCCCCGTGGCGGCGATCGTGTCGAGTGCCTGACGGGCGGCCGAGGCCGACCGGTCGAGGGTGTACCCGGCGCCGTCCGCCTGGACGATCATCACGCTGAGGCTGTGCGCGACGACGTCGTGCAGCTCCCGGGCGATGGCGGCGCGCTCGTCGGCGGCCGCGAGGCGGGCCAGGTGGTCGCGTTCGCGTTCGAGGGTGGCGGCCTTCTCCTCGAGACTCGCCACATACAGCTGCCGGGTCCGCACCCCATACGCGGAGAACCACACGGCGACGGTCAGCGCACCGACGATCCAGGCGATGGTGCCGAAGTTGTCGCTCCGCCGGGCCTCGACGGCGGCGCCGATCACGACGCCGACACCCGCGCCGGCACCCGCGAGGATGCCCCAGAACAGCTCTGGCCGGTACTTGACGACGGCGAACATCGAGATCAGCACGGCGACGTCATAGAGGCGCATAGCGTCGTCGAACAGCAGGTGCAGCGGGGCGGCCGTATACACGATGCAGGCGACGGTCAGCGGATAGCGGCGGCGGGCCAGCATCGCGACCGCCATGACGATGCCGACCACGACGAGGGCGGGCCGAAGCCCGTGCTCCATCAGCGTCACATACAGCACGGATCCCGCGATGCCCCCGTCGAACAACCAGGTCCTGATGCGCCGCAGGTGTTCGCCGTTCCACACGTCGTCCACGATAGGTCTTCACTCGGCCAGCACGACGACGACCGCGACGTTTGCCGCTCTGCGTGACGGCAGGACTGCGGCGAGTGTCCCCGCCAGTGCCGCGAGCCCGACGAACGCGGCTAGTTGCCCGACCGGGATCGCGACGAGGGTGTCGACGTCACCGAATCCCGCGACGGCGGTCAGCCACCCGTACACGAGACCGAACACGACGCCGACGAGCGCACCGGCCGCCGCCACGAGCAACGCCTCGGCGAGCAGCGTCGCGCGCAGCTGCCCGCGGTCAGGCCGAGCGCCCGCAGCAGCGCGGACTCTCTCGTGCGTTCGAGTACCGACAGCGACAGCGTGTTGGCGATGCCGACGAGCGCGATGATCAGCGCCAGCGCGAGCAGGACGGCGATCACGGCGACGATCTGGTCGATCGCGGCGTTGCGCTGCTCGCGGAACTCGGCGAGGTCGCCGACCTCGACGAGCGGGTGCGCCGCGAGGGCGGCGTCGAGCCGGCCACGTGCCGTCGCCGCGGGCACACCGTCGGCGGCGCGGAGCATGACGAGCGAATCCCCGGCGGTGGCCGGGAACAGCGTCCTGAAGTCGGTGTCGGTGACCACGACGTCACCGACGAGCGTGGCACTCTGGACCGTCGCCGCGACCGTCACCGTGATCGTCCGACCGCCCTTGCCGGCCAGCTCGACCTGGTCGCCGGCGCGCAGCCCGACAAGGACGTCGGAGCCGCTGGACACGACGGCGGTGCCCGGCCTCAGGTCGGCCAGCCGACCGGTGGTGACCGCGGGACGATACGCCGTGCCGATCGCCGCCTCGTCGATGGTCCCGACGTACAGCTTCCCGCCAGGGGTCTTCGCGGTGTCCTGTCTGACGGCCGCGACGAGCCCGAACGCGGGGTCGGCGCGCAGCCCGGCGGTCACCGACGCCGGGATGGCCGCCGGCTCCCCGTCGCCGCCGGTGACCGCGGGAGTGAGGAGATAGTCGACCGGGAACGCCGCGTCCAGCTGTGCCTCGGCGGTGCGGTTGACGGTCGCGGCGATGGTGCTGCCACCGGCCATCAACGCCACGCCGACGAGCAACGCGGCTGTCGTCGCAGCGGTGCGGCCCGGGTTGCGCCTGGCGTTGGCGACGGCCAGGCGGACCGGCGCGCCGGCGAGACGGGCCGGCAGCCAGCCGACCGCCGAGACGAGCCGGCCGATGTACAGCGGTGACAGCAGCAGCACCGCGAGGAACACGCTCGTGCCGCCGGCCATGACGACCACCATCGCGGTCTGCGGGTCGCCGGTCCGCAGCCCGGCCGCGGTCAGCGCCGCCCCGCCGAGGGCGAGCAGCGCCGCGGACGCGACGAGCACGACCCTGCCGCGCCGGCTGCCGCCGCGACCGAACGGGACGATGCGCAGCGCGGCGATCGGCGGCACCCGCGTCGCCCGGACGGCGGGCACCAGCGCCGACACGACCGTCAGCACGACACCGAGGAGCAGCGCCACCAGTACCGGCGGAATCCCGACGACGAGCGTGCCGCTGGGCAGCCCGATGCCAGGCAGTGCGGCGCCACGGGACAGGCCGAAGCCGATCGCCAGGCCGACGCCTATGCCGAGTGCCGCACCGCTGAGACCGACGGCTGCCGCCTCGGCGACGACCCGCCGGAACACCTGGGCGCGGGTGGCGCCGACGCATCGCAGCAGCGCCGTCTCCCGCATGCGCTGGGCGAGCAGGATGTTGAACGTGTTGGCGATGACGAGCGCCGCGACCAGCACCGCGACCACGGCGAACAGCTGCATGCCGACGAGCAGGCCGTCGATCTGGCCGAACGCCTCGCGGGCCAGGTCGTGCCGCAGCTCGTCGCCGGTGCGGACCTTGCCGGGCACCGACACCCGGGACCGCACGTCGGCGGGCGCGGCGCCGCGGGCGACGGTCGCGACGACCTCGCGGAAGCCGGTGGCGCCGGTCAGCCGGACGAGCGCCGGGCGGGTCAGCACTGCCATGGACGTGTTGCCGCCGTCCACACCTGCGATGTCGACGACGCCGACGAGCCGGAACTCGTGGCGCCGCTCGTCGGCGCCGACGAGCGCTATCGTGTCGCCGACCTGGTAGCCGGTCCGCCGGACGCTGCGGGCGTCGAGCGCCACCTCGCCGTCGCTGTGCGGCAGGTCGCCGGTGCGCAGGTCGAACGGGCGCAGCTCGGCGTGGTCGCCGACGTCGACGGCGTGGCCCGGGACGCCGAACTCGGTGACGAGGTGGCCCGCGCGGTCGATGAGCGGCGCCTGCTCGGTCATGCGCCCCTCGACGGTGGCGACGCCCGCCACGCGACCGATGTCTTCCACTGTGGACAGTGGCAGCCGCGTGTCGCCGCCGGCGGTGACGGCGAGGTCGACGTTGCGGGCGGCCCTCGCGTAGTCGTCGAGCAGCGTGGCGCGGGTCGTGTCCCCGAAGATCATGATGCCGGCGACGAACCCGACGGCGAGCACGACGGCGACCACGGTCGGCACGAGCCGCCGCGGCCGCAGGCCGGACAGTGCGGTGCGGCGCATCTCAGGCCCCCAGTCGCTTGAGCAGGTCCAGCACGGCCTCGGGAGTGGGGCGGCGCAGCTCGTCGACGATGCGGCCGTCGGCGAGCATCACGACCCGGTCGGCGTAGGACGCCGCGACGGGGTCGTGCGTCACCATGACCACCGTCTGACCCAGCTCGCGGACGCTGCGACGCAGGACGTCCAGGACGTCGGCGCCCGTGCGGGAGTCGAGGTTGCCGGTCGGCTCGTCGGCGAAGACCACGTCGGGCCGGCCGAGCAGCGCCCTGGCGCACGCCACCCGCTGCTGCTGGCCGCCGGAGAGCTGACTCGGCGTGTGCCGCAGCCGCTCACCGAGGCCGAGCACCGACACCACCTGCGCCAACCGGCGGCGGTCCGGTTTTCGGCCGGCGAGGTCGAACGGCAGCAGGATGTTCTGCTCGGCGGTCAGCGTCGGCAGCAGGTTGAAGGACTGGAAGACGAACCCGACCCGCTCCCGCCGCAGCAGCGTCAACGCCTTGTCGGACAGGCCCGCCAGCTCGGTGCCGCCCAGGCGGATCGAGCCGGACGTGGCGGAGTCCAGGCCGGCGAGACAGTGCATCAGCGTGGACTTGCCGGACCCGGAAGGTCCCATGATCGCGGTGAACTCGCCGGCGGGGAACGCGACGCCGACGCCGTCCAGGGCGCGCACCGTGGTGTCGCCTGTGCCATACACCTTCACCAGGTCGGTCACTTCGACCGCGAGCGTCGTTGTCATGGGAGGCAAGGTAGGCGCGGTGCGGGGGCCGCGTCGTCATCGTCAAGCACACCATGGGTGTCCTACTCAGGTCGGACACCGGCGTTTTCGGGTCGGTCCTGGGGAGGACGACACCGCGGTCGCGGCGGGGCTAGCTTCGGCGGCACCGAGCGAGAGGATTCGCGATGCGTTCCATGGACTTGTCCCGCCGCCGACTGCTGGGCGCCGCCGCTGTCGGTGCCTGCTTGACCTTGCTTCCCGCGCTGCCGTCCACCGCCGCTTCGCGGCACGGCAGGCCCGCGTTCCGGCTGCCCGCGCCGACCGGCCCGCACCCGATCGGCACGGTGCCGCTGCATCTGGTGAACCCGGCGAGGACCGACCCGCGGGTGACGCCGGCAAGGCCCAGGGAACTCATGGTCCAGTTGTGGTATCCCACGGAGCGTCCGGTGGGACCGCCCGCGCCGTGGCTGACACCGGCGGAGGCCGGGCCGGTCGGCCGGGACCTCGCCGAGACGGTCACCGGCGTCCCTCGGGATCTGCCCGGCCTTGCCGAGGTCCGCACCCACGCGCACCTGGGCGCTCCGGTCGCCGTCCGGCGTGGCGGCTGGCCGGTGGTGCTGTTCTCCCCCGGGTTCGGCGCCGAGCGCAGCTCCGGCGCCGCCCTCGTGAAGGACCTCGCCAGCCGCGGCCATGTGGTGGTGACCGTCGACCACACCCACGACCCGCTCGCGGTCGAGTTCCCCGGCGGCCGCGTCGAGCCCAACACGATCATGGAGTTGATCGCGCAGATCGAGGATCCCGCCCAGCTCGACGCGCTCGCGGCCAAGATGACCTCCGTCCGTTCCGCCGACCTCACGTTCGTGCTGGACCGCCTGGAGCACCTCGACCGCGGCGGCAATCCCGACGTGGAGCGGCGCCGGCTCCCGGCCGGCACGTGCGGGTCGCTGCGGCTGACCCACGTCGGCGTCCTCGGTCATTCGCTCGGCGGCGCGACGGCGGCTCAGGCGATGCACGACGACCGCCGCATCCGTGCGGGTGTCAACCTCGACGGCGCTCTGTATGGCGCTGACGCCGCCGCCGGGCTCGACCGGCCGTTCCTGCTGTTCGCGGCGGGCGACACCGATCGCGGCAACACGCCGGGCTGGGGCGCGTTCGCCGACCACCTGCACGGCTGGCACCGCGAGCTGCTGATGCCCGACGCGCGCCACCTGGCGTTCCACGACTCGGTGCTGATGGTGCCGTCCCTGGCCGCGCTGCCCGGGGCGCAGACCGGTGACGCCTACGGCACGGTCGACGGCCCGCGGGTGGCGGCGGTCGTCCGGGCGTATGTCGGCGCGTTCTTCGAACTGCACCTGCGTGGTGTCCGCTCCGCGTTGCTCGACGGGGTGTCACCGCGGTTTCCGGAGATCAGGTTCGTGACATGAGCGGTCGTTATCGTGGCCCGGTGCTGGAGGACTTCACGGATGCGGCGGTGGCGCGGCTCGTCGACGCCGACTGGGTCGGGTTCTGGCGGGCGTCGGCGAACGCGCCCGACGAGCTCGTCGACCGGCTCGCCGAGCGGATCGCCGCCTCGCCGCCCGCCGAGCCGCGGCGGTATGAGGTGCCGGCCGATCTCGCCGCCGCACGGGTCGAGCTGCTGCTCGGGGCCGGCACGGACCGCGCGCTCGCGCACCTGACCCGGCTCGCGCAGACGTTCGAGCCGGTGAGCCTGATGTGCGGGGCCCGGGGCGTGTGGGCGCCGGCGGACGGCCCGGCCGTGCGGCGGCACACGTCGGAGGCGCAGACGATCGTGACAGCGCGCAGCGGCGATGCACGGCTGGAGACGTTCGCCGAGCCGGGCACGGTGTTCGAGGATCCGCGCGGGCTCGGGTGCGCGCTGCCGCTCACGGTGCCGCTGCTGGTGGGTGACGCGTTGCTGCCGCCCGCGGTGCGGGGAGGCGGGCATCCGTTCGTGATGAGCTTCTGCTGCGAGTGCGACGCCGACGAGGAGCTGCGCGGTGACTATGGCTGGCGGCTCGGGAGGTTCGACGAGGAGCGCGACGAGTCGTGTCCCGGCTATCCGCCCGACGACGAGCCGGAGCGGCTGCGGCTGCGGCTCGCCCCTGCCGGTGAGCGCCGGTGGGACGACGTGGGGCGGCTCGGCGGGCGACCTGAGTGGTTGCAGGCGTATCCGCAGTGGCCGGGGTGTTGCGGGCGGCCGATGTGGTTCGTCGGGCAGTTGCGGACCGGGGAGTTCGGCGGGGTGGGCGGCTCGATCTACGGGTTCCGTTGCGAGTGCGGGTATGCGGCTCAGCCCCGCCAGATCACCTGATCGACGATTCCGCCGGACCACGTGACCGAGACGGCCTGCTGGAGGACAGGCCGAAGGGTGCGCGGGCGTCGCGGCGGTGACCGGTCACCGTTGCGGACGGCGACCGGCCGCGATCCGCCGTGGCCGGTGTGCGCCCGGCTGAGCCCGAGGCGGCCGGCGTGGGCCCGGCTAAGCCTTCGCCGGCCCGGAGCAGGCCCGACCGAGCCCGCGCCAGCCCGGAGCAGGCCCGGCTCAGCCCGGAGCAACCTGGAGCAGGCCCGACCGAGCCCGCGCCAGCCCGAGACGCGCCCGGCTGAACCCGAAGCACTCGGAGCAGGCCCGGCTGAACCCGAAGCAGCCCGAAGCAAACTCGAAGCAGGCCCGGCTGGGCCGCGCCAACACAGAGCTCGCCCTGCTGAACCCACGCCGACCCGGAGCAGGCCTGACTGAACCGCGCCAGCACGGAACGAGTCCGGCCGAGGCTGCGCCAGCACGGAACGAGTCCGGCCGAACCCGCGCAAGCACGGAACGAGTCCGGCCGAGCCGGCGCCAGCACGGAACGAGTCCGGCCGAACCCGCGCAAGCACGGAACGAGTCCGGCCGAACCCGCGCAAGCACGGAACGAGTCCGGCTGAACTCGGGTGGGTTCGGGATGGTCTCGTCGGGTTCATCCAGGGGCGGTGGTGAGGCTTGGGCCTGCCCAGCCGCGCGTGATGCCGTTCATGTAAGTACCTCCGTGGGTCAAGGACCGGGTCGGAAGGAAGCATCGCGGCAAGGCGGAGGCGGCGCATCGGTAATTCTGCCTATGAAGGGATGGTGGAGGTACTCAGGTTCAGTCCTGCAGGGTGCCCGCGAGCAGGCCGCGCATGAAGAACCGGCCCAGCATGATGTAGAGCGCCAGTGTGGGGAGGCTCACCAGGAGGGCGCCGGCCATCGCCTGGCCGAAGGGCACGGACTGGCCGCCGGCGATGTTGTTGAGGGCGATCGTCACCGGCCAGGAGTCGCGGCTGGTCATCATCGCGCCGAACATGAAGTCGTTCCAGGAGGAGGTGAACTGCCAGATGATGGCCACGGCGAACGCCGGCTTGGCGAGGGGCACCGCGATGTCCACGAAGGTGCGCAGGATGCCGGCCCCGTCGAGGCGGGCGGACTCGAGCAGCGTGTTGGACATGGCCACGAAGTGGTTGCGGAAGATGAGGGTCGTGATCGGCAGGCCGTAGATGATGTGGATGAGCATCAGGCCGGCGAGGCCGCCGGTCGGGTCGTTGCCGCCGCGCAGGCCGACGAACGTCATGGTTTGCGAGACCGGGATGATCACGGCCTGGTAGGGCACGAAGATGCCGAACAGGATCAGCGGGAAGACCACGTTGGCGAACGGGAAACGGATCTTCGACAGGACGAACCCGTTGGCGCAGCCGAGCAGTGCCGAGAGGAGGCTGGCCGGGATCGCGAGGGACAGGCTGTTGCGGAAGCCGGAGGCGAGCTTCGGCCAGACGAGGCCGAAGTTGTCGAGGGAGAGGCTGGTCGGCAGCTCCCAGATCCTCGTGACCGACACGTCGACGGGGTCTTTGAAGGAGGTGACCACCAGGACGTAGACGGGGAGGAGGAAGAAACAGGCCAGGGCCCACAGGACGACGTACCGCACGACGCTGCGTGCGCCGCCGGCGGCTTTGGACGCCGCGGGCGGGATCGGGTCGGAGACCACGTGCCGGGGCACTGTGGCGGTGGCGCGCACCATGCCGGCTACCTCCGTTCCGGGCGAGGGTCGATGTGACGCGGATCGGCGCCACACAGCTGAACACCGTGCGGCACAACGACATCAGGCACAGCGGTCACCGCCGTTCCGTGCGCAGGGCGTACCAGACATAGGGGCCGACGACGAGTGCCACCCCGACGAGCAGGACCGTGGCGATGGTCGAGCCGCGGTCGTAGAAGCCGCCGTCGAAGGTGGTGAACCACATGTACAGCGAAGGCGTGTCGATGCGCAGGTTGCCCTGGTCGAGGGCGTACAGGAGGTCGAAGGTCTTCAGCGAGATGTGAATCATGATGAGCAGGGCGCTGAAGGTGACGGGGCGCAGGGCGGGGCGGACGACGTGCCAGAAGACCTGGGTCTCGCTGGCGCCGTCGAGGCGGGCGGACTCGCGCAGGGCCTCGGGGACGCCGCGCATGCCGGCGAGGAACAGGGCCATGACGTAGCCGGAGAGGGCCCAGCCGGCGGGCAGCGCGACGGCGGCGATCGCCCAGATGGAGTCCGACTTGTGCCAGTCGCTGCGCAGGAAGTCCAGGCCGAGGACGGCGAAGAGCTTGTTGAGGCCGGCGGTGTCGGAGCCGGAGCCGTTGTCCAGCAGCCAGCGCCAGACGATGGCGGTGGCGATGAAGGAGATGGCCATCGGGAAGAGGAAGACGCCGCGGAGGAAGCCTTCGCCGCGCACGCCCTTGTCCAGCAGCATGGCCATCAGGAAGCCGAGCAGCAGGGAGCCGCCGACGAACACGGCGGTGAAGACGACGAGGTTGCGCACGTCGGCGTGCCAGCGTTCGTCGCGCATGAGGCGGGAGTAGTTGTCCAGGCCGACGAAGTGGTACGAGGGCGAGAGCCCCCGCCAGTTCGTGAAGGAGACGCGGACGTTCCAGCCGAGGAAGCCGTAGACGAAGACGCCGATGAGGATCAGCGACGGAGAGACGAGCAGCAGCCCGGCCAGCCACGCGGGGCCGCGGTGCTTGCGGCGGCGCACGGGCGGCGGGACGAAGGGACGCGACGGCGGGGCATTGGAGTGCCGCGGCACGTGCACGGGGGCGGTCATCGGGTCTCCTGGAACTGCTGCTGCACGGTGCTGGCGAACTTGCCGAGGTCGCCGTGCTGGACGAACAGGCCGAGCGCGGAGTCGATCTCGGCGTTGTAGGCGTTGTTGGCCACTACGCCGTGCGCGAGGGAGCCGACGATGCGGGTCTTCGGGTCCCGCCACTGCTGCAGCGTCCAGCCGAGGTACCCCTGGTAGAGGTCAGCCGATGCGTCGGTACGGGCCGGGATGGAGCCCTTCAAGGGGTTGAACAGGTTCTGGCCGGCGGCGGAGCCGCACTCGATGAGCCACTTGCGGGACAGTTCGGGTGACCGGACGCCGGTCGGGAGCGTGAAGGAGTCGGAGAGGAAGTCGTAGACCCCCTCGGTGCCGGGTGAGGTGGCGACGTCGTAGCCCTCGCGCCACTGCAGCTTCTTCGACTGCTCCAGGTAGGAGGAGCTCCAGTCGCCCATGACGGCGTACACCGCGGAACCCTCGACGATCCGGTCGAGCTGCGGCTGCCACTCGCCGGCGGCGGACTTCACGTCGGAGTTGGCCAGGACCTTGCCGAACATGTCGAGGGCCGAGGTGACCTGCGGCGAGGTCCAGCCGAGGTCGCCGGCGAAGAGCCGCTCGTAGGCGTCGGCGCCGAGCTCGCCGAGCAGGACGGTCTCCATGAGGTGCTTCTGGGTCCACTCCGGGCCGACGGCGAGCGGCACCTTGCCCTTGTCCCGGATCACCGCGGCCTGGTCCAGGAAGTCGGACCACGTCTTCGGCGGGCCGGCGATGCCGAGCTCGCGCAGCGTGCGGGGGTTGAACCAGATCAGGTTCGCCCGGTGGATGTTCACCGGGACGGCGTAGATCTTGCCGTCGATGGTGAGGTTGTCCAGCAGGCCCTTCGGGAAGACCTTGCCCCAGCCCTGTTCCTCGTACAGGCCGGTCAGGTCCTGGACCTTGCCGGAGCGCACGTCGTCGAGCAGTTCCAGTCCGGCGTGCCGCTGATAGGAGTCGGGTGGGTCGTTGGCGAGGAGCCTGCTGGCGAGGATCGCCTTGGCGTTGGAGCCCGCGCCGCCGGAGACGGCGGCGTTGACGAAGCGGATGCCGGGGTTCGCCGCCTCGAAGGCCTCGGCCATCGCGGCCAGGCCTTCCTCCTCACCGGGGCCGGTCCACCAGGAGTAGACCTCGAGCTGGTCGTCGCTCCCGCCCCTGACGGTCAGCTGCGACAGTCCTGCCAGCAGCGACACGGCCAGCAGCACGATGATGGCCATGCGGCCCTTCCACACCTCGAAACCTCCCGTGGCCTCGCTGGCGGGCGAATCCATCGACAGGTGAGCGTCCCGCGGAAGTGGCGGTGAGACGCGGCTCACTCATGTCGTCGAGTGAACCTAGTGCGCACGGGAGTTGTTTGGTGATGAACGTCCGGTTCGACAAGCGGCGTCATCCGGAGGGTCAACCCGAGACGCACGGACGACTTATCTCGCAACCAAAAGTATGGTTCGATCCGCCGAAAGTCCCGGGGTCGCAAGGACCCCGGGACCGCCAGCTTGCCAGAAAACGTCTGACAAAAGTGCTAGAGGCTGTAAGCCTCCACTTCGGACAGCTGCCCGGCGGGCCAGCCGCTGTTGGCGGTGACGGTGATCCGCAGGTACCGGACGTTCACCGCCGGGAACGACAGGATCGCGGTGTTGCCGGTCGCCGGGTCGAAGGTGACGGTGATCGAGGAGCGGAGCACCGCGCCGGTCGAGCCGTCGGTCACCGTGACCGTCTGGGTGCGCGTCGCCCACGCCGTCGACGGGGGCAGCCGCAGCGTGACCTTGCCGACCGGCTGCGTCGAGCCGAGGTCGACCTGCACCCATTGCGGGAAGGCGTTGTTGACGCTCTCCCAGTACGTGTTGGCGTTGCCGTCCACGACGTTGCCTGAGCCGTAGTTCTGCGTGTTCGACGACTGTGTGGTCGGCCGGCCCAGCGCCAGGTTCTGCCCGCTCGCCGAGGCGCCCTGCCCGGACAGCACGACGCTGAGCGGGGTGCCACCGTAGTTGACGGTCAGCGAACCGGTCCGCGTGCCGGTCACGGCCGGCCGGAACGTCACGCTGACGGTGCAGCTCGCCCCGACCGCGATCGTCGTGCCGCACGTGTTCGTCTGCGAGTAGTCGCCGGCGACGCTGACCCCGGAGACGTTCGCCGCCGCGGTACCGGTGTTGGTGACCGTGACGTTCTGCGCGCCGCTGTACGAGCCGACCGTGGTGGCCGCGAAGTTCAGCGTGGTGGGGTTCGCGGTCAGCGCCGGGCTGCCCGTGGCCACGCCCTTGCCGGACAGTGCCACCCCCACCGACGTGCCGCCGTAGGCGACCGTCAGCGTCCCGGTGCGGGTACCGGCGGCGGTGGGATGGAACGTGACGGTGACGGTGCAGTTGGCCCCGGCCGCGATGACCGTCCCGCAGGTGGTGACGCGGGTGTAGTCGCCGGTGGCGGTGATCCCGGAGACCGTCGCCGGTCCGGAGCCCGTGTTGGTGACCAGCACCGTCTGCCAGTCGCTGTTGTCGTTGACCGCGGTGTCCTCGAACGACAGTGCCGTCGGGTTCAGCGTGAGCGTCGCGGGTCCGCCGCCCGTGCCGTACACCTCGAAGCCCGACAGCTGTCCGGCGGGCCATCCGGTGTTGCCGGTGATCTGCAGCCGCAGGTAGCGCACCGAGCCGGTGACCGGGATGTCGGCGGTGTTGCCGGTCGCCGGGTCGAACGCGACGTCGGCCGCCGGGCGCAGCACCGCGCCGGAGGAACCGTCGAGGACGGCGATGGTCTGCCGCCGCGCGCCCCACGCGGCGGCCGGCGGGACCTTGACCGTCACCTTGCCGACCGCGACCGTCGAGCCGAGGTCGACCTGGATCCATTGCGGGAACGCGTTGTTGGCGCTCTCCCAGTAGGAGTTCGCGTCGGCGTCGACCGCGTTGGTCGCCGGGTAGCCGCCCTGCGCGCTGGACGAGGTCACCGGACGGCCGCCGGCCAGGTTGGTGGTCCCGGTGCTCGTCACGCCGGTCCCGGTCAGCTGCACGAGGATCGCGCCCTGCCCGTCGTCGCCGGTGATCGAGTACACCGCCGACTGCGCGCCCGCCGAGGCCGGGGTGAACGTGACGGTCTGGTGGATGACGTCACCGGGCGACAGCTGCTGCCCCTCGGACACCGGCGTGGTGGTGTTGAACGCCCCGACCGGCGGCGCCGCCTTCGTCAGCGTCAGCGCGATGTTGCCCGTGTTGGCGATGTCGAACGTCTGCGTCGCCGTCTGCCCGACCTGCACCTGCCCGAACGCGACCGGGTTCGGGGTGATCGTCAGGTGCGGTGCGCCGGTGACCGCGGTGCCGGTGACCGGGACGGTGACCGCGCCGGCGCTGCTGGTCACGATGAAGGAGCTGCTCTGGTTGCCCGCGGTGGTCGGCGTGTACCGCACGGACACGGACACCGACGCGCCCGCGGCGAGGGTCGTGCCGGTCGCGGGGACACCGGTGGCGGTGAACGGCGCGGCCGGCGGCGTGAAGCCCGTGATGGTCACCGCCGACGTGCCGGTGTTGGTGACGCTGACGCCGAGGGTCTTGTTGGCGCCGGTCGGCACGGTCCCGAACGACAGCGTCGACGGGGTCGCGCCGAGGCCGGGCCGGGTGCCGACGCCGTGCAGGTCGAACGGCACGGTCCCGGCGTTGGTGGTGAAGGTGAGGCTGCCGGTCGCGCCGCCGGTCGCGGTGGGCGTGAACCGCACCGGCACGGACAGGGTCTGCCCGGTCGTGAGGTTCACCGGCAGCGCCGGCGCGGTCGCGGCGAACGGCGCGCCGGTCGTGATCGCCGAGATGCTGACCGCGCGGGTGGCGGTCACGGTGACGGTGGCGTTGGCCGTACTGCCGACGCCGACGCTGCCGAAGTCGGTGGGGCTGCTCGTCAGGGCCGCCGTGGTGGGCCGGCCGAAGCCGATGACGTGGCCGTCGCGGGTGCCGATGAACACCCGGCCGCCGTCGGTCGCGGGGGTGATGAACTTGGTCGCGATCCCGATCGGCGCGCTGTAGCGCAGGTTGAGCCTGCCGTTGACGGGCAGCGCGTCGTAGGCGCGCAGCTGGCCGTTGGCGCCGTTGGACCCGTCGCTGTAGACGGCCCACACGATGGCGGATCCGGAGGTGGTACCGGTGGACGTCACGACCGGCGAGCCCGACGTGTAGCCGAACGTGGACGCGCTGGTCCCGGCCGAGGTGAGGACGGGCAGGCCGGCGCCGTTGACGCCGTACTTGAACGCGCGCAGGAAGCCCTGGTTCTCGACCTGGTAGACGTAGCCGCCGTCGCCGCCCCAGAACGCGGGATGTCCCCAGACGCCGTTGTACGGTCCGGCGGGCGGGCCGACGGACGCGTCGCCGCCGCCCGGCCCCTGCGCGTTGCCGCCCAGGTTGTCGCGGTTCAGCAGGTACACACGGCCGTCCTTGCCGGTCTGCACGAGCAGCCGAGGGTACGCGGCGGTGCCGAAGCCCGCGGGCAGCGCCATCGGGCCGCCGGAGCCGAAGTCGGTGTCGTCCTGGTCGAGGCGGCTGTTGTTGAACGGGCTGAAGAAGTCCTTCGCGGTGAGCGACCCGTCGCCGTTGACCTGCAGCCGGATGATCGACTCGGCGAGCGTGCCGGGCGGGCTGGTGCCGGGCCCGGGTGCGGGCGAGACGCCGTTGCCGGTGGACACGATGATCCGGCCGGGCCCGTCGGAGACGAGGCCGCCGCCGGACTGCCAGATGCCGGCCATGCCGTTGCTGCGCCCGGCCTCCGTCGACCACAACGTCGTCATCTGCGGCGTCGTGGTACGCACACCGGCGACGTACCCGACGTACGGGCCGTAGTCGCAGTGGCTGGCGAACCCGGCGTAGACGACGCCGTCGAGCAGCAGCAGGCCGGGGCGCTGCGCGGCGGTCTTCGCGTTGAACGTGTTGCCGGGGTCGTTGGTCGGCGACCCCTGGATCGTCACCGGCCAGCCGGCCCGCTCCACGCCGGTCGCGGGGTTGATCGAGTGCAGGTAGAAGTGCGGGTGGTCGGCGTCCGGGCCGTCGTTGACCTTGGCCATGAAGAACACCGAACCGGTCGCCGGGTCGTACACCGGGGTGCTGGTGACGCCGATGTTGGGCACCAGGTCGCCGCAGCCGATCGCCGACGCGGGCCACGCCGGCCCGACGCTGCGGGACCAGAGCACGGCGCCGGTGGCCGGGTTGAGCCCGTACACCCAGTTGTTCTCGGTGGCGGTGATCAGCGTGCCGGCGGCGACGATCGGCGTCGCGTACACCTGCCCGTTGACGGTGGCCGAGAACAGCTGGCCGAAGTCGGACGCGGAGACGGCCGACGGCGCGAGCCCCGGCTCGTTGCTGTCCCAGCCGGTCCGGAGGTTGTCGACGGAGATCGTGGTGGCGTCCGCCTGCGCGGGCGCGGGCACTGCGACGGCTGCGGTCAGCGTCAGCGCTGCCGGCAGGAGACGGGATAGGGCACGGCGCATGACACGCTCCTGGCGGGGAACGGCAACGATGAAGGATCGAACCGTAACTCTGCCGCCTCTTCACCGCAAGATGCTGACCGCACTTCGAAATTTTGCGACTAATCAAGCACTGATCCTGACCTGGTGACCGGCTATGACAACGTCGCCAGCATGTTCGGCGCGGTAGACGTGGTACCGGTACCCGGCCGTGACCTTGCCGCAGCGCTCCTCGGTCGGCGCCGTCTCGACCCGTACGTATCGAACGACCGACACGTCACCCCCGAGCACCGGCCGCCCGTCCGGCATCGGCTCCTGGTGCCCGCCGACGGCAAACGTGTCGCCGACCTCGGCGTGGTAGACCCCTCCGCCGACGAGCGGGACCGCGGGGCGCGGCATCTGCGCGTACGCCGTGATCTGCGCGGGACAGAGCCGGTAGGCGTTCCCCCACGCCACCACACCCGCACCCACGACCACCCCGGCAACGACGAGGACGACGACCAGCCGCTTCATGCCAGGTCCGACGCACCCCGCCGGCACCCCGGTTCCCCCAGCAACCGAACCGTGACCCACCCCCCCGCCCACCACAACCCATGATCCGGAAGACATTTCGTCGCCCTGACGACCAAAACTCTTCCGGATCATGGAAAAGGCGCGGCGGGAGGCACCGGGATGGCACGCGCATGCGTAGGAAGCTGCCGCGCGCCCCGCGCGCTGGCAGTGCGTCGCGGAGCGGCGCATTGGGGGGCTCCGGGGGTGAGAATCCCCCCGGCGGGACCCGCGCGGAGCGTGGGGCAGCGAGCCCATCGCCGCAGGCGACAGAGCGGGAAACAGCGGGAAACAGTACAGCTAGCGGGTTCCGTAGCGTTCGGCGGCTCGGGCTTTGGCCTTGGCGGCTTCGATCTTGCGGTCGCGTGGGGGTGTGTTGGTGACCAGGGAGCCGAGCAGCTCACGGGTCGCGGCGGCGACCGCGGCGACCGCCGCGTCGAAGGCCGCCTGGTTCGCCTGCGAGGGGCGGGTCATGCCGGCGACCTTGCGCACGTACTGGATGGCGGCGGCCTCGATCTCGTCCTCGGTCGCCGGCGGCTCGAAGTTGTTCAGTACCCGGATGTTCCTGCACATGCCTCCACCTTGCCAGGTCGGCCGCCCGCCGTCAGGCCCGCCAGGGTCGCGGCCACCTCAGGAGGCGACGGCAGCGCGGCGATCTCGTCGCGGATCCGGCCGGCGCGGCGGGTGACGGCGGTGTCGGCGAGCAGCGCGCGGACGGCGACGCGGACCGCTGCCGGGGACCGGTCGGCGAAGGCGACGCCGCGTGCGACACCGGCGGCCGTGAGCCGGTCGGCGATGCTGAACTGGTCGCACATCTGCGGCAGTACCAGCTGAGGACGGCCCGCGCCGAGGGCGGCCATGGAGCTGCCGGACCCCCCGTGGTGCACGAACAGGTCGCAGGTGGGCAGGAGCGCGTGGTGCGGCAGCCAGCCGGCGCGTCGGGCGTTGGGCGGCAGGTCCTCGATGCCGTGCACGCCGGCGCCGCTGACGACGACCTCCACGTCGAGGTCGCGCATCCCTTCGACGGCGGCGGTGAGGCCGTCGACGCCCTCGGGGATCGGCACGGTGCCCATGGAGACGCAGACCCGGGGGCGCACGCGCGGCGCGAACAGCCATTCCGGCAGTGTGCTGGCGCTGTTGTACGGGATGTACCGCATGGCCAGCCCGGGGACCGCGTCGGGCAGGCGCAGCGAGGGCGGGCACGTGTCGACGGTCGCCAGGGGCGCGTCGGTCGGCTGCGAGACGCCCAGGACGTCGCCGAGGCGCAGGAGCCGGTCGGCGATGTCGGCGAGCGCGGCGCGGTGCACGCCGGGCGGGACCGGGAGCCCCCAGTGGTGCAGGACCCACGGGATGCCCAGGAGCGTGGCGGCGAGGGGCGCGGCGTATTCGACGGGTTCGGTGACGATGAGGTCGGGGCGCCAGGCGCGGGCGAGGGCGACGACGTCGGGGCCGGTGTGTTCGGCGATGGCGGCGAAGACGGTGAGGTCGAGGGTGTCGTTGCCGCCGAGGCGCAGGTTCGGCGGCCACAGCTCGAAGAACGACGCGTCGCCGCCGATGACGGCGTGGCTGAGCCCGGCGCGGCGGATCTGCTGCCCCATGGATCGGGGCGCGGCGACGAGCACGTCGTGCCCGCGCAGGTGCATCGCCCAGGCCAGGGGGACCAGCGCGTACAGGTGGCCGGGCGCCGGGTTGATGGTGAACAGCACCCGCATCAGGCGGCCTCGCAATCAACGACGGGCAGGTCTTCGATGCCGCGCAGCATGGTGCCGGGCGCGCGGAACGTGGGCGGGCCGGCGAGGCGCAGGCCGGGGAATCGGCGCAGCAGCATCGGGAACAGCACCTGCGCGTGCGTGCGGGCGAGGGCGGAGCCCGGGCAGTAGTGCCGTCCGGTGCCGAACGACAGCGGCGGCCTTGTGGTGCGCCGGGCGATCCGGAACGTGTCGGGGTCGTCGGTGAACGCGGGGTCGCGGTTCGCGGCGCCGAGGATGCCGAGCAGGGCGGTGCCGGGCGCGACGGGCACGCCGCCGAACTCGCACGCCACGGTCGCGATCCGGACGGCGACCTGCACGGGCGGGTCGTAGCGCAGGATCTCCTCGACGGCGCGTTCGGCGGTGGCGGGGTCCCGGCGCAGCGTGTCCGCCTGGTCGGGGTGGGTCAGCAGGAGCCGGGCGCCGAGGGTGATGAGGCTCGCCGGGGAGTCGTAGGCGGCGCCGAACAGCAGCGCGAGGTCGCCCTGGTACTGCTCGCCGCCGTCCGGCCGGTGCGCCCGGACCAGGCCCAGCAGGCCGTCGTCGGCGAAGCGCTCCAGGACGGAGATGATGGTCTCGCCGGCGGCCGCCATGGCGGTGCGCTGCCGGGGCGTCATGAAGGGCTCGAACGCTGCGCTGCCGGCCCGGGCGGCGGCGCCGAGCCGCAGCGCGTCGGCGTCCGGGATGCCGAGGAGGCGCCCGGTGACCAGCGACGCGAACGGCACGGCGACGGCCTCGGCGAGGTTGACCACCGCTCCCCCGGCGAGCCGTGCCGCGAAGCCGTCCAGTACCGACGTGGCGACGGCGACCACGTCGGCGTGCTGGACCGGGCAGCGGCGCGGGGTGAGCCGCCGGGCGAGGGCGGTGCGCAGCGGCAGGTGCGCCGGCCCTTCCCGCCAGCCGAACGACTGGTAGAGGCAGCGGACCAGCCGGTGGTCGCGCCAGGTCGGGGTGAGCAGCTCCGGGGCCTCGCCGGCGCTGACGAAGGCGGCGTCCTGCAGGAGGCGGGCGCAGTCGGCGTACCGGGTGAGCACCACCGCCTCCGCCTTGCCGGGCAGTTGCACGGGCAGGACGGGGGTCGCCCCGCGCAGCCGCCGGTAGGCCGGGTACGGGTCGGCGTGCGCGGCCGGCCGCACCAGGTCGACGAACGTCCGCAGGGCCCGCCGCCGGTCGGTCTCCGCCCAGAAGCGCAGCAGCGCGTCGGCGGTCGGGCCGGGCCGCTCCAGGTTGGGGCTGTGCGCGGCGCCGTCGATGACGGCCAGGGACGCGCCGGAGCGTTCGGCGTAGCCGGCGAACTCCGTCGCGGACCACAGCTTGCGGTCCCGGTGGCCGTGCATGACCAGCAGCGGCAGCCGGGTGGCGCGCAGTCCTTCGGCCCGGTCGGTCTCCCCCGCGAGGGACGCGAGGGCGCCGTGGACGAACGCGGGGCGCATCAGCCGCAGCCGGGTCCGCCAGAACTCGCGCCGGGCGACGTCGTCCTCGGGGATGAGCCGCCGTACGACCGGCCACATCACGGCGTTGCCCTGCAGCGACAGCGTGTGGTCGAAGCCGCCGAGGATCTTGCGGTGTTTCGGGCTGTCCATGCCGGGGCCGCTGCCGATGAGCGCGGCGGACCCGAGGCGGTCCGGTTCGGCGAGGGCGGCGGCGCGGACCACGAACCCGCCGTAGGAGTGGCCGACGACGTGCGGCTTCTCGGCGCCGGGAGCGTCCAGGGCGCCCAGGGCGTCCAGGACGGCGATCAGGTCCCGCGCGTGCCGTTGGATCGAGTGGTCGCCGTCGTCGCAGGCGCCGTAGTGGCCGCGGTAGTCGTACGCGTAGGCGCGGTACCCGGCGGCGGCCAGGGCCGGCAGCAGCGGCAGGAAGTCCTCCTTCGAGCCGATCAGGCCCGGGCACAGCACGACGGGGACCCCGGTGTCGGCGGCCGGTGGCGGCAGGGCGCGCAGCGCGGCGACGGAGCCGCGGGCGGTCTCCAGTACGTCGTCACATACCGTGGTCACCGCACTACAATACGGCGCATTCCGGACAGAACGGACGTTACACGCCGATGAGTGTCCAGGCCCGTGAACCGCCGCGGACCCCGGCCTGGTTCGGCACCAGGCGCACGTCGTCGGGCATCGGCACGACCAGGCGTTCCGCGTTGCCGCCGCCGAGGTACAGCCGGTCCCAGCGGAACACGGGCCGCAGCCCGTCGACGATCCTCAGCACCCGCCGCGACCAGCGCCGGTCACCGAGCCGGCGGCGCTCCAGCTCGCCGAGGAAGTCGTCGTAGGTGCGCCCCTTCGAGTACGGCGCGTGCGACAGCTCCAGGTGCGGGGCGAGCCGCCCGTCGTCGAACAGCGCGCTGCCCAGCCCGGTGCCGAGGGTGAGCACCAGCTCCAGGCCGCTGCCCTCGACCAGGGCGGCACCGTGCACCTCGGCGTCGTTGAGCACCAGGACCGGCCGGTCGAAGGCGCGCTCGAGGTCGGCGCGGGCGTCGAAGCCCTTCCACAGGGCGAACAGCTCCGGGTCGACCGGGGTGTGCGGGCCGGCCTCGTTGACGTAGTGCGGGGTCGCGACGACGACACCGTGCCGGATCATCCCCGGCAGGCCGACCGTGACCCGGTCCGCGGCCGGCAGCCCCGCCGCGATGTCCAGCAGCGCCGTGACGAGGCGGGCCGGTGGCAGCGGGTACGGCGTCGGCACCCGCACCGGCTCGCAGCACAGCGTGTCGGTGTCGTCGACCACGGCGGCCTTGAGCCCGCCACCACCGCAGTCGACCGTCAGCGTCGTCACCATCTGCAGGATTCTGCCCCTCCGCGATCCGGCCCGCCCAGGCGATGCCCTGCCCGGAGCGTTTGACAACCCTCCGCACCTCATTTTCCATTGAATGCGAGGAATCTTTTGCCGGACCACGCGCAGCGGGACCACGCAGAGGGGGAATCACCATGCGAACGCTGACGACGACCCGCACACCCCTTCGGGTCAGCCTCTTCGGGGGCGGCACCGACCTCCCGGACCACTACCGGGCGCACGGCGGGAAGGTGCTCAGCCTCACCATCGACAAGTTCGTCTACGTGACCGTCCGCGCCCGCTGGGACGGCGCGATCGGCCTGAGCTGGAGCGACACCCTCGCCGGTGACCCGTGCGAGGTCGAGCACCCGGTCGTCCGGGCCGCGCTGGAGGCCACCGGGGTGACCGGCGGCTGCGACATCGCCAGCATGTCCGACGTACCGCCGGGCGGCAGCGGCCTCGGCACGTCCAGCGCGTTCGCCGTCGGGCTGCTGCACGCCCTGTACACGGCGACGGACCGCATCGCCGACCCGGCCGGGCTCGCCGACCTCGCCTGCCGGGTGGAGTCCGGGCGGCCCGGCAAGCAGGACCCGTACGCCGTCGCGGTCGGCGGCTGCAACGAGTACGCGTTCCACCCCGACGAGCGGGTGTCGATCACGGGGGTACCGGTGCCGGACGCCGGACTGGAGGAGCTGGCCCGGCACGCGCTGGTCTTCGCCACCGGCCGGCCGCCCGGCCCGGGGTGCGCCGGCGAGGTGCCGTGCCCCGCGGACCTGGTGGAGCTCGGCCGGGACAGGCTCCTCGCCGGGGACATCGCGGGCGTCGGGGCGCTGCTGCACGACGGCTGGCGACCCGGCGACCTCGACGCCCGCTACGCCGCGGCGCTGCGGGCCGGCGCGTACGGCGGCAAACGGCTCGGCCGCTCGCTGCTGCTGCTCGCGCCGCCGCACACGCACGAGGCGGTGTCCGCCGCCCTGCCGGGACTGCGCAGGATGCCGGTGCGGTTCGTGCCGACCGGCTCCCACGTCGTGACGTCCATCCGCTGAACGCTAGGCGGGCACCTTCGGCAGCCGGGCGACGGAGGCGGCGAGCGCCTCGTCGGACAGCTCGCGGTCCTCCATCCCGCCGGCCAGGTAGCGGCCGTACGCGGGCAGGTCGAGGTGCCCGTGCCCGCACAGCGCGGTCAGGATCACCTTCTCCTCGCCGGTCTCCTTGCAGCGCAGCGCCTCCTCGACGCAGGCGGCGAGGGCGTGGGTCGGCTCGGGCGCGGGGACGATGCCCTCGGTGCGGGCGAAGCGGACCCCCGCCTCGAAGCACTCCCGCTGGGTCTTGCTGACCGCCTCGATCAGGCCCAGCTCGTACACGTGCGAGATGAGCGGCGCCATGCCGTGGTACCGCAGGCCGCCGGCGTGGATCGGGTCGGGGATGAAGTCCCGGCCGAGCGTGTGCATCTTCATCAGCGGCGTCATCCCGGCGGTGTCGCCGAAGTCGTAGGCGTAGACGCCCTTCGTCAGCGACGGGCACGCGGCCGGCTCGACGGCCCGGATCACCGGCGCCATCCGCCCGGCGAGCTTCTCACGCAGGAACGGGAAGGCGAGGCCGGCGAAGTTGGAGCCGCCGCCGGTACACCCGACGATGACATCGGGCGTGGCGCCGACCTTGGCCAGCTGCAGCAGCGCCTCCTCCCCGATGATCGTCTGGTGCAGCAGCACGTGGTTGAGCACGCTGCCGAGCGCGTAGTTCGTGTCGGGCCGGCCCGCCGCGACCTCGACGGCCTCGCTGATCGCGATCCCCAGCGACCCCGGGCTGTCCGGGTCCGTGGCGAGAATGCGCCGCCCCGCCTCCGTGCGGTCCGACGGCGACGGGTGGATGGTCCCGCCGAACGTCTCGATCATCATCTTGCGGTACGGCTTCTGGTCGTAGGAGGCTCGGACCTGCCAGATCTCGACGTCGAGCCCGAACTGCGCCCCCGCGAACGCCAGCGCGGTCCCCCACTGCCCCGCCCCGGTCTCGGTGGTCAGCCTGCGGATCCCCGCGGCGGCGTTGTAGTAGGCCTGCGGCACGGCGGTGTTCGGCTTGTGCGACCCGGCCGGCGACACCCCCTCGTACTTGTAGTAGATCTTCGCCGGCGTCCCGAGCGCCTTCTCCAGCCGGTGCGCGCGGAACAGCGGCGACGGCCGCCAGAGCCGGTAGACCTCGAGCACCTCCTCGGGGATGTCGACGTACCGCTCCTGCGTCACCTCCTGCTCGATCAGCGCCATCGGAAACAGCGGCGCCAGGTCCTGCGGCCCGACCGGCTCCAGCGTCCCCGGGTGCAGCACCGGCGGCGGCCCCACCGGCAGATCGGCCATGATGTTGTACCAGCGACGCGGCATCTCGCCCTCGTCCAGCATGATCTTCGTCGCGCTCATGCCGTCGAAGCTAACCGCCAGATTTCGGCCCGGGTACCCCTTTCGCCCGGCCGTCACTCCGGAGGTTCGGGTCCGGGCGGGGACGGTCCGCGGCCACGAAACGTGGTGATAACGGGGCGGGTCTAGCGTGGTGTGCGCCGTTGGGAGGTGGCGCATGGCTGGAGCACGTCGCCGGTCGGTGCTGCTGGCGCGGTTGGCGGGGAGGCCGGCCGGCAGTTCGCAGAGTGTCATCCTCGACGAGCTGCGGGCGTGCATCCTCGACGGGGAGGTGCCGCCCGGCTCGCCGATCCCCGTCGACGGGGTCGCCGCCGCGTTCGGGGTGAGCAGGATCCCGGTGCGGGAGGCGCTGATGACGCTCATCGGCGAGGGGCTGGTCGATCACCGGCCGCATCTGGGGTATCGGGTCGCGCAGCTGACCGCGGCCGAGTTCGGCGAGATCTACCTGGTCCGGGAGGCGCTGGAGACCGCCGCGCTGCGGGTCGCGGTGTCGCTCGCCGGGGCCGGCGACGACGAGCAGGCGCGGGCCGCGCACGCCGCCCTGGAGGACGCGGTCGCGGCCGGGGACCCGCGGGCGCACCACCGGGAGAGCCGCCGCTTCCACCTGGCGCTGATCCGGCCGTGCCGGATGCGGCGGCTGCTGCACATGCTCGGCACCGCGTGGAACATGACGGAGCCGCTGCGGCCGATGTCGCACCTCGGCGACGAGGACCGGTGGCTGCTGCACCGCGACCACGCCGGGATGCTGGAGGCGTTCGTCGACCGGGACACCGAGCGGCTGATCCGTGTCTGCGCCGAGCACCACCGGCGGCTGCAGACGGCGATCGCGCTGCTGCCCCAGCACACGGGACTGTTCGCGGAGCCTGACTGAGCAACAGATATATGTTTTCGAACATCGGCGTGAAACAGCGGCTTCCTAGCGTGAGCGGCAACGAGCCGCACTACCCAGGGAGTTGGGGATGGCCGACACAGTCGCACGCGCGCAGGATTCCGTCAGCACCGCAGGAGCGGCACCGGACGGGCCGCAGGATCTGGTCGAGGCCGCCGGCATGCCGGTCGGCTCCGGCGTCGTCAAACCCGGCTACGACCCGCGGCTCACCAACGAGGATCTCGCCCCGCTGCGGCAGCAGTCGTGGGGCTCCTACAACATCTTCGCGTTCTGGATGTCCGACGTGCACAGCGTCGGCGGGTACGTGACGGCCGGCAGCCTCTTCGCGCTCGGCCTGTCCAGCTGGCAGGTCCTCGTGTCGCTGGTCGTCGGCATCACGATCGTCTACTTCTTCTGCAACCTGGTCGCGAAGCCGAGCCAGGTGACGGGCGTGCCCTACCCGGTGATCAACCGGGTGGCGTTCGGGGTGCTGGGCGCCAACGTGCCGGCGATCATCCGCGGCGGTATCGCGGTCGCCTGGTACGGCATCCAGACGTACCTGGCCTCCGCCGCGCTCGACGTGGTGGTGCTGAAGCTGTTCCCGGGTCTCGCGCCGTACGCGGACGTGAACCAGTGGGGCTTCCTCGGGCTGCCGCTGCTCGGCTGGTGCTCCTACGCGCTGCTGTGGGTGCTGCAGGCGGCGGTGTTCTGGACCGGCATGGAGACGATCCGCAGGTTCATCGACTTCTGCGGTCCCGCCGTGTACGTCGTGATGATCGTCCTCGCCGGGTACCTCATCTGGAAGGCCGGCTGGGGCGAGATCGACCTGAACCTCGGCGAGGTCAAGTACACCGGGTTCGACGCGGTGCCGGTCATGCTCGGGGCGATCGCGCTGGTCGTGTCGTACTTCTCCGGGCCGATGCTCAACTTCGGGGACTTCTCCCGGTACGGGCGGTCCTTCGGCGCCGTCAAGAAGGGCAACTTCCTCGGGCTGCCGGTGAACTTCCTGGCGTTCTCGATCCTGGTCGTCGTCACGTCGTCGCTGACGATCCCGATCTTCGGGGAGCTCATCACCGACCCGGTCCAGACGGTCGCGAAGATCGACAGCACGTTCGCGATCGTGCTCGGCGCGCTGACGTTCACGATCGCCACCATCGGCATCAACATCGTGGCGAACTTCATCTCACCGGCGTTCGACTTCTCCAACGTCAGCCCGCAGCGGATCAGCTGGCGGATGGGCGGCATGATCGCCGCGGTCGGGTCGGTGCTCATCACGCCGTGGAACCTGTACAACAACCCCGACGTCATCCACTACACGCTCGAGGTCCTCGGCGCGGCGATCGGCCCGCTCTTCGGGGTGCTCATCGCCGACTACTACCTGATCCGCAGGCAGGTCGTCGACGTCGACGAGATGTTCACGATGGCGCCGTCGGGGCGGTACTTCTACAAGCGGGGCTACAACCCGCCGGCGATCGTCGCCACCGCCGTCGGCGCGGTCGTCGCGGTCGTGCCGGTGCTGTGGACCGGCGGGCCGGGCATGCACACCACCGCGCAGTACAGCTGGTTCATCGGCATGGCCCTCGGGTTCGCCGTCCACTACGCCCTGTCGAAGCGCGGCCGGGCCGCCTGACGCCATGCGGATCCTGGTCGTCAACCCGAACACCACGGCGGAGATGACCGCGAAGATCGAGTCGGGTGCCCGGGCCGTCGCCGGTCCGGGCACCCGCGTCGAGGCGGTCACGTCGAGCATGGGCCCGGCCTCCATCGAGAGCCACTACGACGAGGCGCTGAGCGTCCCCGGCATCCTCACCGCGATCCGTGACCACGACGCCGACGGGTACGTCATCGCCTGCTTCGGCGACCCGGGCCTGGACGCCGCCCGCGAGGTCGCCGGCGGCCCGGTCGTCGGGATCGCCGAGGCCGCCATGCACGCCGCCGCGCTGCTCGGCCGGGGGTTCAGCGTCGTCACCACCCTCGACCGCACCCGCGGCCGGGCGTGGGAGCTCGCCGGCCGGTACGTCGCCCCGGGCGTCTGCCGCGGGGTGCACGCCTGCGACATCCCGGTCCTGGAGCTCGACCGGGACCCGTCCGTCGCCGACCGGGTCACCGCCCTCGCCCGCACCGCCCTCGCCACCGACCGCTCCGACGTCATCGTGCTGGGCTGCGCCGGGATGGCCGACCTGCCGTCCGTGGTCGCCGAGCGGGTCGGCGTCCCGGTCGTCGACGGTGTCGCCGCCGCGACCGTGCTCGTGCAGTCCCTCGTCACGCTCGGCCTGCGCACGTCGAAGCGCGGCGAGTACGCGCCGCCGCCGCCGAAGCGGTACACCGGCGCGCTCGCCGCGTTCACCTCCGGGTTCACCTCGGCGTGACGCCCGGTCAGCGCGAGGTGCAGGTCACGGGTGGGGCGCCGGGGGTACCGGAGCCGATGAAGCCGAACGTGGCGGTGGCGCCGGGAGCGAGCGCGCCGTTCCAGGCGGCGTTGACGGCGGTGACGGCGGCACCCGTCTGCGTGACGGTCGCGCCCCAGGCCTGCGTGACCTGTTCGCCGCCGGTGTACGTGTAGCGCGCGGTCCACCCGGCGATCGGCGACGAGCCGCCGTTGCGGACGGTGACCTCGCCCTGGAAGCCGCCGGGCCACTGGCCGACCACCGCGTACGTGGCGGCGCAGCCCGGGATCGGCGGGACGCTGTCGGACGGGAGCACCGACCGGGACGGGGACGGCGACACCGACCGGGACGGCGACGGCGACACCGAGCGCGACGGGGACGGCGACACCGAGCGGGACGGGGACGCGGAGGGCTGGACGCCGTCGAGGGCGCGGATCACGGCTGGCAGCCAGCGGTCCGCCATCTTGCGGTCGCCGGAGCCGTTGGGGTGCACGCCGTCGCCGGTGTCCGCGGCGGTGCTGAAGCCCGTCCACTGGTCGACGACCGTGACCGGCGACGCGGCGGTCGTCTTGCCCGCCGCCCAGGCCGGGATGGCCGCGTTGAGGGCGACCACCCGGGCGGCGCACTCGGTGCAGCTGGCCGGGTTCATCGGGATGATCTGCGCGACCAGGACCCGCATGGCGGGGTTGCTCGCGCGCATCTGGTCGACGAGCTTGCCGTACGCGGCGAGGATCGTGTCGGTGGACCGGTTGCTCCACACGTCGTTCGTGCCGAAGTGCATGAGGACGACGTCGGGCCTGGTCGCCGACAGCCAGGCGGGCAGCTGGTTCTGGTCGGCGACCGCGGTGACGAGCGCGCCGCCGTGGCCCTCGCCGTCGCCGTCGTACGCCACCCCGCAGCCCTGCGGCGCCTGGGTGCCGACGAAGTCGATGTTGGTGTGCCCGCCCGCCTGCAGGTCGTTCCACAGCAGCGCCCGCCAGCAGCCCGGGTTGCCGGTGATCGAGTCGCCGAGGGGCATGATGCGCACCGCGGCCGCGGCGGCGGGACCGGCCGGCAGCGTCAGAAGCGTGGCCGCGCCGACGACGGCGGCGGTGAGGAGCGCGAGGAGGGTCCGCATCCGCGCAGTACAGCAGCGCCCTTCGACACCGCTCAATGCCGTGCGGAGACCCGGGACCGCCGCCGCAGGTCCCGGGATCGACGGGCGTGAAACCTACACGGCGCGCGCCGCCTGCGCACCGCCGGGACCGACCCCACCTGACGTGAGGCCGGTCCGGCGGACGGGTGGTCAGGAGGCGTACGCCTCGACCTCGTAGAGGCGGGCGGCGGTGTCGGTGTTGTTCGTCGGGGTGATGACGTTGACCCGCAGGTGGCGGATTCCGGCCGGGCCGAACGTCGTGGTGGTGACGTTGGCCGTGTTGCCGCGTACCTGGGACACGGTCGTCCAGGTGGTGCCGTCGACGCTGGTCTGCACGTCGAAGTCGCGGGTGTTGAACGCGGCGTTCTCCCCGCCGGCGCCGGCGTGCCGGATCACGACCCGGCCGACGCTCGACACGCCGCCGAGGTCGACCCGCCACCATTTCGACGCGCCGAGGGAGCACCACTTGTCGGCGTTGCCGCCGTTGACGGTCCCGTTGACGGCCTTCGCCGCACCCTCCGTCGCCGCGCACTGGCTGTCGGCGGTGGCAGTCTTGTTCAACGCCAGGTTCGTCGCCGGCGGCGTCGTACCACCGGTCAGCGCGAAGTCGTCCACGTCGAACAGCCCGCCCGCGCCGGTACCGACGAACACCAGGAACAACGCACCCGACCCCGCCGACAACGTGGTCGAGACGTCCACGAACGTGCCGTAGCCACCGGTGTTACCGACGTTCACCGAACCCAGCAACGGACCGGTCTGCGAACCCGACCGGATCTGGATGGTGCCGCCCGCGCCGCCGGACGCGACCCGCGCCGTGAAGCCGGTCTTGCCGGAGACGTTGACGCCCGCATAACCGACCCAGTCGCCGCCGTCGATGTAGCCGACGCGGTTCCCGCCGTGGGCCGCGCCGTCGCCGACGATCTGGACGCCGTTCTGGCTGCTGTACGACTCGGCCTCGACCCGGCCCGCCGGGGGCTGCGTGGTGCCGGGGCTGCAGTCGGCGGCCGCTTTCCCGCCGGCGTAGCGGATCCCGCCGAGCAGGTGGGCGCGGAACGCACTGTCCGAATAGGACTCCTGCGTGTGGCCGGCGCCGGTGTAGAACGACCGGCCGCTCTGGATCGTCTTGCACCACGCGAACGGGTGGTCCGTGCCCATCGTGCCGCCGCTGTACGTGGTCTCGTCGAGGGTGGCGAGGACGTGTGCGGTGGAGCGGGGGTTGGTGCGGTAGTTGTACAGCTCGTCGGTGCGGACCCAGGTGGCGCCGAGGTGCGCGGTCGCCGGGTGGGTGCGGTCCTCGATCTTCATCGTCGCCTGCTGGATCGCCGGGTGCGACGAGAACCAGGCGCCGACGAGGTCGCCGTAGAACGGCCAGTCGTACTCGGTGTCGGCGGCGGCGTGCACGCCGACGTATCCGCCGCCGCCGCGGATGTAGGACTCGAACGCGGTCTGCTGGGTCGCGTTGAGGACGTCGCCGGTGGTGCTGAGGAAGACGACGGCCTCGTACTGGGCGAGGTTCGCGGTCGTGAACGCTCCTGCGTCCTCGGTGGCGGTGACGGTGAAGCCGTTGGCGGCGCCGAGCTGCTGGACGGCGGTGATGCCGGCGGGGATCGAGTCGTGCCGGAAGCCGGCCGTCTTGGAGAAGACGAGCACGTCGAAGGCGGTGTCGGCGTAGGCGGGCACGGCGGCACCGGCGGTCAGCAGGGCCGTGACGGCGACGAGCGGGAGAAGCTTTCTCATGATGCGTAGACCTCTACCTCGTAGAGACGGGCGGCGGTGTCGGCGTTGCTGGTGGGTGCGATGACGTTGATCCGCACGTGGCGGACGCCGGTGGCGGTGAACGTGGAGGTGGTGACGTTGCCGGTGTTGCCGCGCACCTGGGACACGGTCGTCCAGGTGGTGCCGTCGACGCTGGTCTGCACGTCGAAGTCGCGGGTGTTGAACGCGGCGTTCTCCCCGCCGGCGCCGGCGTGCCGGATCACGACCCGGCCGACATTGGACACGCCGCCGAGGTCGACCCGCCACCATTTCGACGCGCCGAGGGAGCACCACTTGTCGGCGTTGCCGCCGTTGACGGTCCCGTTGACGGCCTTCGCCGCACCCTCCGTCGCCGCGCACTGGCTGTCGGCGGTCGCCGTCTTGTTCAACGCCAGGTTCGTCGCCGGCGGCGTCGTACCACCGGTCAGCGCGAAGTCGTCCACGTCGAACAGCCCGCCCGCGCCGGTACCGACGAACACCAGGAACAACGCACCCGACCCCGCCGACAACGTGGTCGAGACGTCCACGAACGTGCCGTAGCCACCGGTGTTACCGACGTTCACCGAACCCAGCAACGGCCCCGTCTGCGAACCCGACCGGATCTGGATGGTGCCGCCACTGCCACCCGACGCGACCCGCGCCGTGAAGCCGGTCTTGCCGGAGACGTTCACCCCCGCATAACCAACCCAGTCGCCGCCGTCGATGTAGCCGACGCGGTTCCCGCCGTGCGCGGTGCCGTCGGCGACCACCTGGACGCCGCTCTGCGAGGTGTACGACTCGGCCTCGACCCGGCCGGTCGGGGGCTGGGTGGTGCCGGTGTCGATCGTGAACGCGTCCACGTCGAACAGGGCGCCGGCGCCGCCGGTGAAGACGAGGTACAGCTGGCCGGTGGTGGCGGGCGCGCCGGAGACGGTGCCGGTGACGTTGACGAACGTGTCCCAGCTGCCGGTCGCGGGGACGGTGGTGGAGCCGACGAGGGTGCCGGTCGGCGAGCCGGTCCGCAGCGACAGGGTGCCGCCCGCCCCGCCGGAGGAGACCCGGGCGGTGAACGAGGTGGCGTTGTTCAGCCGGTACGGGCTGAACGCGATCCAGTCGCCGTTCTCGATCTGCCCGACGGTCTTGCCGCCCTCGGCGCCGGCCTTGTCGAACGTCTGCACACCCTGCTGGGTCGCGAAGTGCTCGGCCTGGCGGTGCCGCGGCTGGAGGGTGTGCTGGGTGTGGGTGGTGAGGCCGCCGTTGTCGGTGTACTCGGCGTCGAACACGGCGAAGATGTTCGCGGCCGCGTCGTGCTCACCGTCCAGCGGGATGGTGATCGAGCCGGAGCAGCCGGTCCGGGACGTGATCTGGTGACCGTGGGTGTCGTGGCCGAGGATGTACGTCATCCGGACCCGCCCGCAGTCGATCGTGCCGTCCTCCGGGTCGGTGACCGTGATCTGGTAGGGCACGGTGTCGCCGAACGAGACCAGGGAACCGTTCGCGGGACTGACGATCCGGACGGTGGGCACGGTGTTGCCCACGGAGATCCGCACGCTGGCGCTGCCGGTCGCGCCCTGCGGGTCGCGGACGGTGAGGGTGGCCGTGTACGTGCCGGCCGTCGTGTAGGTCTTCGCCGGGTTGGCGGCGGTGGAGGTGGTGCCGTCGCCGAACGCCCACGCGTAGGTGATGGCCTGGCCCTCGGGGTCGTTGCTGCCGGCCGAGCTGAAGTTCACCGTCAGCGGCGCGGGACCGGACGTGGGGTTGGCGCCGGCGACCGCGACGGGTGCCCGGTTGCCGCCGCCGGTGTACTCGATGCGGTACAGGGCGGAGTTGGCGTCGCCGTTGCCGAACCCGGCGCCGTAGTCCAGGACGTACAGGGCGCCGTCGGGCCCGAACGCCTGGTCCATGATCTGCATGCCGGTCCACGGGAAGTTGGCGATGGCGCCGGGTGAGCCGTCGCCGTTGACGTCGATCGCCTTGATCCAGCGGCGGCCGAACTCGCCGGCGAAGAAGTGCCCGTCGAGGTCCGCGGGGAACTTGACCGCCGAGGGGTTCGCGGCGTCGTAGCGGTACACCGGCCCGGCCATCGGCGACTCGGAGCCGCTGCCGAACTCGGGCGGGCTGCCGGCGTCACCGGCGTAGCGGATCCAGGCGGGTTTCGCGGCCGGCAGCGTGCCCTGCCCGGTGTTGCGGAACGAGTTGTTCGTGGGCCCGCCCGCGCAGTTGTACTTCGGCCCGGTGCTGTTGGACGCGAAGTTCCACTCGTTGTAGGTCTCCGACGCGGTGTTGGTGCCGGTGCAGTACGGCCAGCCGTAGTTGCCCGGTGCCGTGATCCGGTCGAACTCGACCTGCCCGGACGGCCCCCGGTTGGGGTCGGTGGTGCCGGCGTCCGGGCCGTAGTCACCGACGTAGACGGCGCCGGTGGGCTTGTCGACGCTCATCCGGAAGGGGTTGCGCAGGCCCATCGCGTAGATCTCGGGGCGGGTGTTCGCGGTGCCCTGCGGGAACAGGTTCCCGCTCGGGATGCCGTACGACCCGTCGGCGTTGACCTTGATGCGCAGGATCTTGCCGCGCAGGTCGTTGGTGTTGGCCGCGGAGCGCTGCGCGTCGTAGGCGGGGTTGCGGTCGGTGCGCTCGTCGATCGGCGCGTAGCCGGCGGAGTCGAACGGGTTGGAGTCGTCGCCGGTGCTCAGGTACAGGTTGCCGGCGGCGTCGAAGTCGATGTCGCCGCCGACGTGGCAGCACATGCCGCGGTCGGTGCCGACCTCCAGGACGGTGCGCTCGCTGGCGGTGTTGAGCGTGTTGTCGGTGTTGAGGGTGAAGCGGGACAGCCGGTTGACGCCCTTCCACGCGGTCCAGTCGCTGCCGGTCGCGGGCGCGTCGCCGCCGGGGGTGTTCAGCGGCGGCGCGTAGTACAGGTAGATCTGCCGGTTGGTGGCGAAGCCCGGGTCGGCGGCGACCCCCTGGAGGCCCTCCTCGTCGTGGGTGTAGACGGGCAGCGAACCGATCACCGTGGTGGTCCCGGCGGCGTCGGTGCGGCGCAGCGTCCCGTTGCGCGCGGTGTGCAGCACGGACCGGTCCGGCAGCACCGCGATGGACATCGGCTCGCCGAGCTCGTTGATGCCCTTGGCGAGCTCGACCTGCTGGAAGAGGGCGGGGTTGATGGTGGTGTGCGCCTGGGCGGGCGCCGGCAGTGCGACGGCGGCGCCGCACATGAGCAGCGCCGCCGTGGCGAGTCGGGTCCTTCGGTGCATCGGCGGGTGTCCTTCCCGGGACGGGTCGGGTCACGCGATGCCGGGCACGCTGCGCCGCCGGCGCTGGCGGGCGCCGGACGGCTGACGGTCTTGAGCGCGGCCGGCGGCGGTGCGCGGGCCGCCGAAGCCCCACACATCCACGCGTCGCGATGGTTGGTGAGCCGACGTTACTAACTCAGCTCGATCGATGCAAGAAACCGACTCAAGTCTCGCAGGATTTGGACAGACTTTTGCTCACGCCGGAGATTCGGCCCATCGATCGACGTCCTTGACTTTGTCCTGGTGCCGCATGGACTATTAGGAAACTTTCCTAAAAGGAGGCACGAGTGCACCCCACCAGGCTCTTCGCCGCCGCACTGCTCACCGTCTCCGCCGCGGTCGCCATCCCCGGCACCGCGCAGGCCGCCGCCCCCGGCCTCACCGCCGCCTACTCCGCCGCGAACTACGGCACGTACTGGGTCGACAAGTACGTGGTCAGCAATCCGACGAGCGCCCCCGTCACCGGTTGGACCCTGGAGTTCGACGTGCCCGCCGGGCTCACCGTCGGCACCGGGTACAACGGCACCGTCACCCGGACCGGCAACCACGTGACTGTCGTGAACGCGCACTACAACGGGACCGTGGCGGCCGGCGGGAACACCGAGCCCTACAGTTTCTGGTTCATCGCCACCGGCACCAACACCGAACCGCTGAACTGCCGCATCAACGGCAACAAGTGCGACGGCAGCGCGGACCGCGCCCCGAACGCGCCGTCGGGGGTGGCGGTGACCGGCCGCACCACGAAGACCGTGTCCCTCGCGTGGACCGCGCCGGCGGCGACCGACTTCCCGGTCGCGGGCTACGACGTGTACCGCGGCGACGTGCTGGCGGCGTCGGTCACCGCCAGCACGGCGACCGTCACCGGGCTGGCCCCGAACACCGCGTACAGCTTCACCGTGCGGGCGAAGGACACCCGCGGCAACGTCTCCGCCGACAGCGCCCCGGTCAGCGCCACCACGCTCAACCCCGCCAACGACACCACCGCGCCACCGGCGCCGGGGAACCTGCGCAGCACCGCCCGCAGCGCGGTGAGCGTGACCCTCGCCTGGAACGCGGTCACCGACGCGAGCGGCATCGCCGGCTACGACGTCTACCGCGGCTCGACGCTCGTGGCGACGTCCACCGGCCTGTCGGCCACCGTCGCCGGGCTCGCGCCGCTGACCGCGTACACGTTCACGGTGCGGGCGCGGGACACGTACGACAACACCTCGCCCGCCTCGGCGCCCGTCACCGTCACCACCGACGACGCCGTCGGCGCCGGCAACTACGCGAAGGTCGGCTACTTCGTGCAGTGGGGCATCTACGGCCGGCAGTACTTCGTGAAGAACCTCGACACGTCCGGCGCCGCGGCCAAGCTCACCCACCTCAACTACGCGTTCGCGAACCTCGACCCGGTCAACCTCACCTGCCTGCAGGGCGTCACCCGCGGCACCACGCAGAACCCGCAGGACCCCGACCAGGGCACCGGCGCCGGCGACGCGGACGCCGACTACGGCCGCCCGTTCAGCGCCGCCCAGTCCGTCGACGGCGTCGCCGACACCGGCTGGGAGACCCTGCGCGGCAACTACAACCAGCTGCGCAAGCTCAAGGCGAAGTACCCCAACCTGAAGGTGCTCATCTCGCTGGGCGGCTGGACGTACTCGAAGTACTTCTCCGACGCGGCCGCCACCCCCGCCTCGCGGGAGAAGCTGGTCCGCTCCTGCATCGACATGTACATCAAGGGCAACCTGCCGACGTACAACGGCGCGGGCGGTCCCGGCTCCGCGGCCGGCATCTTCGACGGCATCGACCTCGACTGGGAGTGGCCCGGCGCCGAGGGGCACCCCGGCAACCACTGGAGCGCCGCGGACAAGGCGAACAACACCCTGCTCCTGGCCGAGTTCCGCAAGCAGCTGGACGCGCTGGGCGGCAAGCGGTACCTGCTGACCGCCTTCACCCCGGCCGACCCGGCGAAGATCGCGGCCGGCTGGGACATCACCCGCAACGACGGCACGCCGAGCGTCTTCGACTCCCTGGACTTCGCCAACGTGCAGGGCTACGACTTCCACGGCGCCGGCAGCGACAACTCGTGGGAGCCGAACCGGACCGGCCACCAGGGCAACCTGTACGGCGACGCGCAGGACCCCTACTCCTTCACCTTCAGCGTGCAGAACGCCGTCGCCGCGTACACCTCGGCCGGCGTCAACCCGCGCCAGCTCACCGTGGGGTTCGCCTTCTACGGCCGGGGCTGGCAGGGCGTCACCGCCGGCACCACCAACGGCGAGTGGCAGCCGGCGACCGGCGCCGCACCCGGCCAGTTCGCCGAGGAGGCGGGGACCCGCGGCTACGCCAACCTGCTCGCCATGGTGCCGGGCTGCACCGTGTACCACGACGTCCAGTCGATCGCCACGTCCTGCTTCACCGGCAACGGCGGTCAGTGGTGGACCTTCGACGACACCTGGTCGATCGCCCAGAAGACCGCCTGGCTCAAGCAGCAGAACCTGCTCGGCGGCATGATCTGGGAGATGTCCGGCGACACCACCTCGGGCACCCTGATGACCGCCCTCAACACCGGTCTCTGACCGCGGCCGCGTGATCCGGCGACGCCGGGCGGCCACGGCTGCCCGGCGTCTTGCGGGCCATGAGGGTCAGGCGGGGACGGCGAGGGTGCCGAGGGCCAGGGCGGCGGCGCCGTAGAGGCCGCCGTCGCGGCCCAGGGTGCTGGCCTCGACCCGGAGCCGGCGCAGGAACGCCATGCCGCCGCGGTCGGCGAGGGACCTGCGGATCGGGTCGAGCAGCACGTCGCCCGCGGCCGCCACCCCGCCGCCCACGACCACGCGGTCGATGTCGCAGAGCGCCGCCGTGGTCAGCAGGGCGGTGGCGAGGGCATCGGCGGCGCGGTCGAACGCGGCGAGCGCGACCGGGTCGCCTGCCTTCGCGTCGGCGGCGAGTGCCCGGGCGTCCGGGGGCAGGGCCGGGCGCCAGCCGTTGGTGAGGGCCCAGCGGGTCATGGCGGGGCCGCTGGCGATGGTCTCGACGCAGCCGACGGCGCCGCACGGGCAGGGTTCGCCGTGCGGGTCGACGGTGATGTGGCCGATGTGGCCGGCGTTGCCGGTGGCGCCGAGCCAGGGGCGGCCGTCGATGACGAGACCGCCGCCGATGCCGGTGGACACGACGATGCCGAGGAGTGAGCCGCCGGCCGTGCCGCGCCACCATTCGCCGAGGGCGACGCACTGGGCGTCGCCGGCCATCGTGACGGGGATGCCCGGCAGCCGGCCGGACAGGGTGCCGGTCAGCGGGAAGTCCCGCCAGTCGGGGATGTTGACGGGGCTGACGGTGCCGAGCGCGCGGTCGAGCGGGCCGGCGGTGCCGACGCCGACGGCGTCGACGGCGCCCTCCAAGGGGGACTCGAGGGTGGACACGACGTGGTGCAGGACCTCGGTCGGGTGGCGGCCGGCGAGCGGGGCCTCCACCCGGTGCAGGACGGTGCCGTCGCCGGTGATCACGGCGGCGGCGAACTTCGTGCCGCCGATGTCGAGGGCCAGGACCCGCGGGCCCCAGCCGGTCACGGCCGGGCCTCGTTGACGCAGCGCAGGACCGGGTGGGCGAGCAGCGCGCCCGGATCCGGCAGCGCGGCGGACGTGACGGTGAACGTGGCGGTCTCCCCCGGCAGCAGGGTCACGAGGAGGTCGTCGACGGACGCGCCGGGGTCGAGGCGGTCGGGGAACAGCGCGAGCTCCCGCAGGACGGTCGTCGCCGTGACGGTGACCTCGTAGCCGCCCGGGACCGCGGTGACCGTGCCCGTGCAGGCGGCGACCGGGTAGTCCATCGCCGGGTCCTCCTCGAAGCACCGGATCGCGCGGGTCTCCCCCGCGGAGGCGACGATCAGCTCCCGGCGCGGGTCGCCGGGCGTCCCGACGGCGGCGGGCAGCGGGACCGGCAGGGACGACCGCGGCGGCACCGAGACGGGGACCGACCAGGTGGCCAGCTCCGTGCCGTCCAGCTCCAGCCGGCGCGCCAGCAGCGTGCCGGTCCATGCGGACGCGTGGTCGTTGACCAGGGTGACCCCGCCGTCCTGGAAGGTGAGGAGGCGGTCGGCGTACGCGCGGCGCAGCTCGTACCACAGCGGTTTGCGCCGCCCGGCACCGTCGACCGCGGCCCAGGAGGTCACCGGCCAGCAGTCGTTGAGCTGCCAGATGACCGTGCCCATGCAGTACGGCATGAGCGAGCGGAACCGTTGGACGCCGAACGACACGGCGCGGGCCTGGTTGAGCTGCGTCAGGTAGTGCCAGTCGTCGAACATGGCCGGGGCCGGGAGGTGCGCGCCGAGGCCGCGCAGGAGCTTGTCGTTGCCGCCGGTGGCCTTCTGGTGGTGCAGCACGCCCGGCGAGTCCGGCGCCAGGGGTTCGTCCGACACGGCGGCCCGCAGCGTGGCGTACACCGGCGGACCCTGGAAACCGAACTCGGCGACGAACCTGGGGGTGTAGTCCGCGTAGCGGGTGTAGTCGTCGCTGCCCCACACGGTCCAGATGTGCACGGTGCCGGTGCTCGCGTCGTGCACGTCCCGGTCGGGCGCGCCGGAGTAGGGGCTGCCGGGCCAGTACGGGCGGCCCGGGTCCAGCTCGGACACCACCCCGGGCAGCACGTCGTGATACAGCGCGGCGCCCCAGCTGAGGTCGCCGAGCTCGTCCGGCCAGCCCCAGTGCTGATGGCCCTCGATGTTCTCGTTGTTGCCGCACCACAGCACCAGGCTCGGGTGGGGCATGAGCCGTTCCACGTTGTCGCGGGCCTCGGCCGCCACCTCGGCGGCGAGGTCGTCGGGGTACGCGGCGCACGCGAACGGGAAGTCCTGCCAGACGAGCAGGCCGAGCCGGTCGGCGAGGTCGTAGAAGTCGTCGGACTCGTAGACGCCGCCGCCCCACACCCGCAGGGCGTTGGCGCCGGCACCGATGGCCTGGCCGAATCTCGCCTCGAGGTCGGCGGCGGTGGTACGGGCGGGGAAACAGTCGTCCGGGATCCAGTTGAAGCCGCGCACGAAGACGGGGGTGCCGTTGACGACGACCCGGAAGGCGTCGGTCTCCAGCTCGACGGTGCGCAGGCCGATCATCCGGGACCAGACGTCGTCGGCGGCGGTGACGGTGAGCTCGTAGCGGTGCTGGTCCCCGTACCCCAGCGGCCACCACAGCCGCGCGTCGGCGACGTCGAGCGACAGCGTGGCGGTGCTCGCCCCCGCGGCGATCTTGCCCTCGGCGCGGTGCCCGTCGATCGTGGCGGCGACCGCGACGGCGCTGCTGTCGGACGCGCGCTCGATCTCGACGGTGACGTCGACGCCGTCGGCGCGGACCTGCGGGCGGACGGAGGCGAGCCGGGCGCCGGACCACGAGTGCAGGCCGGCGGCGCGCCAGATGCCGGCGGTGACCAGCGTCGGGCCCCAGTCCCAGCCGAAGTTGCAGGCCATCTTGCGGATGAACTGGTACGGCTCGTCGTACGGTCCGGGCCGGGCGCCGAGCCGCGCCTCCTCCGCCTCGGCGTAGGCATACGGCGCGGTGAACCCGATCCGCAGCGTGTTGCCGCCCTCGCGCACCAGCCCGGTGACGTCGAAGCGGTGCCGGCGGTGCATGTTGGCGGTCCGGCCGACGAGGGTCCCGTTGAGCTCGACGGCGGCGATCGTGTCGAGGCCGTCGAAGACCAGGTCGACGCGGTCGGACCCGTCCGGCGCCCAGTCGAACGCGGTCGCGTAGGTCCAGTCCGTCCGGCCGATCCAGCCGAGCCGGGTCTCGTTGTCGTCGAGATACGGGTCGTCGATCAGCCCGGCGGCGAGCAGGTCGGTGTGCACGCTGCCCGGGACGGTGGCGGGCACCTGGGCAAACTCGCCGCCGGACAGGGTCCAGCCGTCGTGCAGCGCGCGGTACATGCTCAACCTCATCGCGTGTGGAGTGAACCGAGTAAGTAGCGATTGACGGTAACGGCGGCTGTCACGACCTGTCAACGCGTGCGGTGACCCGCTAGCATCTGTGAACCGAGAAAGGCGGACCGTGGTGAAACGACCGACCATCGCCGACATCGCCCGCGAGGCGGGGGTCTCCAAGGGGGCCGTGTCCTACGCGCTGAACGGCCGGCCGGGCGTGTCCGCGGCCACCCGGGAGCGCATCCTGGCGGTCGCCGACCGCCTGCAGTTCCACGCCGACAGCAACGCCCGCGCCCTGGCCGGGGCCAAGACCCGGGTGGTCGGGCTGACCCTGCGCCGGCCGCCGAGCACGCTCGGGGTCGAGCCGTTCTTCATGGAGCTGATCAGCGGCATCGAGCTGGAGCTGTCCCGGCAGTCCTACGCGCTGCTGCTGCAGATGGCGCCCGGCCGCGACGAGGAGCTCGGCTTCTACCGGCGGTGGTTCAGCGAGGGCCGCGTCGACGGCGTCCTGGTCTGCGACGTGCACGTCGGCGACCCGCGGGTCAGCACCCTGCAGGAGCTGGGCCTGCCCGCGGTCGTCATCGGCCCGCCCGACGTCAGCGGCACGCTGACCAGCGTCTGGAGCGACGACGAGCAGTCGATGGTCGAGGCGGTGGAATACCTCGCGGCGCTCGGGCACCGGCGGATCGCCCGGGTCGGCGGCATCCCGCAGCTGGCGCACACCGCGATCCGCACCGCCGCGTTCACCGGCGTCTGCGCCCGGCTCGGCATCGCCGACGCGGTGACCGTGCCCGCGGACTACACCGGGGAGGCGGCGGCCAGGGCGACCCGGAAGCTCCTCGGCGGCCGGGCGGTCGGGGGCGGGCCGCCGACGGCGCTGCTCTACGACAACGACGTGATGGCCGTCGCGGGGCTCACCGCGGCCCGCGAGCTCGGCGTCGCCGTGCCGGCCGACCTGTCGATCGTGGCCTGGGACGACTCGCCGATCTGCCGGCTGCTGCACCCGCCGCTGACGGCGCTGACCCGCGACATCGGCGCGTATGGCGTGCAGGCCGCCAGCACGCTGCTCGCGGCGATCGCCGGCGAGGCCGTGACCAGCACACACGGCGCCCCGGCGCACCTCACGCCACGGGGCAGCACCGCGCCGCCGCGCACGTCCTGACGCCGGTCCGCGCCGGCGCGCGTCTCGGTAACGGATTGGTAAAGGGGTCTTCCGGATCTGCTGACAACGGTGTCATTCTGCGTTCGCTCCCACTAAAACGCTTTAGACACCCCATCCGAAGGAAGCCTCATGTACCGACGAACACTCGCGGTCGCGCTTGCCCTCACCCTCGCCGCGCCGCTCGCCGCGTGCGGCGGGTCGGATCCCGCGACGTCCGCCGACGCCGTCTCCCCCACCGACCCCGGCGCCGTCTCCGGCGAGATCACCGTCCTGACCAACCGCACCGACCTCGTCACCGACGGCACCATGCAGAAGTACGCCGACCAGTTCAAGGCGCTGTACCCCAAGGTCACCGTCAAGTTCGAGGGCGTCACCGACTACGAGGGCGAAGTCAAGATCCGGATGAACACCGAGAACTACGGTGACGTCCTGCTCATCCCCAACACCGTGGTCACCGAGGACTACCCGAAGTACTTCGCCTCCCTCGGCTCCGCCGCCGACCTCAGCGCGAAGTACAGCTTCACGGACAAGGCCAAGGTCGCCGACAAGGTCTACGGCGTGGCCGGCTTCGCCTACGTCAACGGCTTCGTCTACAACAAGGACGTCTGGACCCAGGCCGGCGTGACGACCTGGCCGACCACGCCCGCGGAGTTCATCACCGCGCTGCAGGCGATCAAGACGAAGACCGGCGCGACGCCGTACTACACCAACTACCACGACGGCTGGCCGCTGAGCTCCTGGTCGTCGGTGGTCGGCTCGGTCAGCTGCGACCCGAAGGCCAACGACAACCTGGTCAAGACCGACCCGTGGGCCGACGGCGCGGACATCGCCACCGGCGACCAGCTGCTCTACGACATCGTGAAGAACAAGCTGTCCGAGGCCGACCCGACCACCACCAACTGGGAGGACTCGAAGGGCCAGATCGCCACCGGGAAGATCGCCACGATGTGGCTCGGCTCGTGGGCGATCGCGCAGATGCAGGACGCGGCGAAGAAGGCCGGCAAGGACCCGTCGGTCATCGGCTACATGCCGTTCCCGAAGCAGGTCGGCGGCAAGTTCTGCTCCGTCGTCGCGCCCGACTACCAGTACGCGATCAACAGCCACTCCAAGAACAAGGCCGCCGCCCGCGCCTGGTTCGACTGGTTCATCGACAAGTCCGACAGCGCCGCGGTCAACCAGGCGATCTCCGCCGTCAAGGGCGCTCCGCTGCCGCCGGCCATGCAGCCGTTCACGGCCGCGGGCGTGCAGTTCATCGAGCTGTCGCAGGCCGACGCGGCCAAGCTCACGAAGATCGACAACGCCTCCGAGGTCGGGATCAGCAAGCCCGAGTACCGGCAGAAGCTCGTCGACACCGCCCGCGGCGCCGCACCCGGCGACGCCAAGGCGATCTTCACCGACCTGGGCAAGCGCTGGACCGAGGCCGCCAAGACCCTCGGCTGACCTGCTGTTTTGTTGAGGCGCCGCCCAGCACGGGCGGCGCCCTCGCCCCCGACGGAGCGCCCCCGTGAGAACCCGCCTGACCCCCTGGCTCTACCTGTTGCCCGCCCTCGTGCTGCTGATCGCCTTCACGTACATCCCCGTCGGCAGCATGATCTCCTACAGCTTCACCGACTGGGATGGCCTCGACCCCGACCCGGCGTTCGTCGGCGTGGACAACTACGTCCAGCTCTTCACCCGTCCCGAGCTGTTCTCGGTCTTCCTCGTCAGCGTGTACTACCTGCTCGCCGCCTTCCTGCAGACGGCGCTGGCGCTGTACTTCGCGTTCATCCTCAGCTTCAAGCTGCGGCTGCGGAACCTGTTCAAGGGGATCCTGTTCTTCCCCTATCTCATCAACGGCGTCGCCGTGTCGTTCGTGTTCCTGTACTTCTTCCGTCCCGGCGGCACGCTCGACGCGGTCCTGGCACTGGTCGGCGCGAACCCGGACAAGCTGTGGCTCGGCGACCCCGACCTGGTCAACGTCTCACTGTCCGGGGTGTCGGTGTGGCGCTTCCTCGGCCTGAGCTTCGTGCTGTTCCTGGGCGCGATCCAGGCGGTGCCGCCGGAGCTGCACGAAGCCGCCGAGCTCGACGGCGCGAACCGCTGGCACGTCTTCCGCCACATCGTCGTGCCCGGCATCAAACCGATCCTCAGCCTCAGCGTCATCCTCGCCGTGTCCGGGTCGCTGTCGGTGTTCGAGATCCCCTTCGTCATGACCGGCGGGGCGGGCGACAGCAAGACCTTCGTCATCCAGACCGTCAAGCTCGCCTTCCAGTTCAACAAGTTCGGGCTCGCCTCGGCCGCCGCCGTCGTGCTGCTGCTCATCGTGCTGCTCGTCACCTGGGTGCAGCGGCGCCTGGTGCCGGAGGAAAGGACCGACCTGACATGAGCAGGTTCCTCAAATATCTGTCGCTCGTCGTCGCGTCGGTCGTCGTCCTGCTGCCGCTGGTCTCGGTGTTCCTCACCTCGCTCAAGACCCCGCAGGAGATGGTCGGCGGCGGCGACCCCCTCGCCCTGCCCGCCGACTGGACCAACCTGTCCAACTACGCGACCGCGTTCACCAACGGCAAGATGCTGACCGCGTTCGCCAACACCGCCGTCATCCTCGTCGTCTCCGTCGCCGGGACCGTGCTCATCGGCTCCCTCGCCGCGTACGCCATCGACCGCTTCACGTTCCGCTTCAAGAAGGTCGTCGTCGGCGCGTTCCTGGTCGCCACGCTCGTGCCCGGCGTCACCACCCAGGTCACGACGTTCCAGGTGGTGGACTCGCTCGGCGCGTTCGACTCGCGGTGGGCGCCGATCCTGCTGTACCTCGGCACCGACATCGTCGCGATCTACATCTTCGTGCAGTTCATGCGGAGCATCCCGGTGTCCCTCGACGAGGCCGCGCGCCTGGACGGCGCCTCCACGTTCCGCATCTACCGCAGCGTCATTCTGCCCCTGCTGCGCCCGGCGATCGCCACGGTCGTCATCATCAAGGGCATCTTCGTGTACAACGACTTCTACATCCCGTTCCTCTACATGCCGTCCGAGGGACTCGGCACGATCTCCACGTCGCTGTTCCGCTTCAAGGGGCCGTTCGGCGCGCACTGGGAGACCATCTCCGCCGGCGCGATCCTCGTCATCGTGCCCACGCTGCTGCTGTTCCTGTTCCTGCAGCGGTTCATCTACAACGGCTTCACCTCCGGGGCCACGAAGTGACCTCCCCGCTGTCCTTCAGTGCGAGAATGCCTTGGTGACACGGCGGCCCACCATCAACGACATCGCCGAAGCCGCCGGGGTCTCCATCGGCGCCGTGTCGTTCGCGCTCAACGACCGGCCCGGCGTCTCCGCCCGCACCCGCGAGCGCATCCTCGCCATCGCCGCCGAGATGGGCTGGCAGCCCAGCGCCGCCGCCCGCGGCCTGTCCGTCTCCCGCGCCGAGGCGATCGGCCTGGTCATCGCCCGCGACGCGGCGACCCTGGGCGTCGAGCCCTTCTACATGAAGTTCATCGCCGGCCTGGAGACCGAGCTCTCGGCGACCGGCACCGCCCTCGTCCTGCAGGTCGTCGCCGACCACGACCGGGCGATCGACGCACTGCGGTCGCTGTGGGCGGCCCGGCGCATCGACGCCACCATCCTCACCGACCTGTGGGCCGACGACACCCGGGTCGCGGCGCTGACCGCCATGGGCCTGCCCGCCGTCCTGGTCGGCCACCCACGCCCCGGCTCCTCGATCCCCGCCGTCTGGAGCGACGACGCCGCCGCCCTCACCGAGGCGCTGGCATACCTCGCCGCGATCGGCCACCGGCGCATCGCCCGCGTCGCCGGCCTGGCCGCCCTGGAACACACCCGGATCCGCACCCTGGCCTTCCGCGCCGCCGCCACCCGCCACGGCCTGGAGTCCGCCGAGGTCGTCGACACCGACTACACGTGGGAGGCCGGCGCCTGGGCCACCGAGCAGCTGCTGACCTCGTCCCGCCCGCCGACCGCCATCACGTACGACAACGACATCATGGCGACCGCGGGGCTGCACGTCGCCCGCAAACTCGGCCTCGACGTCCCCGGCCAGCTGTCCATCATCGCCGGCGACGACTCCCAGCTGTGCGAGATGGCGTACCCGGCACTGAGCGCCCTGGCCCGCGACGTCCACGCGTACGGCGCCAACGCCGCCCGTACCCTCCTGTCCCACCTGGACGGCGCCCCACCCACCGACTTCCAGGACGCCACCCCCCGCCTCCTCCTCCGCGACAGCTGCTCCCCCCCGTAACCGTCAGCTGTTTCCCGCTGTCACCCGCTCTGTCGCCTCCGGCGATAGGGCTCGCTGCCCCACGCTTCGCGCGGGTCCCGCCGGGGGGATTCTCACCCCCGGAGCCCCCCAATGCGCCGCTGCGCGACGCACTGCCAGCGCGCAGAGCGCGCGGCAGCCTCCTACGCATCCGCGTGCCATCCCCGGTGGCTCACCGCCGCCGTTTTCCATGATCCGGCCAGTTGGTCGCTGGCCGGGTTGGCTGTTTCCGTGATCCGGAAGACCTTGTGCACCCCTGGCTACACAAACTCTTCCGGACGCTTCTATAGGGATGGTGATCGGGCCCGGGGTTCGTGATCCGTTAGGTTCGATGCCGGTTGTGTGGGTGTGACTCACTCATGATCTGACCGCGGTGGCGTGTGTCCTTTGTTCTGGACCTGTCCGCTCGCATGGCCGGCGTCGACCCGAGGTGCCGTGCTGGCCTGATCAGAAGCCTGTCCGTGTTCGTAGCACGTGACTCATCACAGATATCCCGCCAGGTGCTTTCCCGGGCCGACGCCGTGTTGACGGCGACTCGTCCACTCGAAAGGAAGCACCGTCATGCCTATGGTGACAGACCGGCCCGGTCCTGCCTGCGGCCCTCGTTCCGCACCTTCCGCGGGGTGGATGGTGGGGGTGGACACCCACACCGACACCCATGCTGCGGCACTGGTGGATCGGCTGGGCACGGTCCATGCCAGGGTTGAGCCAGGGTTGAGGTCTATGCCGGCCCGGCCGGATACGCGCAGCTGACCGCGTGGGCCGCCGGTCTGGTCCCGGCCGGCGAACGGTTGGACTGGTCGGTGGAGGGCACCGGCTGCCACGGCTACGACCTCGTCCGGCACCTGCACGCCGCTGGTCACGCCGTGATCGAAGCCCCGAAACCGGTCAGTTCTCGCCGGCGCCGTGGTGGGAAGTCCGACCCGATCGACCCCGATCGACGCCGTGCACGCCGCCCGCACCGCCCTGGCCGTCGCTGCTGAGCCCGGCTCCCGTAACGCCGTTCCCCGCGCGGACGGCCGCCGCGAAGCACTACGCATTCTGCTGGTCACCCGCCGCCACGACACCGACACCCGCACCGCCACCATCAACCTGTTCAAATCCCTCATCCTCGGCGCTGGCAGGCGCTGGCACCCTGCGTGAACAGCTCCGCGGCCTCAGTACCCCTCAACAGGTCCGCGCCGTGCTCACCCTGCCCGACGACACCACCAACGACCTGGAAACCCAGATCAGGGTCCATGCCCTGCGCCGTGCCGCCGCAACGATCCACGCACTGACAACCGCCGTCAACCACAACGAGAAACAGCTCCGCGCCCTGATCGCAGAGGCCTGCCCCGGACTGCTCGACCTGCCCGGCGTCGGACCGGTCACCGCCGCAGCCCTGCTCACCACCTGGTCCCACCACGGCCGCGTCCACAGCGAAGCCGCGTTCGCCGCACTCGCCGGCACCAACCCACTCCCCGCCAGCTCCGGACGCATCACCCGGCACCGACTCAACCGCGGCGGCGACCGCCAACTCAACGCCGCACTCCACACCATCATCACCACCCGCCGCCGCATGAACCACCCAGCCACCAACACCTACATCACCCGACGCACCACCGAAGGCCGCAGCAGCAACGAAATCCTCCGCTGCCTCAAACGCTACGCAGCCCGAAACCTCTACCGATACCTCCAAACCAACACCATCGCTTGACAAAACCCTTCACAGATCATGAGAAAGCGGCGGGGGCGGGGCAGCGGCTAGGATGCGCGGATGGGGCAGCGGCCGACGATGAGCGACATCGCTCAGCGTGTCGGGGTGTCGAGGGTCGCCGTCTCCTATGCGCTCAACGGGCGGCCAGGGGTGTCCGAGGATCTGCGGGTGCGGGTCCGGGAGGTGGCCGAGGAGCTCGGGTTCGCAGTACACCGGCCCGCGGTGGCGATGCACGGGGCGTCCTCCGACGCGGTCGGGCTGACGTTGCGGCGGGCGTCGGCGGCGGTCAGTGTCGAGGTGTTCCGGCGGCAGCTGATCAGCGGGATCCAGGTGGAGCTGTCGGCGCGCGGGTTCGGGCTGGCGCTGCAGTTCGTCGACGGGCCCGACGAGGAGATCGCGGTGCACCGCAGGTGGCACGCGGAGCGGCGGGTCGACGGGGTGATCCTGTGCGACCTGCGGCGCGACGACCCGCGGGTGCCGGCGGTCCTCGCGCTCGGCCTGCCGGCGGTGGTGGTCGGTGGCGGTGGCGAGATCCCCGGGGTGGCCAACCTGTGGACCGACGAGGCCGCGTCGGCCGGCAAGGTCGTCGGGTATCTGGCCTCGCTCGGGCACACGAAGGTCGCCAGGGTGAGCGGGCCGCCGGACATGCTGCACACGCAGGCGCGGACCGAGGCCATCGAGCGGGCCGGCATGGCGGTGACGGTGGTCGCCGCCGACTACACGGGTGACGCCGCCGCGCAGGCGACCCGGCGGATCCTGAGCGGCAAGGACCGGCCGACCGCGATCGTCTACGACAGTGACGTGATGGCGCTCGCCGGGCTCGGGGTGGCGGCGGAGATGGGCATCGGCGTGCCGCGGGAGGTGTCGATGCTGGCGTGGGAGGACTCGCCGCTGTGTGAGCTGGTGCATCCGGCGCTGACGGTGCTGCGGCGCAACATCGCCGACTACGGCGCGCGGGCCGCCCGGCTGCTGCTGGAGTGTGTCGACGGGCGGGCGCCGCGCAGTGTGCGGTACACCAACCCGACCCTGGCGATCAGGGACAGCACGGCCCCCGCCGCCGCATAGGAGCGACAGCGGGGGCCGGGGCACTATGCCGGCAGGGTCCAGCGCTGGTTGGTCTGGCCGTTGCAGGTCCAGACCTGGATCTGGGTGCCGTCGGCGCTGGACTGCCCGGTGGCGTCCAGGCAGCGGCCGGTCGCCGGGTTGACCAGGGTCTCACCCACCCGGTTCCACCGCTGGTTGTTGTTGCCGGCGCAGTCCCACAGCTGGACCTTCGTGCCGTCGGCGGCGACCCCGCCGGCGGCGTCGAGGCACTTGCCGAGGGCCCTGATCGTGCCGTCGGTCCCGATGGTCCAGGTCTGCGCGCCGGTGCCGTTGCAGGTGTACAGCTGCACCTTGGTCCCGTTGGCGGTGCCCGAGGCGGCGACGTCCAGGCACTTGCCGGCCAGACCGGTCACCGGGCCGGTCCGCGCGCCGCCGCCGCCCGAGCCGGGCACGGTGAACTCGCCGCGCACCAGGACCCGGCTGTTGAAGTACGTGTTCTGGACGTTGGCGTTGGTGTTGTACGCGGGGTCCGTCAGCCACTCCGCCCACACCATGAAGTAGGTCCACCGTGGCTGTGCCTGCAGCAGCGCGACGCTCGGGACCTGGCCGACCTCGGCGAGGGCGATCGGCTTGCCGCCGGCGACGTTGAGCATCGCCTGGTAGTCCGACGTGCTGGGGGCGTACTTGACCCACATGTCGAGGGTCGCGAGGTCCACATAGGACGCGCCGGGCCAGTAGTCGGCGATCGAGCCCATGTTGACGTCCTTGACGTTCCACACCCAGACCAGGTTGGTGAGGCCCTGGGCGCCGTAGTAGTCGTGCACGAGCTGGAACAGTTTGCGGCTGCCGTTCGCGCCGGGACGGCCGCCCCACCAGGACCAGCCCTCGTTCATCTCGTGGACCGGACGGAAGAGCACCGGCACCCCGGCGTTCTGGAGCTGGCGGAGGTACGGGGTGGCCTCGGCGAGCCGGTTCTTGAAGGCGGTGTTGAGCGACGTACCGTCGGTGACGAGCTGGCTCCACTGGGTGTCGCTGAGGTGGCTGAGCACGCCGCCGGTGTCCCAGCCGCAGGTCTGCCCGACGGTCGGCGGGCACATGTGCCAGGTCAGCGCGACGAGCGAGCCGCCCTGCCACTGCCGGACCGCCTCGTTGACCATCGTCTGGCGGGACGACACGTCGGAGGACTGGAAGAGGAAGTCGCCGCCCCACAGGCCGGGCGTCTGGCCGGTGATCTGCTGGGCGACCCTCGTCCACTTGGTCGGGTCGGAGTTGGGCTCGCGGTTGTGCTGGCCGGTGATGGTGTACTGCCCGCTGATGCCGCTCAGGTAGTTGATGAGGGCGCTGCGGGTCGACGCGGGGAACGCGCCGGCGGTCTCGGGCCGCGGCTCGGCGCCGACGGCGGCGAGGGCGGCGACGGCGGTCATGAGGGCGGTGACCGCCACGATCCAGGCTCTTCGCACGGGGGCTCCTTGAAGAAGGTTTACTGAACCGAGTAAGTGCAGGAAACGTACGTCTCCAGCTCGAACGCTGTCAATAGAGGTGAACGGATGAAAGTGCGGCCGGCTGCCGGAGCCACCTGGCTTTCCGACCTAGGGCATATCGTTGACCCCGACTGCCCCGACGGCCGGCTGGAGCGTGGATGCGGCTGCGAGCGCTGGAGAAACAGGTGACCCGGATACTGGCCGGGATCGACGTCCCGGACCCGTTCGACGTGCGGGAGTTCTGCGCGTCCGTCGCCGCCGCCCGGGGCCGCGACCTGCACCTGCACCAGCTGCCCAGGGCCGGCGCCGACGGCACCGCGTGCGGGCTGTGGCTGTCGACCGACAAGGCCGACCACGTGTTCTACGCGGCCAGCACCGGCTGGCTGCACCAGCAGCACATCATCCTGCATGAGATCGGGCACATCCTCTGCGACCACGTCGCGCCCGATCCCGACCCCGAGGACGTGACCGCCCTGTTACTGCCTGACATCGACCCCGCGACGGTCGCCCGCGTCCTGCGCCGCTCCTCCTACAGCGCGCCGCAGGAGCAGGTCGCCGAGATGCTCGCGTCCATGCTCAACGAGCGCGCCGCGAGCAGCACCGCCCGGCCGCTCACCGACTCCGCCCTGAGCAACCTGTACGACGCCCTCGCCGAGCCCTTCCTGGTCGAGCGCCGTGGTCGTTGACGTCCTGGAGATCACCGTCCTGGTCGCGTTCTGGGCGTTCACGATCTGGCGGTTCGCGACCCCGCAGACCCCGCGCGGCAAGGCCATCCGGCTCGTCGTGCTGCTGGCGACGCTGTCGTTCACGTTCAATCGGCGGGAGATCTCGTACGCCACCGACACCGTCCTGCACGTGCCGGACATCTCCGTGCCGCTGAAGAACCTCGCCACCGTCGCCGCGTCGGCCGGCATGGTCCACATCGTCGGGCTGCTGTCCACCGACCCGGCCCGGTGGGCCTGGCTGCGGCGTGCGGCGTACGCGCTGCTGAGCGTGACCGGCGTCGCCATGAGCGTGCTGTTCGTGCTCGCGCCGCGCCGCCCGGAGCGCTACGACTTCGTCTACGAGCAGGCCGGCACGCCGCTGGTCACCGCGTACGCCGTGCTCACCCAGCTCGGCCTGACCGTCGGGCTGATCTGCGCGCTCGTGCTGTTCCGCCCCGCCGGCCGGGGGGTCGCGCCCGGCCGGCTGCGGATCGGGATGTGGCTGCTGAGCGCCGCCGCCGTGGTCGGGCTGCTGTTCATGACCAACCGCGTCGTGTACCAGATCAGCCACGCCGCGGGCAGCCGCGCGCTGGACAGCCCCGGCGCCCAGATGGTCTCCCGGATGCTGCTCGCCACGATGCTGCTGCTCTTCGCGGTCGGCGCGGCGATCCCGGCGCTCGGCGGGCTGCGCCGCTGGACGTCACGCTACGTGGCGCTGCAGCGACTCCGGCCGTTGTGGCTGGAGCTGTCCACCGCCGCCCCCGGTGTCGTGCTCGGCGACCCACCCGGGCGGCTGGCGGATCTGTTCGCACTGCGCGGTGCCGAGCTGCGCCTGTACCGACGCGTCATCGAGATCAGGGACGCGCAATGGCTGCTCGTGGGGCACGCGGGCGAGACGGATGCGGACGCGGCCGCCCTGCGCGGCGCGGTCGCGCGGACTGCCGGAGGGGTGCCGGTGGCGCCGGGCCCGCCCCCCAGCAACGGCCCGGCGCCGGCTCCGGTGATGGACCCCGCTCCCGTCGCGGCGCAGGCATCCGGCCCGCCGGGCGCCTCCCAGTCGGCCGGCGGGCCCGCCGTCGACGCCGAGGTCCGGGCGCTGCTCGGCCTCGCGCGGCGATACCGCGACGCTGCCCCGCAGGACGTCGTGGCCACCCCCGTTACCTTCGCCGGCCACAACGATCCGTCCGACCCGGGTCGCTGACGTCAACTTCAGTTTATGGGGCGACATCGTCCATAAACCTGAGCTTATGATGGAGATTTCCATCGTCAGGGTGCGATTGTCAAGCATGACCAGTTACCAGGAGGCCAGGTGACCCTCGCGGAGAAGCTCGACCGGCTCTTCGGCACGGTCCATCCGCCGGGCCGCGGCGAGTACAGCTATGAAGAGGTCGCCGCCGCCATCCGTGAACGCGGCGTGATGATCTCGCACACGTACATCTGGCAGCTGCGCAAGGGCGCACGGGACAATCCGACCAAACGGCACCTCGAGGCGCTGGCGGAGTTCTTCGGGGTGAACGCCGCGTACTTCCTCGACGACGAGGCTGCCCGGCGCATCGACGAGCAGCTCGAACTGCTCGCCGCGCTGCGCAACACCGGGGTCCGGACCATGGCGCTGCGCGCGGCCGGGCTGTCCGGCCCGAGTCTCGAGGCGATCCACGGCATGATCGAGCACGCCCGCAGGATCGAGGGCCTTCCGGACGATCCGCCGCCGGCCGATGTGGTGCCAAACTGACACGCCGGGCGGGGTGTTGGCCCGGTGGCACGCGACGGTAGCGTTGCGCCAGATCGCGCAGGCGACGGTATGGAGGGTTGGCACATGTCCCAGGGCGGAGAGCTGGCAACGGCTCGCGACGATTCCGGCGCGCGGCCGATCTTCAAGGTCGCGTTGCGCGGGTACGACCAGGGACAGGTCGACCAGTACCTCGCAAAGCGGGACAGGGAGCTCGGGCAGCTCGCCGCGGAGCGCCGGCGGATCGAGGCGGACCGGCAGGACCTCGACACCCGGCTGCGCTCCATGCAGGCGCAGCGCCAGCAGCTGCAGCAGGAGCTGGCCGAGGTCAAGGAGCGGCCCGCGCAGGTCGACAAGGCCTCGTTCCGGCACCTCGGCCCGATGGTCGACGACATCCTCGCGCTCGCGGAGAAGCAGGCCAACCAGATCACCAGCACCACCCAGGAGCGGGCCACGAAGCACCAGGCGGAGGCCGAGAAGGTCCTCGCCGACGCCCGTGAGCTGGCCGCCAAGACCCTGCAGGACCTCGAGGACGAGCTGGCGAAGCGCCGCGCCGAGGAGCAGCAGGCGTATGAGGAGCGCCGCGCCGCCGCGCAGGCCGAGCTCGCCGAGATCCGTGAGGTCGCCGAGCGCCTGCGCGCCAACAGCGAGGCCGCGCAGCAGCGCGCCGAGCAGGAGGCGGCCAGGATCAACGAGCAGAGCGCCGCGCAGATCAAGCACACCCAGGCCCAGGCGAAGGCGCTGCTCGAGGCGGCCCACCTCAAGATCCAGCAGGAGATCGAGGCGGCCCGCAAGCAGACCCAGCAGGAGCTGGCGCAGTGGAAGGCGGGGGCGGAGCAGGAGATCGCCGACGCCAAGACCGCCGCCGAGCAGGAGGTCGCCGCGCACCGCGAGTCGGTCGAGGAGGAGCTCACCCGCCACCGCACCGGCGTCGACGAGGAGATCGCCGACCTGCGCCGCCGCGCCGACGAGGCCAACACCGCCGCCCAGCACCAGCTCGCCACCGTCCAGCGCGAGATCCAGGCCCGCCGCCAGGCCCTCACCCAGCTCCAGGCCGAGCTCGAGACCAACCAGCAGCGCCTGGCCCAGACCCGCCGCGAGGGCGCGACCACCGAGCGTGAGGTCGTGCAGTTCCAGCAGCGCCTGAAGGAGACCCGCCAGGACCTCGCCGAGGAGATGGGCCGCCTCGAGGAGGCCCGCTCGGCCGCCGAGGGCGCGGAGCGCCACGCCAAGGAGGTCCGCGCCCGCGTCCAGCGCGAGGCGAAGCGCGTCGCCGACCTGGCCGCCGCCGCCGTCATGGCCGCCGCCGCGGGCGGCGAGACCGGCGAATACACGAAGATCCCGGTCCGCTCCGCCGCGGAACGCGCCGCGGACCAGCAGCGGCTCGCCGACCAGCAGCGCCTGGCCGAGCAGGACCCCGCGGGCCAGCCGACCGCGGGCCAGCAGCCCGTCGCCGTGCCGACCGCCGCCGCGCAGCCCGTCGCCGTGCACCCGCTGACCGGTCAGCCCGTCGCGGTCCACCCGCTCACCGGCCAGCCGCTGCCGGCCGCCGGCCACCCCCTCGGCGGGCACCCCCTGGCGGGCCGCCCCGTCGCGGGCCTGCCCGGCGCGGTCAACGGCGCCGACCAGCCCGCCGACCAGTCCGCCGAGGCGGACCAGCAGGACGACACGGACGCCGACGCGACCGCCGACGACAGCGCCTCCGGCGAGCACGCCTCCCTCGGCGAGCAGCTCCGCGGCGCCAACGGCCGCGGCGGCGACAGCCGCACCGGCGAGCACGGCCCGCTCGGCACCAACGGCGGCGGCAACGGCGGCACCAACGGCAATGGCCGTGGCGACAGCCGCACGGGCGAGCACGGCCCCCTGGGCACGAACGGCCGCGGCGGCGACAGCCGCACCGGTGAGCACAGCCCGCTCGGCACCAACGGCGGCGGCAACGGCGGCGGCAACGGCGGCGGCTCCAGGAGCCTGTTCGAGCCCAGGTCTGGCGCCCACGAGTCGGCGTCCGACGCCGACCGCCCCACCGCCGGCAACGGCTACGCCCGCCACGCCTCCGACCACACCGTCCCGGCCCAGCGCGACGCCGGCCGCGACCAGTCGGACGCCAACCGCTAGCCCTCCCTTCCCCCCACCGCCGGCCACGCTGTCGCGGCAAACGGCGACCGGGTCCCATCCCCGTCGCCGTTTGCCATGACCAGGACGACGCCACCGGTACACAACCGCCGCAACCCGCGACCGGAGCTCGTCCCAGCGCACAGGCCGCTACGGCACCGTGCCGCTGCCGCACGTGCCAGTTCGGCTGACATCGGCGGCGACCCGGGGGGGGTAGGCGGACCGTCGTCAAGGGGTGACGTCAAGCCCGGTGCCACGCTCACGATCGTGCACCTGATCGGCACGTGGAACGCCACCGTCGACGCGGGCGGGCAGCTGACGTTCGCGGGTCCGCTGCCGTTCGTGTCCAAGACGAAGACCCGCGGTGAAGCTCGAGGACGTGAAGGCCGCCCTCGGCCGACCGAGCAGCGGTCCGCCCACGCCCGGCTCACGGCAGCACCGGGCGGTGATGTTGCGGTGCGGCAGTACGATCCGACGCCGTGGGGACGATGGTGGTGTTCGACTCGACGGAGCTGCTGCTGCAGCGGGAGGACCAGCCGGCGGCCCTCGCGGCGTTGCGGGCGCACCTGCGGGACTGTCCAGGTGACATGGAGGGCGACCCCGACTGCCCCGACCTGGTGACGTTGTTCAGGGACAGCTGGTGGGTGCCCGACGTCGACGAGCACGGCGACATCGTCGGGCTCAGGTACGGCGGCGACAAGTACCCGCGCGACGCGAGCGACGACTTCCCGATGTCGATCCTGGAGGCGATCGCCCCGTTCGTGCGGCACGGGACGTTCTTCCGGTGGATCGAGGGCGAGCCGTGGATCAGTGAGCACCACGTCGGCCGGGGGCGCAACATCTACTACCGGCGCGAGCCGGGCGTCCGCCTCGTCCAGCGGCACGGGACGGCGGTCCTGCGGCCGGGTGTCCCCACCGACGTCCAGTTCCGCCTGGACGGCCACGGCGCGCCCGAAGGTGCCCTCGTCGAGCTGCAGTGCCCGCACTCCGCGCAGGTCAGTGGCGTCTTCGACCCGCCGCTGGTCCCGGTCGGCGGGGTGGGGACGGTGCGCCTGACGTTGCACGAGGGGGCCGCCGACCCCGTCGTCTACTGGGTGTCGATGATCCTCGACGGCGCTGACCTCGGCGACACGGCCCTGCGGGTCGCGGCGGCGCCGGGCGGCGAGGCCGCGCACGAGGTGGTCGCCGCGGAGTCGCACGTGGGCAGCGACGCCGTGGTCGGCGCGGGTGATGTGCCCTTCGTGCGCGAGGCGCTGCGACGGTACGCCCACCGCCACGCCGACCGGCCGGGCGCGGCCTTCCTCCGGGACGTCCGGGACGCACCCGACCTGCCGGGGGCGCTGCGGGCGGCCGGCCTCGAGGCCGTCACCGACGACGGCGGCGGGATCCTGGGCTTCCGGTTCACCGCGGACCGGCTGCCGGGTCACGAGCGCTACCTGTCGGGCCTGTTCGCGTCGATGCGCGGGATCGTCCGGTCCGACCCGAGCTTCAAGATCGCCTATGCCCACGACCCGGAGCGCTGGGTCGTCATCGGCTACGACTGGGGCGAGCCGAGCCGCACGATGTGGGATCGCTGAGGAAGCCGAAAGGGCGCCACCCCGCCGGGTGGCGCCCTTTCGGGCGATGCGGTGCGTGTGGCCAGCGCCCTGCCGACATAAAAGGCCGCTCCTAAGGCGACTGTGCCCCGATCTGGAATCGGGGGGCCTGTCGGCCGGGCCTGACGCAGTCCCGCAACACCTGTGATTCAACCGGATCCGGGTCCGGCGCGGCAATCGGTTTTCAGGCCGCCGCGGCGAACAGCGACGCGTACACCAGCCGCGACCCGTCCGTGACCACCTGCCCGCCGACGGCCGAACCGGCCACAGTGGACAGTCGCAGGCCGAGGTACCGGTCCTCCTCGACCAGCGAGTCGGGCCGCCAGGCGGCGCGCTCCAGCCAGGCGCTCACCTCGTCGGCGACCGACTGCCGGCGGCGGCGCAGCCCGGCCCGCACGTCGCCGAGCGACCCGGCGGCGCACGGCTCCGCGGCGGCGTCCGAAGTGGACAGTGAGCGGGTCCAGGCGGCCGGGCCGTAGGCGAAGCAGACCAGCGCCATCCACACCTCGGCGAAGTACACCGGGTCCGGCGCGATCTCCACCCCGGCGAGCTCGCCGCCGATGAAGAACAGCGCGCCGACCTGCCCGTCGAGCAGCTCCAGGCGGCTCTGGTACTGGGTGAGCACCGCCCGCTTCCGGGTCAGCACCTGCTCCAGGTGACCCCGCGCGGGCAGCCCGTGCGCGTCGTTGAAGCGTGCGATGTCGCCCCACAGCTTGCTGTACTGGTTGGTGCCACGCAGCCGCAGCGCGGCCGGGCGCAGCTCGACCGGCAGGACGAAGAACCACTGGTCCCGCTCCGCCAGGTAGCCGCCCTGGCTCTCCTGGACGCAGCACGCGTCGTCGAAGCGCAGCGTCTGCCCGGCCGCGATGAACGCCGACCGGCACAGCGCGTGGTTCTGCGCCGAGTCCTGGATGTACCCGACGTGCAGCGGCACGATCGCCACCCCGGACGCGGCGGGGTTGGTCAGCTCGACCTGGCCGTAGGTCACGACCCGGCTGAGCTTCAGCCCGCTGCGCGGCGGCGCGATGCCCGGGTACGACGGCCCGAAGACCGGCACCATGGTCAGCGCACCGGCCCGCTGCGGCGGTCCGAGCGTGTAGCCGGTGGCGTCGACCCCGGCCGGAACCGGCAGGTTCATCACGATCCTCCTTCCAGAGCGGAGCCTTCAAGAGCGGAGCCCGCCGGCGCGGAGCGTTCCGGCGCGGAGTCTTCCGGCGCGGAGCGCTCCAGCGCGGCGAGCCGGCGGTGCAGCTCGGCCACGGTCCACCGCTCGGCGGCGGCACTGTCCACATGCGACAGCAGCCACAGCGTGAGCGGCGCCAGGTCGTCCGTGTGCCAGAACGTGCGCCGCGGCAGCCGCGGCGCCGGGCGGCGCAGGGACAGGTCGTCGGCGTGGCCGAACGTGGCCTGGCACAGGACGACCGGGGTGCTCACCCCGGCGCCGGGCAGGGCGTCGGTGACCCACGCCAGGTCGCCCGGGTGGACGTTCTCGTAGCCGTCGGTGGCGACCGCCACGACGTCCGGCGCGACCGGACCCGACAGCGCGTCCAGGACGCCGGTGGCGAGGTCGGTGGCCCCGCCGGGACGGCCGTTGCTCCCGCCGACGCGGACGACGACCAGCCGCGCGCACACCCGGTCCAGGACCCGCCGGAACGCGGCGACCTGCGACGCGACCGCCCATTCCCGGTCGCCGTAGCCGCGCATCGACGCGGAGTCGTCCAGGACCAGCGCGACGGTGCCCTCGTAGCGGGGCAGCCCGGCGACGGCCTCGTCGGTGTACCGCGCGACCGCCGGCAGCAGCTCGCCGCTGGGCCCGCCGCGCAGCAGGTGCACGAGTGTCGCCGCGAGGTCGCCGCGGTTGGTGGCGGTGACGGTGTCCGGCCGCGGGCCGGTCAGGTCGAGGTCGCCGCGCGCCCCCGGGAGCGGGAGCAGCCCGGTGCCGTCGCGGTGCCGGTACATCACCGGAATCCGCGAGACGGCGGACGAGCGCACCAGGCGGTGCCGCGGCCCGGCACCCCGGCGCAGGGCGTCGAGGCAGGCGCGGGCGACACCACGGCCGAGGGCGTGCTCGAAGCAGTCCTGGACGACCGAGCGCCGGGCGGCGGCGATCTCGGCGGCGTGCGGGTGCTCCAGGAGCACGGTCAGCGCGGTGCGGGTGACGTGCCGGTGGTTGGCGCGGCGCCGCCGGACGGCGAGCAGCACCGTGAGCACGTCGGCGGGCGCGAGGCCGAGCGCGAGGACGCGGGTGACCCGGGCGAGGGTGTCGCGTTCCGCGTCGCCGAGCCCGGCGCGAGAGGCGAGCAGCAGCCGCAGCAGCATCCGGGCCCGCTGCGCGGCGAGGACGCCGGGGGTGAGCGCGGTCAGCGCGTACCGTTGCGGCCCGGCCGTGTACGCCTCGACGTGCACGGCCTCGTCGTCGAACAGCACGGCGCCGGTCCGCGGCACCCGCAGCGGGGTGTCGTGGAGCTGGAGATGCCGGACGAATTCCACTGTCACGTCCCGCACGGTCGCACGCGGAAAATCACTGGAACGAATGCATTTCCGTATGCAACCGGTGACCGGGCGGCGGCGTGTTCCTGGGCATGGCAGACGCCGACACGTTCGCGGAGTTCTACCGGGACACCTACCGGGGGCTGGTCGCGCAGCTCGTCGCGTACACGGGCGACCTCGGTGAGGCGCAGGACGTGGCGCAGGAGGTGTACGTGCGGGCGTGGGCGCGCTGGCGGCGGATCAGCGCCTACGACGACCCGCGGGCGTGGATCGGGCGCGTCGGGCACAACCTCGTCATCAGCCGGTGGCGGCGGGCCCGCACGGCGATCGCCGGCTGGACACGGCACGGCCCGCCACCGCCGGTCCCCGGGCCCGACCCGCAGACCCTGGACCTCGTGGCCGCGCTGCGGCGGCTGCCGGAGCCGCAGCGGCGGGCGCTCGTGCTGTTCCACCTCGGCGGGTTCGCGGTCGCGGAGATCGCCCGGATGGAGGGCGCGCCGGAGAACACCGTGAAGGCGCGCCTGGCCCGCGGCCGGCAGGCGCTCGCGCCGATGCTGACCGTCACCGACCCGCTGGATGTGAGGCAGTCATGACCGACGTCGTCGAGCGGGCGTTCGAGAACCTGCGGGGGCGGGTCATGGACACCGCGGTCGTCCCGCCGCCCGAGCTCATCGAGGCGCGCGGGCGGCGCCGGCGCGCGGGCCACGTGGCGCTGGCCGGGTTCGCGGTCCTCGCGGTGCTCGCGGGCGGCTTCGCGGTCGCCGGGCGCACCGGCACGTCGCCGTCCCCGGTCGCGGTGTCGCCGTCGGTACCGGCGCCGCCGACCCCGACCGGGAGCCGCCCCGAGCGTCTCCCGCCGGGCCTGCTGTTCCCCGAGTCGCTGGCCGCGGAGGGCGGTGCCGACCACGACTACGCCGTGGAGTGTTTCGGGCGGCCGGTCTCCCGGCGGGCGATGAGCCAGGACGTCGGGGAGCGGGAGCAGCGGGTCCGGCTCGGCGAGGCCCTGTACGTGTACCGGGACGAGGCCGAGGCGACGGCGGTGATGCGGGACCTGCGGCCGAAGCTTCGGCAGTGCACCGGCTTCCCGGACGAGAAGGTCCTGCAGCCGGCTGGCAGCCCCGAGCTCGGCCACGAGGCGGCGTCGATCACGGTCGCCTGGCCGAAGGACGGCGCCGGGGAGCACGCCGGCCAGCCGTTCCGCCTGCTGGTGGTGCGGTTCGGCAGCGCGATCGCCGTGTTCGACGGCATCGTCACCGCGTCCGGCCAGGACAGCCGGGCGGCCACGATGATCTCCCGCATGTGTGTCTTCTGGCCCGCCTGCCGGCCCCGGTACGCCCGGCCGGTGACACCCGTCGCCGGGGGCGAGGCGTGGGCCGTGGTCGTCGGCGTGGACGCGTTCGCGGGGCAGCGCCCGGCGCGCGACGAGAAGGCCGGCGACCTGGCGGTCGACGGTTACCTGGCCAGGGTCGTGCCGCTCGCGTGCGACGTCGGCGCCGCCGCTGCCGTGGGCGCACCGCCGGGCGACGACTACTCGGTCGTCTACTTCGGTTCGGAGCAGGACGCGAAGACCCTCGCCGGCCCGCACGGCCTCACGGTCGTCAAGGTCCGCACGTACTGCCTGTGAGCGGCCCCCACCGTACGGGCCGCTGCATATACAGCTTCCGGGCGCCGTCGACATCGCCGCGGCGGTGCACAAGACTCGGGGACAGGGCGGGTTCACGGTGGGGCTCACGAGGGGGCGGGCATGAGTGTCGCGCAGGTGCAGGCGGAGTACACGTTCAGCGGCGGCCGGGCCGGGTCCGGGCCGGCGACGTGGGGGCAGCAGGCGATCTGGGACGTGGTGCGCAACCTCGGCAGCGACGCCGCGCGGTACAACGTGAGCGGCGGCATGCCGTTGCCCTCGCCGGTGCCGGCGGAGCGGGTCGAGGCCGCGGTCCGGGACCTGGTGCTGCTGCACGAGTCGCTGCGGACCCGGCTGCGGCCCGCCGGCGACGGCCGCCTCGACCAGGTCGTGTACGCCGCCGGCGGCATCCCGGTCACGACCCGCGAGGCGACCCCGGACACCGTCGCGGAGACCGCGTACGCGCTGCGCGACGAGCTCCTCGAGGTCCCGTTCGACGCCGAGCGGGAGTGGCCGCTGCGGGTCGGTGTCGTCGAGGCCGGCGGCGGGATCCGCTACGTCGTGTTCTTCCTGTCCCACACCGCGTCCGACGGCTGGGGGCTGCGCAACCTCCTGGCGGACTTCGCGGCGCTGCTGCGCGGGCCGCTGCCGCCGCGGGAGCTGCTGCAGCCACTGGAGGAGGCCGCGTTCCAGACGTCGGACCGGGGGCGCCGCCGCGACGCCGCGGCCCGCCGCTCCTGGCTGGCGAAGCTCGGCAGCGGCCCGGCGAGCATGTTCCCGGCGCGGGCCGGCACGCCACCCGCGGCCGCGTTCCCGAACGCGGTCCTCAACTCCCCCGCGCTGGGCCTGGCCCTGGACCGGGTCGCGGCGTCGTTGTCCGTCACGCCCGCCTCGGTCGTCCTCGCGGCGGCGGCCGTGTCCGCGGCCCGGATCACCGGGGTCGGCGAGGCCGTCTTCCAGGTCGTCGTCAACAACCGGTTCCTGCCCGGGATGGCCGGCGGGGTCACCACGATCGCGCAGGAGGGGCTCTTCCACCTCACCGGCACCACCCGGGTCGCCTTCGCGGAGCTGGTGCGCCGGACCTTCGGGGCCGCCCTGTCCGCGCAGCGGCACTCGTACTACGACAAGCTCGCCCTCGACCGGGACATCGCCGCCTTCGACGGGCCCTGCGACCACTCGTGCTTCGTCAACGACCAGCGCGGCCTGATGCCGGCCCTCGGGTTCGCGCCGCCGGCCCCGGTGCCGCTGCGGGAGGCGCTGACCCGCACGACGCTGACCTGGCCGGTGGAGCACGAGCCGCGCCGGGGCGTGTCGTTCGCCCTCGACGCGCAGGACGCGCCCGGCGCGCTCGAGCTCGCGATGACCGCCGACAGCGCGCTGCTGCCCCGCGCCGACATGGCCACCTTCCTGTACGGCGTCGAGGACCTCATCGTCACCGAGGCCCTCGACGCCGGCTGATCAGACTTTCCAGACCCACACGTCGGCGAGGTGCTCGCCGGGGCCGAACAGCTGGTCGGCGGTCTGGCGGATCGCGTCGCTGTTGCCGTGGCCGTCGGCGAGGATGACCCGCGACGCCTTCCAGTACGCCAGGTCGGCGCGGGCCTGCTGGATCTGCTCGGGCGCGAGGACCGGCACGACCCCGTCCTGGCCGACCTGCCCGAGCAGGCTCCACGTCGGCGGGTACACCGGGCCGAACATGGCCCTGTTCTCGGGGTCGTTCGGGTCGGGGGCGAGGAAGTAGCCACCGGCGATCTTGAAGTCGATGCGGGAGTCGATGTTCCAGCGCATCGCGTCCAGGCCCTCCCACCAGCCGCCGGGGATGACCACGACCGTGGCCTGCTCCGGCACGTGCTCCCGCCACATGCCGCTGCTGAAGAACACCGGCGCCGGCGGCCGCTCGTTCGTCGGCTGCGGCGTCGGTACGAGCGGCAGCAGCGCCATCGCGAGGGCGGCCGCCCACAGCCAGCGGCCCGCGTAGGGCAGCGGCTCCTCGTCGTCCTCGTCCTGCCTGACGCGGCCTGCCACCGCACCGGCCCCGTCTCCCGCGGCGTCCCCCGCGGCCTCGGTGTCGCCCTTGGCGGCGTCCGCGGGTGGCTCCGCGGCGTGCATGTCGGTGGCCGGGGCCTCCGCGGCGAACGCGGCGGACTCCGTGGCCGGCCCGGTGGCCGGGAACGGCGACGGCACCACGAACCGGTCGATCAGGATCGCCAGGAGCACCCCGACGAGGGGGGTCACGACGAGCGCGACCCGGGTCGGCACCACCGAGTCGAACAGCGGCAGGTCGACCAGGAAGCGCCACGGGCCGTGCCAGGTGGTCTCCTCGCCCTGGTAGCGCACGACCGGGCCGAGCGACAGCAGCCCGAACACGACGGCGGTGACGAACAGGGCCCGCGCGCCGCGGTGCCGCCACAGCGCGGCCGCGGCGGCCGGCAGGAGCAGCAGCAGCGGCCAGCCGAAGAACGTGTTCTCCTCCGTCGGCCCGCCGAGCTTCTCGATGCGGGTCACGTCGCCGAGGATCGAGCGGCGGCTGAAGTTGTAGAACGACGCCCAGTCGGCGCTGAAGCCGTGCACGAAGTCGGGCAGCCCGTGGTACGCCTGCGGCCCGGCGAACTGGTGGTAGAGCGGGTACGCCATGACGACGCCCGCGACCAGGGCGGTGACCCCCAGGGCCGGCAGCGCCGCCCGGGCCGCCGGCAGCATGTCCCTCGGCCGCAGGTACACCAGCAGGAACACCAGCAGCGCGAACGCCGCGAGGAAGAGGACCTCCTCGTTGATGAAGCACTGGTAGACCACCAGCGCGGCCAGGATCAGCCCCTTGCGGACCGTGTCGCCGGGTTGCCGCATCCGGAACACGGCCCACAGGATCAGCGGGATCATGAACTGGCCGGCGATGTTGGGGTGCGCGGTCGTCTGCGACACCATCGCGGGGGCGAAGCCGCAGAACAGCGCGCCCAGGTAGGCTGCCGACCGGGACCGCACCACCTCGCAGCGCAGCAGCATGAAGAACCACGCGATCGCGGTGCCGGCGGGTGCGATGGTGCTGATGAGCGCGAACGTGACCGGCGCGCCGAACAGCAGCGTGATCGGGGCGAGCGGCAGGGCGAGCCCGAGGATGGACGTGTTGGCCATCAGGTTCACGCCCAGGGGCGCGTTGAGCTGGTCGGTGAAGAACGGGGAGTCACCATGGGTGAACAGCCGCGCGGCGTGCGTGAGCACCCATTCGAAGAAGACCTGGTCCTGATTGTTGTCGGCCAGCATCCGGGTCTGCGGTGCCGCCCACAGGTGGTGGAACAGCACGACGGAGAAGACCACGTAGCTCAGGGCGACAAGTGCGTTCTTTCCGCCGGTTTTCACGGGTGAGACCATAGCTGGACGCCTGCCTTCGGCGCACGCCTTGCCCAGCCACTGGCCTCATTGCATCGACGCCGATAAACTACGCCAATTCCGGATAACATGATCAGATCGTTGGATCGACGAGCTACCGAGGAGTACGCCGTGCCGCTTGGAGGCGATCGGGATCGCAGTGCGGAGATCCTCGGTGACCAGCTCATCCAGTCCGAGGTCCTCGAAGGCCTCGCGATGGCGAAGAACCACCGCAAGTGGTTCGTCGCGTTCGCGACGCCCTATCTCGGCGACGACCCGATCGAGGTCAGCGCCGGTCTGGGCGACTACGCGGCGGAGTGGCTGGAGCACGCACCGAGAATGACGGTCACGGAGGCCGACCCGGACCGGCTGCTCGCGCTCAAGGAGCGCTTCTCGGCCAACCGCGAGGTCTCGATCCGCGAGCTCATGCTGCCGAGCGAGATCACCGCCGAGCACAGCGCCGCCGTGTCCTACAACGTCCTGGAGCACATCGAGGACCACCTCGGCGCCCTGCAGACCATGCGTTCCCTGGTCCGCCCCGGCGGCTACGTGATCATCGTGGTCCCGGCGTTCCCGTTCGCGATGGGCCCGGCCGACATCGCGACCGGCCACGTGCGGCGGTACACGAAGAAGACCATGCGGGAGGTCCTGCTCGCGGCGGACCTGGAGATCGAGCGGCTGCACTACGCCAACTCGCTCGGCCTGATCGGCTACTACGTGTCGACGTGCCTGCTGCGCCAGAAGCCGGGCCCCGGCCTGATGGTCAAGTTCTACGACTCGACGGTCGCCCCGATGACCCGCCTCGCGGAACGCTTCGTCACCCCGCCCTTCGGCCAGTCCGTGATCGCCATCGCCCGCCGCCCCGCCTGAAAGTTTCGCCCTTTTCAGCGCAGGCGGCGGTTCGTGGCGGCGGCCAGCCAGGCGGCGGGGTCGGCGGTGACGATCGGGTAGCCGTACACGAGATCCGCCTGGCCGGACGACACGGCGTCCCGCGCCCACAGGCGTTCGCACCGCGAGCACCGGTACACGCCCAGCCACCGCGCCGGGTCGCTGGCGACCGGGTCGAGCAACGGCAGGATCCTGTTCCAGTTCTCCGCGAGCCGCACCGCCTCCCACGTCGCGCGGGGCTCGGCGAGCCGCTCGTGCCGGCACCCGCACAGCAGCGGCACCTCGACGTACCCGTGCCGCCGCCCCCACCGCAGCACCCTGCCCGTCTTGCGCCGCGACCGCCACCCCCGCCCGCGCCGCCCGTGCTCCCAGACGATCTCCCCGGCGTCCACCCCGGGATGCACCAGCGCACACGCGAGTGCGTCGTGCGCGTGGTACCGCCCCTGGAACGCCGCCCGCGCCGCTCGCACCACGTCGTCCGCCGGGTACCCGCCCTGCCGCGCCAGGGCGAGCCGGGCGAGCTTCGTGACCGTGCAGGGAAACAACCCGTGCGCGACTGTGTCGCCGGGCCCGCCGAGCGCCAGCCCCCGCACCACGCCGAGCATCCGCGGCGGCACCGGCGGCACGTCCCCCTCCGGCGGGAACGGTCCTCGCAGGTAGCTCAGGAGCTCCTGGGTCGCGGGATCGTGCCCGAACGCCGCCCGCACCAGCCCCAGCAGCCGGGGGCCGGCCGCGACGCCGGCGAGGGTCAGCCGGTCGAGCGACAACCCCCGCACGACCTCCCACGCCGCCGCGTCGGTGTCCGCGACGTCGGCGCCGGGTCCCGCGACCTCCAGGGTCCAGTGGTCGGTGTCCCGCGGCCGCAGCCGCTCCACCGCCGCCCGCAACTCCTCCGCGGCAACAACCCGCTCCACGCCCCCAGTCTCCCACCACCCGTTCCTCATGATCCTGAAGACTTCGCGCGGTCACGGGCGCACGAACTCTTCCCGATCACGCCAACCCGCAATCGGCGGGGCACGCCCCGGGATCACGAGACAGCGCCTCCACGCGGCCTCCCCTCATGATCCGGAAGAGATCTTGCTGCCCTGGCGACACCAAGTCTTCCGGATCACGGAAAACGCACGCTCCCGGACGACCCGCGACACATGGGGACGGCGGCCGGCCACCGGGATGCTGCGCGCAGGCGCGATCCCGGCCAGCGCGGCACGCGCGGCTGTGCGCCGCTCGCGGCGCATCGGGGGTGTGGGGTGAGAATCCCCCACCCCGGCGGCCCGCCGCCGGCGCCAGCACAGCACAGCGGGTCAGCATTCGATGACGGTGACGGCCAGGCCGCCGCGGGCGGTTTCCTTGTACTTCACCGACATGTCCCGGCCCGTGTCTCGCATGGTGCGGATGGCCTTGTCGAGGGTCACCTTGTGGCTGCCGTCGCCGTTCAGGGCGAGCCTGGCCGCGTTGATCGCCTTGACGCTGGCGATGGCGTTGCGTTCGATGCAGGGGATCTGGACGAGGCCGCCGACCGGGTCGCAGGTGAGGCCGAGGTTGTGCTCCAGGCCGATCTCCGCCGCGTTCTCGACCTGGGCGGGGGTGCCGCCGAGGACCTCGCACAGCCCCGCGGCGGCCATCGCGCACGCCGAGCCCACCTCGCCCTGGCAGCCCACTTCGGCGCCGGAGATGGAGGCGTTGCCCTTGATGAGGATGCCGATGGCGGCGGCGGTGAGCAGGAAGCGGGCGACGCCGTCGTCGGTGGCGCCGGGGACGAAGCGGGTGTAGTAGTGCAGGACGGCGGGGATGATGCCGGCGGCGCCGTTGGTGGGGGCGGTGACGATGCGGCCGCCGGAGGCGTTCTCCTCGTTGACGGCGAGCGCGTAGAGGTTCACCCAGTCGAGCACGCGCAGCGGGTCGTGGCCCGCGGAGTTCTCGAGGTCGCGGAACAGTGCCGGGGCCCGGCGCGGCACCCGCAGCCCGCCGGGCAGGACTCCGTCCGGGGGGCGGGTGCAGCCGCGCTCGACGCATTCCTGCATGACGGACCACAGGTGCAGCAGGCCGGCGCGGGTCTCGGTGTCGGGACGCCAGGCGCGTTCGTTGGCGTACATGAGCGAGCTCACCGGCATCGAGAGGTCGCGGCACAGGGCGAGCAGCTCACCGCCGGTGGTGAAGGGGTGCGGCAGGACCGTGGTGTCGGCGACGATGCCGGTGTCGCCGACGACGAACCCGCCGCCGACGGAGAAGTAGGTCTTCTCCAGCAGCGTGCCGCCGTCGGGTGAGAAGGCGTGGAAGCGCATGCCGTTGGGGTGTTCGGGCAGGGATTTGCGCCGGTGCAGGACCACGTCGTCGTCGGCGGAGAACGGCACGAGCGTCCCGCCGGGGAGGCGGAGCCGGCCGGTGGCCCGGACGGCGGCGACCAGCTCGTCGGCGCCGTCGGTGTCCACCGTCGCCGGGTCCTCGCCGAGTAGGCCGAGGACGACGGCCTTGGCCGAGCCGTGGCCGTGGCCGGTGGCGCCGAGCGAGCCGAACAGCTCCGCCCGCACCCGGCCGACCGGGCCGGTGAGCGCTGTCGCGAAGCGGCGGGCGGCGCGCATCGGGCCGACGGTGTGCGACGACGAGGGGCCGATGCCGACGGAGTACAGGTCGAACACGCTCAGCGTCGCCGCGGCCACCCCGCTCACCCGACCAGGTCGGCGTAGGCGGCGGCGTCGAGGAGGTCGGGCGCGCCGGTGAGGTCGAGCTCGAAGAGCCAGCCACGCCCGTACGGGTCGTCGTTGACCAGCCCCGGTTCGCCGGCCAGCGCGGGGTTGACCGAGACGACGACACCGCCGGCGGGGGCGACGAGGTCGCTGACGGACTTGGTCGACTCGATCTCGCCGCAGGGCGTGCCGGCGGTGACGGTCGCCCCGACCTCCGGCAGCTGCACGTAGACGATGTCGCCGAGCGCGGCGGCGGCGTACGCCGTGATGCCCACCCGGCCGTCGTGCAGCCATTCGTGGTCGCGGGTGTAGCGCAGGTGCGGCGGGATCGCGGACATGGCGCTCATTTCTGCGAGGAGTGGAAGGGCAGCGGCACGACCGTGGCGGGGACGTGCTCGCCGCGGACGTCGACGGTGAGCGGGGTCCCGGGCGCGGACAGGCCGGCGGGCACGTAGGCCATCGCGACGGGATGGCCGAGCGTCGGTGACAGCGCGCCGCTGGTGACGGTCCCGGCCGGGGCGCCGGTCGCGGGGTCGAGCACCGCGTAGCCGGCGCGCGGCGCCCGGCGGGTGCCGGTGACGAGCCCCACCAGCACCTGACCGCAGCCCGGAACGCAGCCGGCGCCGTCATCCGGGACGCAGCCGGCGTCATCCGAAAGATCCGGGCCGCGGCCGCAGCCCGGCGCGTGGCCCGTCGCGTGCAGGCGGCGCAGCGCGGCGGCGCCGACGAAGTCCCGTTTCGTGAGGTCGACGACCCGTCCCAGCCCGGCCGCCGCCGGGGTGCGCCGGACGGACAGCTCGTGCCCGTACAGGGGCATCCCGGCCTCGAGGCGCAGCGTGTCGCGGCAGGCCAGCCCCGCCGGCACGGGCCCGCGCCCGAGCAGCGCCAGCCACACGAAGGTGGCGTCCCCGGCGCGGCAGGAGATCTCGAAGCCGTCCTCGCCCGTGTACCCCATCCGGGCCAGCAGCACGTCCCGCCCGGCGACCTCGAAGGGTTTGACGGCGTAGTACCGCAGCGGGCCCGGGCCGACCATCGACGCCGCCGACGGGCCCTGGACGGCGATGAGCGCCCGGTCGGCCGACATGTCGCGGACCGTGGCGTGGAAGCCGTCGGCGTGCTCGCGCAGCATGGCGAGGACCACGGCGGTGTTCGCGGCGTTCGCGACGATCAGGTAGCGGCGCTCCGCCAGGCGGTGGACGACCAGGTCGTCGAGGACGCCGCCGGTGTCGTGGCAGAGCATCGTGTATCGCGCGCGCCCCACCTCCACCGCCGACAGCCGCCCGACCAGGGCGTGGTCGAGGAAGCTGCCCGCCTCCGCGCCGGTGACCTCGAGCTGCCCCATGTGCGACAGGTCGAACAGGCCTGCGGTGCGGCGGACCGCGTGGTGCTCGGCGAGCTCGCCCGAGCTCTGGTAGCGCAGCGGCATGCGCCGGCCGGCGAAGTCGGTGAACGTGGCGCCCAGATCGCGGTGCACGTCGAACAGCGGTGTCACGAGAGGCTCCCTGGGTCCGGATGCCGTCGCGGACGGCACCCCTGCTGGGTGACCTCCCCGCTCTGTCATCGGAACCTGAGAGCTTCGCCGCCCGGGACGGGCGGTTTGCACCGTGGGTGCAGGACAGCTGTCGTCCTGACTTTCCAGAGTCGCCTGACCGCGGCGGTACCGATGCCTGAGAGATTCTGGGGAGAACGTTGCTCCTTCGGCGCCTCGGACTGACCGAGGGCTCTCCCGTCGCGGGTCGTGCAGCGCGATATGCGGTTGTGATCTGGACCGTAAGACCCGCCACCCCGCCCCGTCAAGCCCGGAAAAGTGTTATGACACGGGACCGGACGGCGTCTGCTGGAAGATGGGCGAACAGGCGGGAGCGAGCGTGGCACAGTCCGACGAGGTCCTCGTGGCGGCGGCCCGCGACGGTGACCGGGCCGCCGTGGAGGCGCTCGCCACGCGGTACCTGCCGCTGGTCTACTCCGTCGTCGGCCGGGGCGCCGACCGGGACCTCGACGTCGACGACATCGTCCAGGACGCGATGGTGCGGGTCGTGACGGGCGTCGGCGGGGTCCGGCAGGCGGAGCGCTTCCGGTCGTGGGTGGTGACGATCGCGCTGCGGCAGCTCGCCGACGCCCGCGCCGAGGCCCGCCGGGCGCGGCTGACCCGCGGCGACGACCCGCGGGACGCCGAGCGGGAGGACCCGTCGGCGGACTTCGTGGGGCTCGCCGTGCTGCGGCAGGTCCTGGACGGCGAGCAGCGGGAGATCGCGGAGGCGGCCCGGTGGCTGGACGCGTCGCACCGCACGGTGCTGTCGCTGTGGTGGCTGGAGGCGAGCGGTCATCTGACCCGCGCCGAGGTGGCCGCGGCGCTCGACCAGCCGGTCGCGCACGCCGGGGTGCGGGTGCAGCGGATGCGGGAGCAGCTGGACGTGGCCCGGTCGGTGGTCCGCGCCCTGGACGCCGCGCCGGGCTGTGCAGTGCTGCGGGACCAGACGAAGGGCTGGGACGGCGAGCCGGATCCGTTGTGGCGCAAGCGGATCGCCCGGCACGTCCGCGACTGTCCACAGTGCACGGAGCGGTCGCGCCGGCTCGCCGCGGCGGAGGGGCTCCTCGCCGGCCTGCCGCTGCTCGTCCCGCCGCCGTCCAGGACGGCGGGGTCCACGGTGCTGGCCGCGGTCGCGGGCGGGGTGACGGCCCTGGCGCTCGCGATCGGCGTGGCCGTGTGGCAGTGGCCCGCTCCGGCGCCGCAGGGTCCTCCGGCGGCGGCTCCCCCGGCGACGGCCCAGGTCCCGGCGCCGTCGCTGCCGCCGCCGTCCCCGTCCGGCTCCGCGGTGCCGCCGCCGGCTTCCGGGCCGCCGTTCTTCGCGTCGGTACCGGCGGTGCCCGGCGTGGCCGAGGTGACGGTGACGGGTGCGGTACGGCAGCAGCAGCGCGTGGCGGGCCGGGACAACGGCCAGAGCACCCGCTACGGCGACCGCTCGATCTGGATCTTCGACGACACCACGCTCAAGGACCCGTTCGGCTTCATCTCCAACAGCGGCGCCGCCACGAGGGACCTCGACGCCTCCGACGGCATCGACCTCACGTCGAGCGGCCCGGTCACCGTCGACGCCTCGCAGCCCCCGGTCGAGCTGATCACCCGCAACCAGGCCGAACGCGACTACGAGGCGCGGAACCCGGCGAGGTTCGCGTTCTGGCCCGGGCCGGTCGTCGCGGACCCCGCCCGCGGCCGGGTCCTCGTCCTCTACGGCAAGCTGTGCCGCGCCGCCGACCCCTGCACCGGCCCGATCGGCAAGGGCCTGGGCACCGGCATCGCGGCGATCGACATGACCTCCGGCGCGGTCACCCGCCTCACCGCCACCAACGGCCCGGCCGTGACCGGCCTCGAAGGCACGGACCGGACGATGTTCTTCCCGGACGGTGCCGGGTTCAGCGCCGCCGCCCTCACCGTCGGCGAGGTGCTCTACGTCTACGGCTCGTGCACGTACCAGGGCTGCAAACTCGGCAAGGTGCGCCTCGCGGACCTGACCGACCGTCGCAGGTGGACGTTCTGGACCGGGAAGGACTGGACCGCCGACCCCGCGAAGGGCGCGGTCACCGTCGCCGCCGGCGCCGCCGGGCAGACCGTGTTCTACGCCCCGGCGCTCAAGGCGTGGGTCAACACGTACATGCCGTTCGGCAGCAACGACATCATGTTCCAGGTGGGCGGCGCGCCGCACGGGCCGTGGTCGAAACCGGTGCGGGCGGCGACCGTCCCGGCGGGCGGCGACGCGGCGAACTACGCGTTGTTCGCGCATCCGGAGTACGCCCGCCAGGACGGTCTCGTGCAGTACCTGACCTACTTCAACCCGGCGAGCGGGGAGCAGCGCATCGCGCGGGTCACGTTCCGAAGGTGAGGCGCACCAGGCGTTGTTCGCCGCTGTCGGGGTGGAAGTACGAGAGGTACTGCACGAGCCCGTCGCGCCGCGCGTACTCCGGGTGCCCGAACAACGCGTAGTTGGCGGCCTTGCCGCCCTGGGTCGTCATCGCCCGCACCGGTTTCGACCACGGCCCGAACGGCGCGCCGCCGACCTGGAACATCACGTCGTTGCTGCCGAAGGGCATGAACACGTTGAGCCACGCCTTGAGCGCGGGGGCGTAGAACACGGTCTGCCCGGCCGCGCCCGGCGCGATCGTGACGGCGCCCGCGGCGGGATCGGTGCCCCAGCCGGACCCGGTCCAGAACGTCCACCTGCGACGGTCGGTCACGTCCGCGAGGCCGACCTTGCCGAGTTTGCAGCCGTGGTACGTGCACGCGCCGTACGCGTAGAGGACGTCCCCGACGACGAGCGCGGCGCTGCTCCAGCCGAGCCCGTCGGGGAAGAACATCGTCGGGTCGGTGCCCTCGACGCTGGTGACGGCGGGCGCGTTGACCGCGGTGAGGCGGGTGACGGCGCCGGACGTCATGTCGACGGCGGCGACGCCGGTGCCGAGCCCCTTGCCCAGCGGCCCGGTGCAGACGCTGCCCTCGGGGCCGCCCCGGCACAGCTTGCCGTAGAAGACGAGGACCCGGCCGCGGGCGGGGTCGGCGACGACCGGCCCGGGCCAGAACCCGAACAGCACCATGTTCGCCTGCTCGTACGCCTTCTCTGCGGCCGAGCGCGGGATCAGCTCGGCCGGGGTCCTCGACGCGTCGACGGTGGCGGGGCCGCTCGACGTGAGGTCGATGCCGTCGGAGGCGTCGAGGTCGGCGGTGGCGGCGCCGCTGTTGGAGATGAACCCCCACGGGTCCTTGAACGTGGTGTCGTCGAAGATCCAGACGGACCGGTCGCCGTAGCGGGTGCTCTGGCCGTTGTCCCGGCCGGCCACGCGCCGGTGCTGCCGTACCGCACCCACCGAAACGGCGTCGGCGACCCTCGGCACCGCGGGCACCGCCGCGAGGAACGGCGGCACCTGAGCGGCCGCGGACGCCGAGGGCGCCGCCGAGGGCGCCGCCGGCCCGGCCCCGGCGGCGCCGGACGGGCCCACGGCCGTGGCCGCCGGCGCACCGGTGGCCGCCGCGGGCGGGGACGGCGGGACTGATGCGGTCTGCGGCCGTGGGTCGCAGGCCGAGACGGCGAACAGCACGACGGCGGCGGCGCCGGTCGCGGACAGGTGGCGCAGGTGCACTACATCCCCCTCGGGAGCGGATTCGTCTCATGCGCGTCAACAGACCGCCGCGCCGCCCGGCCCGTAACACATTTCCGTCGCGCATTCACCGTGATCCATGCAGTAGGTAGAATGTCCACGGGAGCCGCACAGCGCCGCGGACAGCCTCTGAGCTGCATCGCAGGCGTCGCCATGCACGCATTTCGCATCGACGTGACGGAGTTCCCTGTGCAACTTTCAGCCCGCTTCAGAACAGTCGCCGCCGGCGCCGCGGTGGCCCTCGCCGCCGCGGTCGTCGCGGTCGTCGCCGCCCAGAGTCCCGCCGCCGCGCACGGCTCGGTCACCGACCCGCCGTCGCGCAACTACGGCTGCTGGGCCCGGTGGGGCAGCGACTTCCAGAACCCGAACATGTCCCAGACCGACCCGATGTGCGCCCAGGCGTGGCAGGCCAACCCGGACACCATGTGGAACTGGAACGGCCTCTACCGCGAGGGCGTCGCCGGCAACCACCAGGCCGCGATCCCCGACGGTCAGCTGTGCAGCGGCGGCCGGACGCAGAACGGCCGCTACGCGTCGATGGACACGGTCGGCGCGTGGGTCGCCGCGACGAAGCCGAACAACTTCACGATGACCCTCACCGACGCCGCCCAGCACGGTGCGGACTACCTGCGCATCTACATCACCAAGCAGGGCTTCGACCCGGCGACGCAGCCGCTGACCTGGGCGAGCCTCGAGCTGGTCAACAGCACCGGGCGGTACGCGCCGGCGCCGCAGTACCAGGCGCAGGTCAACGCGGGCACCCGCACCGGCCGGCACGTCGTGTACACGATCTGGCAGGCGAGCCACCTGGACCAGTCGTACTACTTCTGCAGCGACGTGATCTTCACCGGCGGCACGGGCCCCGGCCCGTCCGGCAGCGCGTCCCCGTCGCCGTCCCGGTCCACCAGCCCGTCGGCGTCGGCGCCGGCATCGGCGTCCCCGTCGCCGTCGCGCTCCACCAGCGTCCCGCCCGGCGGTTGCACGGCGTCCTACGCCAAGACCAACGAGTGGGCCGGCGGCTTCGGCGCCAACGTGACCGTCACCGCCGGCGGCGCCGGCACCAACGGCTGGACGGTCAAGCTCACCTGGGCCAACGGGCAGACGATCACGTCGTTCTGGAACGCGGCGATCACCGCCGCCGGCGCCGTGTCGACCGCCACGAACATGAGCTACAACGGCAAGCTCGGCGCCGGGCAGTCCACGAGCTTCGGCTTCAACGGCGCCTGGTCCGGCACCAACACCGCGCCGGCGGTGACCTGCACCGCCACCTGACCTTGCACACCGGTCCACTTTCGAGATAGCTTTTCTAAAAGCTTTCTTCGGAGGTGTACGTGCAACGCCAGGTTCTCGTCCGCAACGCCCACGTCGTGCCCGGCAGCGGTCCCGAGCTGCCGGGCACCGACGTGCTCTGCACCGGCGGCGTCATCACCGCCGTCGGCCCGGCACTGGTGGCGCCCGGCGCGGAGGTCGTCGACGCCACCGGGCTCACCCTGACGGCGGGGTTCGTCGACGCGCACCGGCACGTGTGGCAGGCGCCGCTGCGCGGTACCGGCGCCGACATGCCGATGTCCCGCTACTTCACCGACGTGCTCGGCACCGCCCTGCACGCCATGTCCCCGGCCGACGCGGGCCGGGCGGCCTTCCTGGGCGCGACCGCCGCGCTGAACGCCGGCGTCACCACGGTCTTCGACTACAGCAACGCGACGCACTCCCCCGCGCACACCGAAGCGGTGCTCGACGGCCTGGAGCGCTCGGGCATCCGCGCCGTGGTCGGCTTCTGCGACCCCGCCTCCCTGACGCCGGGCACGTCCCGCGTGACGGGCGCCCTGGCGATCCTCGGACCCGAGTACGGCGACTGGGACACCGCCGCCGCGCGGATCGCCCTGGCCCGGGACCTGGGGGTCATGGTCGCGGCGCACGCCGCCGGGCCGTGCGTGCGCCGGCTGCACGACGAGGGGCTGCTCGGGCCGCACCTGCAGCTGGTCCACCTCAACGCGGTCACCGGCGGACGACGCGAAGCTCCTCGCGGACACCGGGACCGCGGTGGTGGTGACGCCGACGGTGGAGGCGGTGATGGGGCACGGCCCGTCCGCCTACGGGCGGCTCGCGGACGCCGGCGCCCGGCCCGCGTTCGGCGCCGACGTCGTCATCAACCAGCCACAGGACCTGTTCGAGCCGCTGCGCGACACGCTGCGCACGGCGCGGCTGCGGGCCGGGTCCGCGGCGGTCCCACCGGCCGCGGACCTGTTGCGGGCCGCGACGGCCGACGGAGCCAGGGCCGTCGGTCTCGGCGGCGCCGTCGGCACCGTCGAGGCGGGCAGACGCGCCGACCTGCTCCTGCTGTCCGGGCTCGGGCACCTCACCGGCGACCGGGCCGGCGCGGTCGTGTCCTGCGCGACGGCCGCCGACGTGCACACAGTGCTCGTCGACGGCCGGGTCGTGCGGTTGCCGGGCTAGAAGTTGTCGGGGGTGCGGATCCGGTTGCGCAGGAACGTGCCGGACTCGCTCAGCGACGACGGGTTCGTCCAGCTGCCCGCGGAACAGGTGCCCGGGCGGAACGCGGCACTGCCCTCGTTCGCGTCCGAGTAGGTCCAGTTCGCGTAGCTGATCTTCTTCGAGTCGAGCAGGTCCAGCCAGGCGGCGCTGCTGGCCTGGTCGACGGCGCCGCCGCCGGTGTAGGTGACGGTGCCGAACTCGGTGACGAACAGCGGCAGCCGGCCCGCCGCCCGCGACACCACGTTGCGGTAGTTGTCCTTGTGCGACGCGGCGTAGAAGTGGAACGTGTACATGATGTTCGCCGCGTTCACCGGGTTGGCCACGATCTCGTTCTCGTCGGTGCCGTCGGACACGCCCAGCGACGACCAGCCGCGGGTGCCGACGATGACGACCGCGTCGGGGTCGGCCGCCCGGATGACCGGGATGACCTGCTCCGCGTAGGACTTGATGCCCTGCCACGACACGTTGTTGGGCTCGTTGGCGATCTCGTAGATGACGTTCTTCTTGTTCGCGTTGCGCTGGGCCACCGACGCGAAGAACGTCTTCGCCCGGTCGATGTTGTAGTTCGGGTCGCCCGGCGTCAGCGTGTGGAAGTCGATGATCGCGTACATGCCCTTGGACTCGGCCAGGTCGACGTACTGGTTGACCTGGTTGGTGAAGCCGGCCGGGTTGGTCTCGTAGCCGCCCTCCTGCACGTACATCGCGATGCGCAGCAGGTCGGCCTTCCAGTCGTCGGCGAGCGCGGTGACCGAGGCGTTGGTGATGCAGTTCGCGAACCACTGGATGCCGTGGCTGCTCATGCCGCGCAGCTGGATCGCCTTGTTGTTCTGGTTGCAGAGGTTGACGCCGCAGACGTGCAGCTGCCCGTTCGCGGCGAGGGGGGTCCCGCCCTGCGGCGGCTGGCTCGGCGACGTGCTCGTCGACGGGCTCTGCGACGGGGTACGGCTCGGGGTCGGGCTGTTGGTCACGCCGCCGGTGCAGGTCACGCCGTTGAGCGTGAACGTCGCCGGGGTCGGGTTGGCGCCCGTCCACGTGCCGTTGAAGCCGATGCCGGTCGACGCGCCCGTGCCGAGGTTGCCGTTGTAGTCGAGGCTGCGGGCCGTGACGGCGGACCCGCTCTGGCTGAACGTCGCCGACCAGCCCTGGCCGACCTTCTGCCCCGCGTCGGGGAACGTCCAGCCGAGCGTCCAGCCGTTCACGGCGTCGCCGAGGTTGGTGATCGTGACGTTGCCGGTGAACCCGCCCGGCCACTGGTTCGCCACCGAGTACGCGACGCGGCAGCCGCTCGCCGCGGACGCGTTGACGGCGGGCAGGACGACGATGCCGGTGACCGCGAGGGCGGTGGCGGCGCCCACCGCGAGCAGTCCACGCTTGTGCAAGACCTTCATGACCGGCGATCCTGTGCGCATTGCCGCGGTGACGCGAGCCACAACCGTGTCCCGGGACCGTCTCCATTTGTCCTTTCCGCAGCTCAGGGGCGGTTGTCGGCACCACGACGGCCATGAAACGTTCATGGGCGCTACCGTGGAGGCGTGAGCGGGCCGCAGGCCCGCTCACCATGAGCACAGGGTGGCGCTCGCGGCGACGCCGGAGCGGAGCGGAGGTGGCGGCGTGAGCGGACTGCAGCGGTTTGAGAAGCGTCTCGAGGGCATGGTCGAGGGCGCGTTCGCCAAGGTGTTCAAGGGTGTCGTCCACCCGGTCGAGATCCTCAACGCCATGCAGACCGAGGCCAACGCCGGCAAGACCGGCATCCCCGGCGGCCGGATCCTGGTCCCCAACCGCTACGTCATCGTCCTGTCCCCCGCCGACCACGACCGGCTCGCCGCCTACGCCGCCGCCCTGGCCCGGGAGCTCGCCCAGTCGCAGGCGGAGTACATCGGCGAGCAGGGCTGGGCCGTCTACGGCGACATCCTCGTCGAGGTCTCCCGCGGCGAGGGCCTGGAGACCGGCCTCTTCCGCGTCGACGCCCAGGTCTACACCGGCGCCGACCAGCGGACCCGGCGCGGCCCCGACAGCGGCGTCCGCCTCGTCATGGACGACGGCTACGCCCACGCCATCCAGCGCGGCAGCACCGTGATCGGCCGCGGCGAGCAGGCCGACCTGCGCCTCGCCGACACCGGCGCCTCCCGCCAGCACGCCCGCCTCGACTTCGACGGCAACCGCCTCACCCTCACCGACCTGGGCTCGGCCAACGGCTCGAAGGTCAACGGCCACAAGGTCACCACCGTCACCGTCAACCCGGGCGACGAGATCATCATCGGCACGACCCGCCTCCTGGTCCAGGTCCAGCACACGCCTTAGCTCCGGGGCGGCGGTCCGGAATCCGTTTGCCATCACCCGTGCCGGACCTGGGATCATCGCGCGGTGAGTCAGTACTTTCAGGTCGGCGATCTCGTGCTGTGGAATCCGGCCCAGACCGTCGCGCGGCTGTTCGCCCGCATGACCGAAGCGATGGTGCTGGTCGCCGAGTGCCCGTCAGGCGTCGGACCGGATACAGGACGGGATGAGTATCAGGTCGACCCGGACGCCTTCGCGACGTTCGTGGACGCGCTGACCGCGCGGTACCTGTCGACGAACCACCCCATCCTCACGGCGATGCTCGAGGGCTACCTGCCCCCGGCGGTCGTGATGGTCCAGCGCAGCGGCCGCGACGTGCCGGCGCTCGTTCAACCGATCGTGCGGAGCAACCACGACATCTCGCTCAACCACGACGCGTTCGATCCGGACGGCGACCGGCAGCGCCTCCTGAGTCTGGCCGAGCATCACGCGCGGGCGATGCCCCGCTGAAACAGGCCGCGGGCCCGCCCCTGTGAACAGGGCAGGCCCGCGGTGTTGTGCGGTGGGGCTGGTCAGCCGCCGTTGATGACGAACTGGGAGCCGGGCTCCTTGACGATGTTGCCGTCGGCGGAGTTGGTGATGGTGACGTTGGTCAGGTTGGCGTTGCCGCGGGCTCCGGACATCGCGAGGATGCCGGCGCCGTTGTTCGACTTGTCGATGCGGACGTTCGTGATGGCGACGTTGGGCATGTTGCCGCCGCCGTTCTTGAACTGGATGCCGTCATACGTCGAGTCGACGATGTCGGTGTCGCGGATCGTGACGCCGACGATGTCCAGGGACGACGGGAAGAGCGTGATCGCGCCGAACTCCTGGTCCTCGTTCCAGAACACGCCGCCGCAGCGGTACAGGCCGTTGTTGGACAGGACCGTGGTGCCGCTGAAGGGCTGCGGCGAGTGGTCGGTGGCCAGCATGATGCCCGGGTAGTTCATCGTGTCGTAGACGAGGTTGTTCTCCGCGCCGTTGCCGTAGCCGCCGTAGATGGCGATGCCGTTGGCGCGCCACGGGAGCTGGACGGTGTTGTTGGTGAAGTGGTTGTCGTGCGCGATGTCCAGCGTGGCGTCCTTCACCCGCGGGTTCGCCCAGATCGCCAGGGAGTCGTCGCCCGTGGTGCGGAAGGACGAGTTGAACACCTTGGAGTTGCGCGAGCCGTTGGAGAAGTTGATGCCGTCGGCGAACGTGTTGCGGATGCGCATCCCGCTGAACTCCAGGCCGTCGGCCGGGTTCCAGTATGCCGGGGTGTCGCTGTAGTCGCGGCCGACCCAGGCGCCGACGTTGACGTGCTCGATCCACACGTTGCTGATCTTGGTGTTCTTGCCGAACCGCCCGTTGAGGCCGTGGCCACGGTTGGCGCGGTTGGTGGTACCGCCGAAGATGGCGATGTCCGAGATCTGCGTGGAGTCGTCGATGTCGAAGCCGACGTTGCCCTCGTGCGGGTGGTTGATGTTGCCGACCACGTTCTGCGGCTCGGTCAGCGTGTAGAGCGTCGAGTGCCACATGCCCGCGCCGCGGATGGTCACGTTGCGGATGCCCTTCTGGTTGTACTGGCCGCGGGTCGGGTCGACGGCGAGGATCTTCTGCTCCTGCCGCCACTGACCGGCCGGGATCCACACGCAGCTGATGACGCCGTTCATGTCGTCGTTGACCGCGCGCTGGATGGCGGCGCTGTCGTCGACGCCGTCGTTCGGGACCGCACCGTACGTGGTGATCGACGTGCAACCGGCCGGCTGGCTGATCGCGGGCGCGACCTGCTCCAGGTCGATCAGGTCGATGTAGTAGAAGGACGCGTTGTCACCGGCGTCGCGCTGCAGCTTGAACTTCGTGCCGGCCGGGTAGCTGCTGGCCAGCAGCGCGTGCGACTCGTCGAACAGGCGGCGGGCGTTGGCCTGCGGCGAGTTCGACAGCGACTCGGTGTCGTCCGTGGTGCCGTACAGCCAGCTGTACTTCGACGACAGCGTGATCTTCTGGACGAAGACGTTGTTGGCGTACAGGCTGATCGTGTAGTCCGCGCCGCCACCGGACGCGGAGTCCGGCACCGAGTTGCGCACCACGATGGAGTTCGCCTGGTTGGTCGAGGTGAACTCGACGTAGTTGCCCTGGCTGTTCAGGCGCACCGACGCGCGGCCCGAGGACTCGGTGCCGAAGTTGGTGTGCCCGAAGGTGCGCAGCGGGTCGGCGGTGACCAGGGTGCCCTGGTACTGGCCGGCCTCGGCCTCGTAGGAGGTGTACGGCACCGCGGCGCCGCGCCCGACCACGATCGACTGCGTGAAGGTGTTGTTGCTCTCGTTGGTCTCCGCGACGACGTTCGTCGCGTCGGCCGTGGCGGTGATGGTGGCGCCGCCGCTGGTCGCGGTCCAGGTGCCGCTGATCGTGACGTTGGCGGTCGCGCCGGCCGCGATCGAGGCGGTGGTGCCGTTGAGCGTGGTGCCGCCGACGGTGACCCGGGTGACGCTGGAGACGCCGCTGGCGGTGGTGCCCCGGTTGTTGACCGAGACGGTGAAGCTGACGGCCGCGCCGACCGCCGGGTTCGACGGGTTCGACGAGACGCCGAGCACCTGCAGGTCCGGGCCGGGCGCCTGGGAGACGACCAGCTGCGAGCTCGCGGTGAAGGAGTTGTTGGACTCGTTCTGCTCGGCGACCGTGTTGGCCGGGTCGACCGTGGCGGACACCGGGTAGCTGCCCATGGCGCGGGTACCGGCGTTGACCGTGACGGTGGTGGACGCGCCGGCGGCGAGCGCACCGACGTTGGCGGTCCCGGCGGAGGTACCGCCGACGTTCACGTTGACCGTGGTGGCGGCGGACGCGGCGGTGCCGGCGTTGCGGACCGTGGCGGACACCGTGACGGCGTTGACCTCGGACGGCGCGGACGGCGTCCACGTGAGCGCGGTGACGGTGAGGTCCGGGTTCGGCGCCGGGGTGCCGATGACCTGGATCTCGGCGACCTGGCCGCCCGGGGCGCCGTTGTTGGTGAAGATCTGCAGCTGCACGTCGGCGACGCGGCCGCTGACCGGGATGCTCACCGTGTTCTGGTTGCCCGACGGGCTGAAGCCGTAGTCGGCGCGGGCCTTCATCGAGGTGAAGGTCGACGCGGACTGCTCACGGCCGAGGACCTGGATGGCCTGGGTGCGCGGGCCCCACGCCGAGTCGGGGTTGAGCTTCACGACGACGGAGCTGACGTCGGCGTTCGAGCCGAGCTTCACCGTCAGGATGCCCGGGAAGCCGTTGGACTCCCAGTACGAGCCGACGTTGCCGTCGTTGGCGTTCGTGGCGACGAAGGTGAAGATCGACGAGTTCGCCTCGACGGCCTTGCCCTGGGCCAGGTTCTGCCCGTTCGGCGGGGTGGTCCCGGTGCGGGTGACGTGGTTGCTCTCACCCGACGTGAGACCGGCCGGGTCGGTCGCCTTCACGTAGTACTCGACCGTCGCCGTGTCCGGCTGCGTGTCGGTGTACACGAGGACGCTGCCGCCGACCGTGGCCCGCAGCGCGCCGTTGGCGAAGATCTGGTAGCTGGCGATCCCGGACGCCGACGTGGAGGCGGTCCAGGTGAGCCGGATCTGCCCCGAGGCGGGCGTGGTGTAGGCGAGGTTGCCCGGCGCCGTCGGCGGCTGGACGGTGCCGGCCGTGCCGTAGATCTCGAACTCCGACAGCTGACCGGCGGGCCAGCCGTTGTTCGAGGAGATCGTCGCCCGCACGTACCGGACGCTGGCGGCGGTGAAGTTGATGGTGACGACGTTCTGCGCGCCCTGGTCGAACACGCGGCCGGTGGCGCCCGACAGGTCGTTGAACGACGTGCCGTTGACGCTGCCCTGCAGCGCGATGGTCTGGGTGCGGGTGCCCCAGTTGGTGGGCAGCTTCAGCTTCACCTGGTCGATGGCGGTGTTCGCGCCGAGGTCGACCTGCACCCACTGCGGGAACGCGTTGTTCTGGCTCTCCCAGTACGACGCGGCGTTGCCGTCGTTGACGTTGCCGGCGCCGTACGGGGCGTTGGAGCTGCTCGACGTGACCTGCTTGCCGAGGGCAAGGTTCGGTCCACCGGCGGCCTCGGCGGCAGTGGGCATCGTGGCGGCGATGACCACGGTCGCCACGGCCGCGGCGTAGAGCCGCCACCTGGGCTTTCGTGTACTCATGACGTCTAGGCCTCTCATCGGGCGAGGGCGCTGCACACCGAGCCCGCGGGAGTCGTCCGGCGGGCTTGCATCGGGGTACGGCGACAGGCGCGCCGGGGATACCGGTGCGCCTTCTCTGGGGTGTGTGCGTGGGATCGGCGGGGACGGACGGTGAGTGGTACGGAGCAGGCGGTGGCGGTCGACTGCTACGCGGCTTGCACAGCGCCACACAAAATCTTGACTTGGATCTGCAAGTTTTTTGCGTCGCTGGGCATCCAAGATTTCAGATGGGTGCCGGTTCGTCAACATGCTCCGCACGCATTCATTGACAACGCATTGATAGGAGTGTTTATTGTTAGCCACTCTGCCTAATCTTTGGAGACCGGTGCCATGTCCAGACGCGCCAGCACGATCGCCCTCGTCGCCCTCCTGACCTGCCTGCTCGGCAGTACCGCAGCATCCGCCGCGACCGCGGGAGCCATCACCGGACCCGGCGGCAAGTGCGTCGACGTGGCCGGCGCCAGCTCCGCCAACGGCGCCGCGGTCCAGCTCTACGACTGCAACGGCACCGCCGCGCAGACCTGGACCGTCGACGGCACCACCGTCAAGGCCCTCGGCAAGTGCCTCGACGTGACCGCCGCGTCGACCACCAACGGCGCGACGATCCAGCTGTACGACTGCAACGGCACCGGCGCGCAGCAGTGGACCGCCTCGAACGGCGCCCTGGTCAACGCCGGGTCGGGCAAGTGCCTCGACGCGACCGGGCAGAGCTCGGCGAACGGCACCCGGCTGCAGATCTGGTCCTGCACCGGCGCGGCCAACCAGACCTGGACCCTGCCCGGCGGCACCACCCCGCCGACCGGCGGCCTCAACCCGGCCGTCGCGCCGGGCGGGAACTTCGACCTGTCGATCTGGCAGCTGCAACTGCCGGTCGGCAACCCCGGCGCCCCGACGACCATCCCGTCGGCACAGCTGCGCGGCCCGAACGGGTACACGAACCCGGCGTACTTCTTCACCGACAAGACCGACGGCTCGATGACGTTCTGGGCCCCGGAGAAGGGCGTGACGACGCCGAACTCCAATTACGCCCGCTCCGAGCTGCGCGAGATGAACAGCAACGGCAGCGCCGCGGACTGGCGCCTCGCGGGCAACCACCGCCTCTCGGCGACGCTGCGCATCCCGTCCGTGACGAAGAACGTCTGCGTGGGCCAGGTCCACCTCGGCTCCGGCGGCCCGTCGACGAAGCCGCTGCTGGAGCTGTACTACCGCCCGAACGGCGACATCTACATCGGCACCGAGAACTCCCCCGACGGCGGCCAGACCCTCCACCTCGTCGGCAACGTCCCCCTCGGCGTCAAGTGGTCCTACGTGATCGCGGTGTCCGGCAACCGGATCACCCTGACCGTGAACGGCTCGACGACCACCTACACGATCCCGTCGTCCTTCAACCAGTACGGCATGTACTTCAAGGCCGGCTCCTACAACCAGTCCTCGTCGTCCAGCACCACCAACGGCGCCAAGGTCAAGTTCTACTCCCTGGCCGTGACGCACAGCTGACGACCTCGTGATCCCGAACGGTTGTGGTGGCCCCGGCCACCACAACCGTTCGGGATCATCGGGTCACCCGGCCGCCGCGCGGGCGACGACCTCCTCCGGCGACAGGGGCGCCTTCGGGTGGTGACTCAGGCACAGCGGCGTCTTCACCTTCACGAACGAGAACCCCTCGCCCGCGGCGTAGAACTCGCCGCTGCCGAGCAGGCCGATGTCCGGCAACCGGCCACCCTTGGCCAGCGCGAGCTCCTTCGCCGCGTCGATCTGCGCCGGCGAGTTGAGCAGCCCGAAGAACTGGGTCGTCGCGTTGCCCGAGATCTGGTTGTGCAGCCCCTTCGGCGCCTGGGTCGCGAAGACCAGACCCAGGCCGTACTTGCGGGCCTGCGACGCCAGGGCGATCGTGCTGGCCGTGCACGGCGTGTTGCCCGCCGACGGCGCGAGGGTCTGCGCCTCGTCCATGACGAACAGCCCGCCGAGCGGCCGGTCCCCCGCCGGGTGCCGTTTGATCCACGCGAACAGCGCCATCTGCAGCTGGTTGACGAAGCTCTGCCGCTGCTCGTCGGAGTTGAGCCCGGCAAGGCTGATCACCGACACCCTGGCCCGTTTGCCCGGCGGCGGCGTGAGCAGCACCCCCGGGTCGGCGGCGGTGCCCTGCCCGCCGAACAGCGGGTCGGTGACCATCGCCGCCTTGAGCGTCTCGGCGGCGTCGAGGGCGAGCTTCTCCGCTTTCACCATCCGGCTGACCCCGTCCGGCAGCTCCGCGAGGAAGTCCGTGAAGCCACGCAGCCCGACGGCGCCGCTCTTCGCGTACGCCCGCAGCGCCTCCGTCACGACGGCCTTGCCCTGCTGGGCGAGCCTCGACGCGCCGGCCACCCCGGCCCGCGGCGCGAGCGCGGCGACGGCCGAATGGATCGCCGCGTCGAACTCGTCCGGCGAGTCCCGGATCGGCGCGAAGTCCGGCAACGGCTGGAAGGCCAGGGGCCGCCCGGCGCTGACCCGCGGCGTCCACACCACGACGTCGGTGTTGTCGAGGTAGTCCCGCGCCTTCGCCTCGTCCCCCGGCCCCCACCCCGTCGGCGGCTCCGGCCAAGGGTCGCCCAGCCGCGCGAGGTCGTTGTTCGGGTCGAGCACGATCGCGGAGACACCGCTCCGCGCGCACTCCTCCACGAGCCGCCGGATCAGCACCGTCTTCCCCGACCCCGACCCGGCGAAGATCACCGTGTGCCGCCGCAGCGACTCCAGATCCACCCGGAACGCCCGCTGCCCGTCGATGACCTTCCCGAGGCCGATCGAGGACGCGTCCCGGTCGTCGTCGGACACAGCGGCCGCCGGTGCTGCTTCCGATGCCGCGGCGACTGGCGTGAGAGCCGCAGGTGCCGGGGCCGGAGCCACCTGCGTCGCCGGCAGCAGGGCGGAGAACAGCGCGGTCCGGCTGGCGGGCTTGCGGGACGCCAGCCACTCCTGCAGGTCGGGCCGTGGCACGGTGCGCAGGTCACGCAGTGCGATGAAGACCTTCAGATCCTCCGGTGTCAGCGGGTGTACGACACCGCCCGCCGTCTCGAACGCCTGGGTGATCTCCGTGGTGCGGGGTCCGGTGGGCCACGGGCCGTTGCGCAGCAGGACGAGCCTGCGCTGCGGGACCTGCACATCGAGCCCCGCCATCGTGCACGCGGCCTTGACCCGGCTGATGACCGCGACGGCGTGCGGATGGCTGATCGCCCGGAACGCCCAGTGCGCCTCGTTCTCGGTCGCCTCGTCGAGCACCTCGATCAGCCGGGCATGCAGCGAGGGCTTCTCCGGCGGCAGCGGATCCTGCTTGTACACCTTCCCGGTCGGCGCCTGCTCGTCGATCCACGACGCGATCCCGGCCGCGAGCAGGCCGGGGACGACAGCATCCTCGGTCTTCGGCGAGAGCGCGCCGCTGACGTCCGCCCGCGCGACCAGAGCGTCGAACAGGTCGTCCAGCTCCTTCAGCGCCGTCACGTCGACCGGCTCGACCACGGTCGAACCGCGGCCGGACTGGCGGACATCGACGAACCGGTCCAGGTGAACGACCTCGTCACGATCCAGGCACGACTGGACGTGCCGGTCGACGATGCGCAGCAGCGCGCGGGGCGTATGGTCCTGCGCGTCGGCGAACGCCTTCTGCCGGACCGGCCAGGTGGCGTACGGCGGGGTGAACCGCTGCTCGGCGTACTTGACCGCGAACCGTTTCGCGATGATCGCCTCACCGACCTCCGGGCTGGTGATGTGTGCGGGCAGCGTCGTCAGTCGGAAGCGGTCGAGCACCGGCGCCGGTGCCAGTTTGTGGATCATCACCCACGTGTCGGGCAGACACGACACCACGGTCAAGGTCCGGCGGGTGACCTCCCGCAGCATCAGCATGCCGTCGGCGATCGGACCGAAGATCCGGGCCTGATCTTCTTCGACGCTCTCCTGCGTCTTCAGCAGGGAGGTCTTGCTCTGCGCGAAGAAGGTGTCGATCTGGTCGAAGGCGATCACGGTCGGGGCGAGGGTCAGCGCCATGAGCCGGGAGATGTCACGGACGATCTGCTGCGGCGTGCGGATCGCGTTGGTGAGCCCCCACTCGGCACGGGTCGACGGCTCGCCGGGCTCGGAGATGAGATGGGCGTAGCCGACGTCCTGTGCCTGGAAGTCGCTCGAACCCCAGAGCACCAGCGCCCGCGCGGTGTCCTGGCATTCCAGCCCGACGGCCGGGTTGAACCGCCGCAGCGCCCTGATGAAGGTGTTCAGATGGGTGGGGGTCAGATCGGCGTCGCCGGCGATGGCCTGGCGCAGATCTGCTGGCAGCTCGAGTTTCGGGGTGAGCCAGAACAGGAACGTCTTGAGCTGTGTGCGGAAGCCGATCGCGTCGCGGCCGAGCCCTTCGACCATGCACAGCGCGGTGCTCTCCCAGAAGTTCTTCCCGCTGAGCAGGCTGACGAGGAAGAAGAAGCCGCCTTCCCGCTGGATCTTCTCGCGCACCGCACCGAGCAGATGCGTCTTGCCGGAGCCAGACCGGCCTTGGACGACCACCCCGATCGGGCTCGCGTCGTCGCCGGTGCGTGCTTTGTTGACGCCGCTCAGGATCTGCGCGACGGCCTTCGCGTGCAGCTCGGGAACGTCATACGGGGAGGGGCGCCACACGTCGTCCGGGGTCGGTGCGGGGTTGAAGTCGAGCGCCTCCAGAGCCCGGCGTTCTTCTGGCCCGATCATACGGCGGCGCCGATCGACATCGCATGGTGCTGCTCATCGCCGATCAGCAGCGCCCCCGCCCGGTCCCGGTCGCTGAGCGCCTTCGAGTTCGCCAGGGGAATGATGCGGACGTCCTCGAGACGGGCCATCGCCCGCAGAGCGGAGTCGAGCGTGGCGCGGTCGACGTCGCCGAGGTTGTCGCGGATGTCGGCGATGCCGACCCACTCTCCCGGCGCCGGCGTGAGTTTGTCGTAGACGAGGCGCACCCGCATCTCCACGTCACTGCTCTGCTCCACGACGGGTTCGAATGCCGGTTCGGCGGTGCGGGTGAAGAACATGGCATAGCTGGATCGGCCGCTGAGGGCCCGGTCGAGGTTGGTCAGCAGGGTGACGAGCGTCTTGTGCGCCGACATCGCCCGGGCGGGTGGGGTGCGCACCTTCTGGATGACGGCCCAGCCCTTTTCCGTCAGCTCGTGGCTGAACGGACGCGTCGACTTGTCGGTCTCGACCAGGCCGAGACTCACCAGCTTCTTGTTGTCCGCGCCGGTGAGCGCGAAGCCGGCGAGTTCCTTGAGCTCGTTGTTGCTCAGCGGGCGCGCCTCGGCCATGAGCACGACCAGGGCGAGAAGCTGGGTCCCGGTGAGGGTGGGGACGTCTTCAGTGCTCGACATGTGCGATCTCCTTGACGGACCGTCGGTGGTGCAGCATTTGACGAAGCTTTTCGACCACGGCCCCGGCATCGGCGAGGACCTGGTCGTTGGTGAAGCGCAGGACGTCGTGCCCGAGCAGGTGCAGCTGGACGTCGCGGCGGTGGTCGTCGGCGAACTGCAGGTGCTGCCGGTGCTCTGGACCGTCGACCTCGACGACGAGGCCCTCCGCGGGCCAGAACAGGTCGAGACGGTAGATCTGACCGAGGATGTGCCCCTCGTACGTGTGGTTCCAGTGCCGGCCGCGGGCCCACTCGTGCGGTGCGAGCGCACGTTCCAAGGCGCACTCCGCCGGGCTGTCCCGGCGCGGCTGACCCGACAGCGGCGGGTACGTGAGGACGGGCTCCGCGACGGCGGGTGCCGGGGCGGGCGGGATGAGCCGTGCCTCGGCGGCGAGCTGGGTGAGGTGTGCCGGCAGCGCGATCTGCACGGACCGGATCCGCTCGACGGTGTGCAGCGGCGCACCGGCCAGCCACACGGTGAGCGGGCCGCGGTGCGCGAGCCATTCCGCGGCGCGCGTCAGGTTGCGCTCCGCCGCCGGGTCCAAGCCGGCCGGGACGTGCATGAGGAGCGCGGTGCCCGCACGGCCGTAGGCGTCGGTGAAGACCCGCGCGAGACCGGCGGCGCGGACCTCGGCGGGGAAACGGGACCGGCCTGCGGTGCTGCCGCGCAGGGCGCGTTCGGCGAGGTCGGCGAGGAACGGCCCGAAGTTCGCCGAACGGGCGGCGGCCTCGGCGGCGAGGGCGCGGACCGCGGCCACGCCGTTGCCCTGCGGTCCTTCGAGGTGCTCCGCGCCGGGCAGCCAGGCGGGGAAGAGGGCGAGGGCGGCGCGGTCGAGCTCGTCGAGGATGACCGTGACGTGGTCCGCGGCGGCGAGCGCAGCTGGGCGGAAGCGCACCACGGCGGGAGCGTCGTACGGCAGCGGGTCGAGGTCGATGGCGAGCAGTTCCGGGTCGGCCCCGGCCAGGTAACTGACCTGGTGCCGGGGCGGAACCTCCCACCATCGCGGCACCGGCGACCCTCGCCTCATGGTCAACCACGCTACTGGGTGAAACCACCCGCTCGCACTCCGCTGATCAGCATCGGAATCGGGCGACTCGGTGGCGGGGGCGCGATGATCGGCTCACCCGTCACAACCGCACGTCCGGCCCCCGTAATGCGGACGGGCCGGTCCCCGAGAGGACCGGCCCGCTTTCAGCGATGGGTTACGGGTAGCTGATCACGTTGGACGGCACCACCGCGGACGGCAGGGCTGCCGCGCCGGTGTCGTTGATGACGTGGGTGATGGAGCCCTTGCCGAGGGAGACGGTGAGGGCGTTGTGGAACTTCACGTTCGGGGTGTTGGGCACCTCGTACGCGTGGTAGGCGGCGATCGACGCGTCCGTGGTGAACACGCAGTAGCTGCCCAGGCCCCAGGCCTCGTGGGTGGTGACGTTGTTGTTGACCTTGTAGGCGGCGTAGCCGACGATCCCGTCGTGGGACCAGGCGGCGGCCGACGGCGGGTCGTACGGCAGCTCGTTCTGGAAGAAGATGGTGCGGCCGCCGTTGCCGTTCCAGACCACGTTGTACTTGTTGAAGTGCTCGACGAAGAGGCCGTAGGCGAGCACGTTCTGGCCGTTGACGATGAGGCCGTTGTCGGACGGGTTGGTGGTCCAGCCCGCGCCGTCGCCGTGGTCGGCGCGCCACGCCCAGATGTGGTCGATGATCGTGTTGTTGTTGTTCACGATCAGGGCCGCGCTGGCCTTGGCGGCACCGGCGCCGCCGACGCGCAGGAACACGTCGGAGAGCAGGTTCGGGGCGCCCGCGTGGTTCGCGGAGGCGCCGGCCGGACCGACCTGGAGCAGGGCCGGGGAGTTCGTCGGGCCCGCGTCGAAGAGCAGGCTGGCGATCTTGACCCCGTCGACGTCGCCGACGGCCATCGGGAGCACGCCGTTGTCGGCGACGATGGTGGCGTACCCGAGGCCGAGGACCACGGTGCCGGCGCGGTTGATGTTGACCGTGCTGTTGAGGTGGTACACGCCGGGGGTGAAGAGCAGGTTGAGGCCCTGCGCGACGGCGGCGTTGAGGGTCGCGGCCGAGACGCCCGGCTTGGCGACGTAGAACTGGGTCAGCGGCAGCGAGGTGCCCGGGGTCTGGCCGTTGAGCCAGGTGGCGCCGCTGCTGTTGGTGCGCAGCGACGGCACGAACACCCGGTAGGCGCCCGACGCGTCGGTGTACAGGTAGGGCTTCTCCTGCGAGATCGGGCTCTGGTTGATCGTGGTGTACGGCGGGTTCGGGAAGCTGTTCGCCGGGGCGCCCTGCACGCCGGAGAACACCATGTTCCAGACCGCGCCGTTCCAGGCGCCGATCGTGCTGTCACGGGTGAACCACTGCTGCTGCGAGCAGGAGCCGATGGTGCCGGTGACCCGGGAGTCGGCGATGTAGCCGCCGGAGGCCCAGCCGCAGTTCGGCGACGCGAGGGTCATGCCGCCGTGGATGTCCATGCGGCGGAACGGGGCGGCCTGCGAGACGGCCCACCGGTCGGTGCCGCTGACCGGGTAGACGGACAGGTTCTCCGCGGAGCGCCAGAAGTTCTGCGTCGCGTTGCCCTGGAACCAGCCGGCGTCGACGGTGATGTCACCGTTGATGCGGACGTCCTGCGGGTTCTGGCCGAGGCCGTTGATCGAGGTGTAGAAGCCGATCTGGGCGTTGAGGCCGTTGTACGTGCCGGGCTTGAACAGGAACTGCACGCGGCCGGGACCGAACTGCGCGGTCTCCTGAGCAGTGAAGATCTGGTCCAGCTTCGCCTGGATCGTCGCGGTGGACTGCGACGGGTCGAAGACGATGACGTTGGAGCCGAGGTCGCCGCCGCCCTGGATCGGGCCGGTGGACGTCGACGGGGTCGGCGAGGCCGACGGGGACTGGCTGGTCGGCGGGTTCGAGGTCGCCGGGCCGGAGCCGGTCCGGATCATGAACTCCCACAGCGAGTAGCCGTAGCCGGTGCCGCGGGCGGTGCCGTACATCCGGACGTAGCGGCCGGAGCCGGTCACGTCGAGGGTCTGCACGCCGCCCGTGCCGCCGGTGACGGTCTTGACGGTGGTGAAGTTCGTGCCGTCGGTCGACGTCTGGATCTGGAAGTCCTTGCCGTAGGCCGCTTCCCAGTTGAGCGTGACCTGGCAGATCGACTGGACGGAGCCCAGGTCGACGCGCAGCCACTGCGGGTCGGCGAAGAGGCTGGACCAGCGGGTGCCGGTGTTGCCGTCGACGGCGGCGGAGGCCGCGTTGGCGCCCGCGTTCTCGGCCGAGGAGGCGGTGGCCGGCTTGCCCTGCGCGGCGTTGACCGACGTGTTGCAGGTGCCGGGGTTGGTGCCGCCGAAGGAGCCGTAGACCTGGAACTCCCACAGCGAGTAGCCGTAGCCGGTGGCCCGGGCCGTGCCGTACATCCGCACGTACCGGCCGGAGCCGGTGACGTCGTAGGTCTGCGCCCCGCCGGTCGCGCCGGTCACCGACTTGATGTCGGTCCAGGTGTTGCCGTCCGGCGACGTCTGCAGCTTGAACGCCGTCGCGTACGCGGCCTCCCAGTACAGCTTGATCTGCGAGATCGTCGCGGTCTGGCCCAGGTCGACGCGCAGCCACTGCGGGTCGGAGGCGGCCGACGACCAGCGGGTGCCGGTCGTGTTGCCGTCGAACGCGGCGGAGGCGGGGGTGCCGCCGTTCTCGTCCGACGACGACAGCGCGGTCTTGCCTTGCGAGAGGAGGGTGTCGGCGGCGGAGGCGGAGAAGGTCGTGGTCACCGCATACGTCGCCACCATCAGGATGGCGGCCACGGACGCGAAGATCAGATTCCGGCGGCGGCGGTGCGCCGGTCGTGCGGCGGTCAGCATCAATTGCTCCCGGTTTCAGGGCGGGCGGCAGCCGGTAGCGCCACCGTAGGGGTACGGCGGTGCTCGGTCCGGCCATCCGGGGTGTGTGACTCCGAGGCCGTGAACGGGCGGCCCGGAGCCGGGGGTGGGAGAGCGCTCTCCAAACACGAGCGTTGCCCGATCCGGCTGCCCTGTCAAGGGGTCCACGGTTCCGGAACCCGGTTCCGCGGGACTTATTTTTCGACGCGTACGAAGCGTTGCGGCGGCTGACCTGCCAGGACACCCGAATCCGCTGGCACGATTACTGGAGAGCGCTCTCCAACAACGGACGGTGACAGGCTCAGTGGCTGGAGAGGCGGAGATCCTCGACCGCGACGACGGCCGGGCCCGAGCCGAGCGTGAAGCCCAGCTCCCGCAGCCGCGACGCCTGTCCCGGGTCGCCGACGCCGCTGACGACGGTCTCCACGCCGGTCGCCGCGACCATCCGGACCACCGCGTCGACGAGGGCGGCCCGTCGCGGGTCGGTGCCGGCGTCCGGCGGGAACAGCGCCGCGTCCAGTACCAGCCGGGTGAACGGCAACGAGGCCAGCAGGTCGAGGCGGGCGTGCGCGGTGCCGGTGTGGTCCAGGGCGAGCCCGATGCCGATCTCGCGCAGCTCCTGCAGCGCCCCCCGCACGGCGGTGTCCTCGCCGGCCAGCGCGGCCGGCACGGCGAGGGTCAGGCAGGACGGCGCGACGCCCGCGGCGGTGAGGATGGCGGCGACGTCGTTGCCGAACCCGGGGGCGAGCAGCGCCGAGCGGCTCACGTCGACGGTGAACGCGCGCCCCGGCGGGGTCACCCGGCACGCCTCGGCCAGGGACCAGCGCACCAGGGGCACCGTCAGGTCCGCGACGTCGATCGACGGCCATCGGGCGCACAGGCGCCGCTCGACCTCCGCCCCGTCGCTCAGGCGGGCGATCCGCTCGACGGTGAGCTCGACCCGGCCGGCGCTGATCGCGGCGCGGAGCTCGTCGGCCCGCTGCGCGGGGGTGGCGAGCAGTCCGGCGAGGTCCGGCGTGTACCGGGCGTGCCGGCCCTTTCCGCGCTGCTTCGCCGCGTACATGGCGATGTCCGCGTGCCGCAGGAGCGTCTGCGGGTCGTCCTCGCGCGACACGCCGACGCTCGCGGTGACGGTCATCAGGTGCCCGTGCGTCGTGACCGGGTTGGCGAGCTCGGCGAGGATCCGCTCGGCGACCTCGACGGCGGCGTGGTCGTCCGCGCCCGGCAGCAGCACCGCGAACTCGTCGCCGCCGAGCCGGGCGACCAGGTCGCCGGGGCGCACGGCGGCGCGCAGCCGGCGGCCGACCTCGATGAGCAGGCCGTCGCCGATGTGGTGGCCGAGGGTGTCGTTGACGGTCTTGAAGTCGTCGAGGTCCACCAGGATCGCCGCGCCGGTGAACGCCGCGTCGAGGGTGTCGTTGAACAGCGCCCGGTTGGGCAGGCCGGTGAGCGCGTCGTGGGTCGCCTGCTCGTGCAGCAGCCGCTGGTGCTCCCGGACGGTGCCGAGCAGCGCGTCGTTGTCGCGGAACGCGAGCAGCTGCCGCAGCACGACGGCGGCGGTCGCGGCCATCGCGCCGGCCAGCACGGGCATGTCGCCCGGGTGCGCGATGAGCAGCAGGTACACGGCGGCGACCGCGAAATAGGGCAGGATGCTGTACGGGCGGCGGCGCCGCGGCGCGACGGTCGCGGGACGGACGCGGCGCAGCTGCACGACCCCGGCGAGGCCGACCATCGTGCCCTCGGCGGTGGTGATGATGTCGGAGATCCCGGCCAGCCGGTCGCTCTGCAGGACCGGCACGAGCGCGGAGCCGATCGCGCCGAGCAGCACCACCCCGGCCAGGGACTGCAGCGCCAGCATGTCGACGGCGTCGGTGCCGACGAGGATCAGCTTCACCACGGCGAGCACCGCGAGCAGGCACAGCAGGCTCAGCACGAGCAGGCCGAGCGCGCGCGGCAGGTCGGCGCGGGCGTCGGAGATCGGCTCGAGGACGAACTGCCACAGCGCCGTCGCCGAGCAGACGAGGACCGTCGCGGCGTCGAGGCCGAGGCGCAGCCAGTCCCCGCGGCTGCGGCTGCGGGTCGGCAGGCGCAGCAGCCCCCACAGCACCAGCAGCAGCGCGACGCTCAGCAGCAGCACGGCGCCGGCGAGCACCGGCCCGGACTTGCGGCCGCCGAGGCTCGCCTCGGTCAGTGGTTTCGTCGCGGGGGCTATGAGCAGCGCGGCGATGCCCATGAGGCGCCAGAAGCGGCGGCCGGCGGGCGCGAGCCGGTCCAGGCGGGACGCCTGGAACAGGAACCAGGACGCCACCGCCAGCGACAGCGCGCCGGGCAGCCAGCCCAGGATCGTGGCGCCGCTGTAGCCCACGCCGCGGAACACCGCGAAGCCGAGGGCGACGGCGAAGAGCGGGGCGTAGAGCAGCAGCAGCCGGCGGACACCGTCGCTCAGCGTGCCAGCGCGCCGCTCCGGCTCGTCCAACAGCTGACCTCACCGCCTCGTCCTGTGCCGGTGTTTTCCCGGCCGACGTCTTGTTCGGCCGATGTGGTGCCGAGCTGAGCGGTATCGCGTGCGGACAGGGTAGCGTTCGGTCACCGCTCACGTCGATGCTCGCGCTGCCGATGGTTGGGTATGCGTCTGCTGCGCCGGCTCGCTCCGCCTCGACCGCTCGGCGGGCGGATCCGCTGGCTGTTCGTGATCTTCGGGGTGTTCAACCTTCTCACGGTCCTGCCCCGCACCCTCGGCAGGGTCGAGGAGCCGCTGCTGCACCGGCTGCCGGCCGCCGTCGCCGCGCTCGCGCTCGCCGGGTGGTGGCTGCGGCAGTACCGCCGGGGCGCGTTCCCGCCGTGGATGATCCCGTTCGAGGGGCTCGCCATGCTCACCATCGGGCTCGGCATGCGCGACTGGGTCGGCACGCTGGGTCTGCTGTTCGTGTTCGTGTCGTTCCGCGGGCTGTACGGCACCTGGCGGCACGTCCTGGCGTTCACCCTCGTGGTGTTCGCCGCCGCGGTCGGCGGGGTCGCGCTCACCGAACCGTCGGCGGTCGTGCCCTTCCTGCAGCAGGCACCCGGCGTGCCGCCCCTCGCCCTGTTCACGGCGGTGGTCGCGGAGTCGACCCGCCGGCAGGAGCGGGCCGCCGCCCGGGAGCGGGTGTTCGCCCGGCTCGGCTCGACCCTGGCGACCACGTCGGACCGGGAGACGATCCTGCGGCACTGCGCCGAGTCGGCGGTCGACCTCCTCGACGGGGTGCCCGGCGCGTGGGCCGCCACCGTCGTCGACGGTCTCGTGGTCACGGCCGCCGGTCCTGTACCGGTCGAGCTCCTGGCCGGCCCCGTGGGCGGGCAGACCGCCGGCGGGACGACGATGCCGCTGCGCTCCGACAAGCAGCACTACGGCGACCTCCTCGCCGGCGGCGCCACCGGCGGGGTCCCGGCCGAGGTGCGCCCGTCGCTGGAGACCCTCGCCGCGCAGACGTCGCTCGGCCTGGTCAACGCCGAGCACGCCGCCGACCTGCACTACCAGGCGTTCCACGACCACCTCACGGGGCTGGCGAACCGGTCGCTGCTGCGCGAGCACCTCCAGTACGCCCTGGCCCGCGCCCGGCGCGGCTGCCACGTCGCGGTGCTCCTGCTCGACCTCGACGGGTTCAAGCAGGTCAACGACACCTACGGGCACGCGGCCGGTGACCAGCTGCTCGTCGCCGTCGCCGCCCGGCTGCGCGACGGCATCCGCGGTGCCGACACCGCGGCCCGGCTCGGCGGGGACGAGTTCGCCGTCGTCCTGGACGGGATGGACGCGCTCGAGGACGCGGTCGTCGTCGCGGACCGGCTCCTCGCCGCCGTGCAGGCCCCGGTCAGGGTCACCGGCACCGAGCTACTGCCGCGGGCGAGCGTCGGCGTCGCGTGCTGGCAGGGGCACACGGCGATCGACGACCTGCTGCACGATGCGGACACCGCGATGTACGCGGCGAAGACCGCCGGCAAGGGCAGGGTCGCCTCGGCCGAGCCGGCCGGGGTGCACGTGCACGTGCCGGGCTGATCCCGCGGCACCGCGCGTGCCCGGCTGACTGCGAACCGCTACTGGCAGGTTTGTTTCACGTTCTTGCATTGACCAATGTGATGATCCCGGGCAACACTGGCGGAACTGGGTGACAACGATGTCACCGTCCGGCCGCCACCGGGAGAGTGTCCATGAGAAGTCTCATCCCCCGTCCGAACAGGCTCCTGCTCGCCGCCGCCGCACTCGTGCTGGCCGCAGCGGGCCTGAGCGCTCCGTCCTCCGCCGCCGTGCCCGGCGACGGTGCCCCGTCGTTCAAGATGCCCGCCGACGACGCCGCCCGCGGCCTCGTCTACGGCGGGTTCAAGGCAGGCACCGGCCGCTGCGCCGGCCTCCTCGAGGTCAAGGCCGTCCCCGGCGCCTGCACCCACGGCCCCGACGCCCCGTTCCAGGGCCTGGACGTCAAGACGTCCGTGCAGCCGCTGACCGGGCTCGCGGTCAACCCGCTGAGCGTCGTCTGCGACGGCGACGGCGTCTCCGGCAACCGCGTGCAGGTGCTGTACGTGCGCGGCTCCGGCAACGCCGACCGGTACAACCAGTACCTCGCCTCGATCCGCACCTGGTCGTCGCAGGTGGACGACATCTACAGCGCGTCCGCCGCGCAGACCGGCGGGACGCGGCACGTCCGGTACGTCACCGACAGCGGCTGCAACATCGCGGTGTCCAACGTCGCGATCGCCAACAGCGCGCTGAGCGACTTCGGCAACTCCGTCAACGCGATCAAGGCGCTCGGCTACAACCGCACCGACCGCAAGTACCTCATGTACGTCGACGCCACCGCGCTGTGCGGCGTCGCGTACGTGACCCTCGACGACCGGCCGGGCCAGGACAACGCCAACAACTCCGGCGCCTCCTTCAGCCGGGTCGACTCGGGCTGCTGGTCGGCCGGTCCGGCCGCGCACGAGCTGACCCACGCGATGGGCGCGGTGATGAGCTCGTCGCCGAATCACACCGCGTACGGCCACTGCACCGACGACTACGACATCATGTGCTACAACGACGGTCCCGGCACCGTCATGCGGATCGTCTGCACCGACCAGGCCCAGGACAACCGCCTGGACTGCAACAAGAACGACTACTTCCACACCAACCCGCCCGCCGGGTCCTACCTGGCGACGCACTGGAACACCGCCAACAACCGCTTCCTGATCTCCAGCGGCGGTGGCGGCGGCACCGGCGGCCCGCTCACCCTGGTCGGCGTCGGCAAGTGCGTCGACGTCAACGCGGGCGCGACCGCCAACGGCACCAAGGTCCAGATCTGGTCCTGCAACGGCACCGGCGCCCAGAAGTGGACGGTCCCGGGCGACGGCACCGTCCGCGCGCTCGGCAAGTGCCTCGACGTGAGCGCCAGCGGCACCGCCAACGGCACCAAGGTCCAGTTGTGGGACTGCAACGGCACGGGCGCCCAGCAGTGGACGTACGTGTCGGGCAGCCAGGCCCTGCGCAACCCGCAGTCGGGCCGCTGCCTCGACGACCCCGCCGCCAGCACCACCGACGGCACCCAGATGCAGATCTGGGACTGCAACGCCTCCAACGCGCAGCGCGTCACCCTCCCCTAGTCCCCCGGCTCCGTCGCGTCGCTCCGCCGTCCGTCAGTGCGTCTGTACCGACGGAGAAGAGAGCGACGCGATGACCGGTGCGGAACGGGACAGACCCGCAGCAGTTCGGGGCGGGGTCCGTGGTGACGGCTGACGCGCCACGCGACCCCGCCCCGGCAGCGGGCCCCCGATCGGATCCGCCGCCCGGCCACCACGACGGTGGTGCCGAGGCGGTTTCACCGTGACCCGCCCAGCGTCAGCGAGGCCGGCGTCTGCGGCATCGCCGGGACGGCGCGACGGGCCCGGCTCAGCGGGGCCCGGCGGCCGGGCGGTCCAGGTCCTCCGCGCCTTCCCCGGTGACTTCCCCTGCGACTTCTTCTGCGACGTCCTCCGCGGCGTCCGTCTCGGCGTCCGCTGCGGCCGGGTCCGTCTCCAGGTCGGCGAGGCGCCGCTCGGCGACACCGGCGACCGACTCCGGAGTGCTCCCGGCGGTGCGGGCCGCGTCGCTGAGCACGGTGAGCTCCGAGGAGAACAGCCGGGCCAGGAGGTCCCGCTGCCGCGGCGACAGTTCGTTCGACATCGCACTCCGAGGCTAACAGGGGCGGCGCCCCGCCGGCGGGCCGCGCCGCGGGAAATCAGGGTGAGGACGCCATGACCACGGACCCCGACGACCTCGACCGCCGCATCGCGGACCTGCGTGCCCGGCACCGCGACGCGCCGCCCGGCGACCAGGTCACCGCCGGGCTCGCCGACGAGCTCGGCCGGCTGCTGATCGTGCGGTACGCCACCCGCAACGGCCTGCTCGAGGACCGTGACGACGCGATCGTCCTGCTCACCGGAGCCCTGGCCGTGGCGGTGCCGCACGAGCGGGAGGTGATGACCCGCGCGGCGCTCGGCGTGGCGCTGTTCCTGCGGGCGATGCCCGCGCACCTCGGCCCGGACCCGGACGGCTCGGCGCTGCTCGGGTTCGTGACGGCCATGATGAGCGGCGCGTTCGACGACCCGGCGCGGCTCGCGGACCGGGAACGCGCCGCCGCCCAGATGGACTGGATCGTCGAGCGCGAGCCGCCGGAGTCCGCCGCCCGGCAGCACGCGCAGCTGCTGCTCGCCATGCTGCGGCTGCTCGGCGCGTCCGGGCCGGAGGAGATGCTGCGGGCGGCGATGGCGCTGCCCGCCCTCGCCGGTGACCTCGGCGCCCAGCAGCGGGCGCTGCTCGACGCGCTCACCGTCACCATCCAGCCGGCCGTGCCGGATCAGCGGGTCGCGGCGTACGACGCGCTCCTGCCACACCTGCCGGAGCGGCACTGGCTCCGGCCGCTGATCGGCGCCGAGAGCGTCCTCGCGATCGCGGACCGCGGTCACGGCGACGCCCGGCTGCCTGCGACCCTCGCCGACCTGTCGCCGGTCCTGCACGAGCACCTCGACGCCGTCGGCGACGGGCACCCCGACCGGGAGCTGATCGTGCGGCGGCTCGCCGGGATGTTGGTGTCGGCGGCGGCGTACACGTCCGACCCCGCCGACGTCGCCCGCGCGGTGCGCCTCGCCGACGAGCTCGTCGCGGACGCGCCCGACGACCCGGTCGCGGCGGGCAAGGACCGGTACCTGCGGGCGATGACACTGACGTTGCGCGGCCGGCTGCACGGCGACGACGCCGACCTGCGCGCCGCCGTCGAGGACCTGCGGATCGCGATCGACGCGGTGCCCGGCGACGACGAGCTCGCGCCGGCGATCGCCGGTTCCCTCGGCGCGCTGCTCAACGACCGGCACCTGCTGCGCGGGGTCAGGGCCGACGCCGACGCCGGCCGGCGGTTCCTGGACCTGGCCCGGGCCGGCCTCGACCGGCACCGCCCCGCCGCGGACACCACCATGCTCGACGTCGCCGGGCTGCTGTCCCGGACCACGGCCGCGATCCAGCGGCGCGACGCCGACGACCTGGACGTCCTCGTCGTCGAGCTGGGCGCCTTCCTGGACGCGCTGCCCGACGGGTACCCGTGGCGGTCCAGGCTCGACGCCGCGCTGGGCCTCGCGCACCTGACCGTCGGCGTCGTCCGCCACGACCTGGCGCGGCTGCGGGCCGGCACGGCGCTGCTGCGGCGCGCCGGCGACGACCTCGCCGTCGAGGTCTCCGGCCGGCCCGCGCTGCAGGCCGTCGGCGCCGTCGGCGCGCTCCTGGAGGGCCTCTTCGACGGCGACCCGGACGCGCTGTCCACCGCCGAGACCCGCCTCGACGACGCCGCGGGCAGCGGGGCGCTGCCCGCGGCCGACCGGGTCGCCCTGGCCTCGATGCGGGCGCACGTCTCGGTGCTCCGCCACGACCTGCACGGCGACGTCGCTGACCTGCGGGCCGGCATCGTCGCCTTCGAACGGATCAAGGTCGGTCTCCTCACCGGCACCGCCGGGCACCCCTTGGCGGCGCACGTGCACGCGCTGCTGGCCGACGCGTACCGCACCGCCGGCGACGTCGGCAGCGCCGTCCACAACGGCCTGACGGCGTTGCGCCGCACCGGCGACGACGTGCTGCTGCAGAGCGGCGCCGGGCACGGGGTCGACGCCGCCCGCGACGCCGCCGAGCTCGCCCTGCGCGTCGCCGCCTGGTGCCTCGACGACACCGCCGACACCGCCGACACCGCCGACGCGTCCGCGGAGCGGTCGGGGCGGGCCGTCGAGGCGCTGGAGCTCGGGCGGGGGCTCGTCCTGCACGCCGCGACCGTCGCCACCACCGTGCCCGGGCTGCTGCGCGCCGCGGGCCACGACGACCTGGCGGCCGAGTGGGAGACGGGCCCGGCCGAACCGGCGCCGTGGCCCGTCGCGCCCGGCCCGGCCGCCGGCGCCGCCGTGGGCCGGATCGTCGACGGGCTCGTCGGCGTGCCGTCGGACCTGCGGCCCCGGGTCCTGGCCGCCCTGCACCGGGCCGGCGGCGACACCCTGGCGGCCGCCCCCACGACGGCGGAGATCGCCGCGGCGGTGCGGGCCGTCGACGCCGACGCCCTCGTGTACCTCCTGCCCGGCGCCGCCACCCGCGCCGGCCGGCTGCTCCTCGTCCCCGCCACCGGACCCGTCGTGCAGGTGCCCGCCCCTGCCCTGCGCGCCGACGCCGAGCCGCTCACCACGTTCCTGGCCGCGCACGACACGAAGGCCGGGCGGTCCCCGCGTACCCGCGACCTCGACGCCACCGACGTCCCCGGCACTCCACAGTGGACGACACAGCTGGCGGGCGTGTGCCGGTGGGCGTGGGACGCGGTCGTCGCGCCACTGCTCACCCACCTGGGCCCCGCGGCGCCCGGCCGCCCCCACCGGCTCGTCCTCGTGCCGACCGGCGGCCTCGGCCCGGTGCCGTGGCACGCCGCCCGCGGCGCGGGCTCCCGGCCCGCGGACGAGTCGTTCGCGTTCTCCTACGCGGCCTCGGCCCGGCAGCTCACCGGTGTCGCCGCGCGCCCCGCGGTGCCCGCCACCGGCGCCGCGACACTCGTCGGCAACCCCACCGGCGACCTGGAGTACGCCGCCGCCGAGGTCGACCTGCTGCGCCGGTACTACCCGTCGGCCACCGTCCTCGGCCGCCCCGCACACCCCGGCGGCCCGGACGACGTGCTCCACTCGATCACCGCCGAGACCGCGCTGCTGCACCTCGCCTGCCACGCCCGCGCCGGCGCGACCCCCGACGCGTCCCACCTGGCGCTCGGCGCCGGGTCGTCCCTCTCGGTGTCCACCATCCTTGCCGCCGCCCAGCGCCGCCCCGCCTCCGCCGCCGGCGGCCTCGTCGTGCTGTCCGCGTGCGCCAGCGACCTCACCGGCGCGAGCCACGACGAGGCCCTCACCCTCGCCACCGCGTTCCTCGCCGCGGGCGCGGTCAGCGTCGTGGGCTCCCGCTGGCCGGTCGACGACCGGACCACCGCCTGCCTGATGGTGATGTTCCACCGCTTCCGCACCACCGGCGGCCTCCGCGACCGCGACGCCCTCCGCGCCGCGCAACGCTGGATGCAGGACCCGGACCGCGACGTCCCACCGGAACTCGCCGCCGTCGTCCCCACCGACCCGGCGGCGCTCGCCGCCCCGTCGGCCTGGGCACCCTTCACCCACCACGGCCGCTGACCCCGAGCGATCCTGCGGCCTGAGTGCCCTTCACCCACTCCTGCCGCTGAACCCCATACCGCCTCGCCCGTGCTGCGGCGGGTGCGGGCGGGGGTCGGCGAACGCGGGGAGGGCTCCGGCGATCGTCCGGGCGGCGGGGTGCTGCGGGGGCAGCGCCGCCATGGCTGCGTGCAGGTGGGTGATGGCGGACGGGAGGTCGGCGAGGTCGGCGTCCCAGCCGGCGCCGTCGAGGCGGTGCCGCAGCAGCAGCGCGACCGCGAGCACGAAGTGGTCGACGCCCGTGGCGGGGTCGTGGTCGCCGGCGCCGTGCACGACGGCGGTGGCGAGCGCGACGAGGTCGTCGACGCGGTCGCTGTCAGGCGTGGGGGCGGCCGGGTGCAGCAGCGCCGCGGCCGGCAGGTGGGCGGCCGCCGGGGTGTCCGCCTCGACGGTGTCGCCGGTGAGCAGCGTCAGGGTGTCCAGCAGCGCGAACCGCAGTGCGCCGGCGTCGGCGGGGGTGTGCACCGGGAGCCTCCAGGACCGGTCAGTGGCCACTGTGGACGTACCCGGACCAGGCGGCCGCCCGCGCGGGGTCGGTCTCGGACAGGTGGCGGACCAGCCGGCCCGGCATCCGCGGCGGCGGGGTCCGGCCGGCGTCGAGCATCCAGAGCTGCGCGCGGTGCAGCGCGTCCCAGGCGGGACGGCGCTCGGTCATGAGGAAGTGGTGGAACATGAACAGCAGCAGGGACGCGGCGCGGTCGGGGACGTGCCACCGCGCCGACAGCACCGACCGGACCCCGCCGGCGAGGAACGCGGTGCCGAGGCCGGCCGCGTCGTCGTGGCCGGCGCCGCAGGCGGCGAGGACCACGAGCGCGATCGCCCGGTCCGGCGCCGCGGCCAGGGCGGCGCCGACCTCCCCCGCCGTGAGCCGCCCGTCGCCGGCGCCGGGTGCCGGCGCGGCGAGGACCAGGTTCGAGGGGGCGCCGTGGCAGGCGACGTGCAGCACGGCGCCCGCGGCGGGACGGGTGCCGGTGAGCCAGTCCCGCACCTCGGCGGCGGTGCCGGACCCTGATCGGGCGGGGCTGCCGTCGGGGCGGCGGCCGACGTACCGCGCACCGGGATAGAACACGCGGTGCACGGCGCAGGCCTCGGCGCGGGCACCGGGCAGCGCGGGACCGGCCGGGTCGCCGACCACGAGCCCGAGGGGCGCGACCGGCACCGGGGCGGCGGCGGCCGACCCGCACAGCATCCTGGCGGACAGCGCGTGGGTGAACGCCGCGGCCTGCACCGCATAGCGGCCGTTGTGGTGGGCGGCCTGCCACGGTACCCCCGCGAGACCTCCCAACGGGACGAGCACCACACGATGCGGGCGGCCGGACGGCGGTGGCAGCGACGGCAGGAACCGTTCGACGAGCGGGCCCATCGCGACCCTCCACGCCCAGCCGCCGAGCCTGTCGAGCCCGTCCGCCACGGACGCGCCGGTGTCGTGGAGGCCGGGCAGCGCGATGCAGGCCGGCGGGCCGCCACCGGCGCCGACCATGACCGCCCAGCCGGGCGCCGGCGGCGAGCCTGGCACGAGGTACACGAGTGCGTCGGCGTCCAGCGCGCCCAGCGCGGCCCCGATCTCCGGGAGCGCCGGTGGGCCTGGCGGCTCCGCCCGGCCGGCGCACATCACGTCGAGGATCTCCTGGCGCAGGCCGGCCGGCTCCCGGCCGGGCGCCGACATCCGCCACCGCAGCGCCAGGTCGCGCCGGCGGGCCGCGCCGAGCGTGGCCGGCACGTCCCGGAAGCGGGTCGCGGCCAGCAGCGCCAGGCCACGGCCCGTCTCGAGGGCCCGCACCGCCGCCGCCGGGTCGCCGCCGGCCAGCCAGGACCGGGCCAGGTCCAGGCAGCGCCGCTCGGCGTCGCGGGCGAGCGCGGCCGCGCCTGCCGCGTCCCGCTGCAGCAGGATGCCGGCACCCCGCCGCCGAAGCCCGTCCAGCGCCGCCGCCCGCGAATCAGACCGTCCCCCCGGACCCGCCGGACCGCGGTGAGCCCCGCCCGCCGAAGCAGCGTCGACCGAAGCGCCGCCGGCAAGGACACCGCCGGTCGAAGCACTGTCCGGCAGGGTGCCGCCGGCCGGGACGCCGCCCTTGCGGAGGCCGCCCGCGACGGGGCCGGTGTTGAGCGGGCGGGCGAGCCAGGCGCCTGGCCGGATCGCGGGGCGGGCCGTGCGGCCGCGCGGGTCGTCGGGTGCGCCGGTCATCGTTCGCCTCCTCGTGGGACGCGGGGGCTGCCGTCGCGATGGCAGATCCCGCTGCGGCGCGGTCCCCGGGGGTGCGGGAGCGCGGGCCGGCATAGGTGGTGCCGGCGGCCAGGTCGGTCTCGCCGGATCAGCGGAACGAAGTCAACAAAGCCAGCCAACGAAGCCCAGCCAACGAAGCCAAGTCAGTGAAGCCAAGTCAGCGGAACCAAGCCAGCGGAACCAAGTCAGTGAAGCCAAGTCAGTGGAAGCAGGTCAGCGAAACCGGATCAGCTGAACCGAGTCAACGGAACCAGGCCATCGGAGACCGGGCCGGCGACGCCGAGTCAACGGGACCGGGTCGGCGGAGCCAAGTCAGCGGAACCAGGTCAGTGGAGGCGGTCGCCGAGGATGTCGAGGACCGTCTCGGTGATCCGCGCGACGGTCGCCTCGTCGGCGACGAGGGCCGCGGCCCGTTCGGCGTCGCCGAACGTCGTGCCGGGGGTCAGGTCCATCTCCTCGGCGCCGCTGCCGCCGCTGAAGACGGTGCGCACGACGGCCGCGACGACGGTGCGCGGGTCGTGCCCGAGACGGATCCGGCGCTCGATCGCGTCGACGGCGCCCGCGGCGAGCTCGATCAGGTGCGCGTCGGCGCGCTCGTGCGGCTCGGTGAGCGCGAGCTGCGGCAGCTCGCCCGGGTGGTCGGGGTCGGTGCGCGGGGCGGACAGCACGGGCGCCTGCTTCCTGCCGAGCGGGCGCTCGACGAAGTTCGCGAACCACATCGGGCTCTGCCGCATCGCCGCGAGGACCGTCTCCACGTCGGTGAGGACGTCGGCCTCGTCGACGCGGGCCTCGCCGGTGGCGAGGGCCCGCTGCTCGGCCCAGGCACCGAGCGGCCAGATGCCGGTGCCGGCCGTGGACGGCACGCCGACCCACACGAGGATGTCGACGGCGAGGGCGGTGAGCCAGGGGTCCCCGCCGAGCGCGGCCGCGAGCCAGCCGGGCATCCGGGGACGTTGCAGCGCGCCCCGCTCGCCGCGACGGCGCCGGTGGGCGTCGACGGTGGCGGCGTTGAGCCGTCTGGTGATCCAACCGTCCAAGTTGTGGATGGGCACCTTCGCGTTGCGCAGCAGATCGTCGAGGACGGCCTCGACGTCGTCCTGGAAACGATCCAGGCAGTCGGGGCGCAGGCCGGTGACCGACGCGGCGCAGCCGGGGTGGCCGCGTCGGATCTCGAAGCCGCGGGTCATCCGCTGGAAGACGACCGGCCACACGATGTCGTACGCGCCGCCGGTGAGCTTCACGTATTCGGGGCCGCTCACCGACTCCGCATGGTCCGCGAGCACTCCACGGCGAGCCATGTCCCGCACCAGATCCGCCGACTCGAGCACTGCGTTACTCCTTCCGGGTGGATTGCCGCCAGCCTGCCGCAGGGATATGGGAGCGGCAAAGCCCGGTACGCAAAAGATCCCACCCCAGGGGAGTAACGAAAGGCGTTCGGCCGATGCCGCCGTCCGGTCGTTCCGGCGGCCGTCTGTTCGGCTGCCCGAACACGACCGATATCATTACCTGTGTCCTCCCGAGCCATTGGCCAGATACGGGCCGACGTCCTCCTGCGGGATCGCGCGAATCGGCGTGACTGGACATCGACTGGCCATCGAGTGGCGCTGCGTAAAAATGCGCACATTGACTTCGGCAACGACCGGGCGGCTTTTCCCGGGGTTAGGCTGACCGGGCCTCGCAGCGGCCGGGAACGCCGAAGGGAGAGACACGGTGTCGGCCGAAGATGATCTCGTTCAGGAACTCGTCGCCGTCCGGCGCGGGTGGGGGCTGCGCGACCGCAGCCTCGCCCGGCGGACCGGGCCGCACCTGCGCCGCGCCTGCGGCATCCGGGACAGCGCCGACGACCGTGAGGTCCACGACCGGATCCGGTCCTGGCTGACGGCGTTCGCCGACGAGCTGCCGCCGGAGCTGGCCAGAGCCGTCGTGGTCGCGTTCGCGCTGGACCGGGACCGGCAGTATCGGCAGCTGACCCAGCGGGTCGCGTTTCTGGCCGCGGAGCAGTCGTGCGCGCCGAGGACCGCCCGCCGCCGGGTCGACCACGCGACGAGGCTGCTGGCGCGGGCGGCGCTGCGGGAGCGCCCGGCCGACGGCACCGACCCGTTCGCCGGCTGGCGGCTGCGCTCGGTGCGCACCGTCCTGCGCCTGGACACGGCGCTGCCGGAGCTGCACGAGTCGTGCGTCGTCGTCGGGTCCGGCGGGCGGGACTCGGCGCGGCTGCCGGCGCTGCACGAGTCGCGGGTCGCGGAGGTCGCCGCGCCGGACCGGGTGACGCGCCCGCACTACACGCTGCTGCCGTCGGTGCCGTGCGACCACTTCGACCTGGAGATCAGGTTCCGGCCCGGGCACCGGCCGGCGGTCGTGTGGCGCCTCGACGCGGTGCCGCCGTGGTCGCTGGACGCGGACCTGCCCCGGGAGCATCCGCTGGTGCCGGACGAGGCCGGCGAGGTCCGCCTCGTGTTCGGCGGGCTGAAGCAGCGCCACGCGTACGGCCTCACGTGGGACTAAAGAAGATCCATCCGTGAATCGCTAAAGAGTGTCAATGTGCCGCCGCGCCGCGCTCGGAAGGCTGTCCGCGTAACCCCCGAGCAGGAGGAGCGCAGGATGTCGACCCTTCGACCGACGATCGTCCCCGAGCCGGAGCCGCCGTTCGTGGATCTGGAGCAGCTGGCGACCGAGGTGCTCAACGGCGCGGTCGAGCCGGCGACCCGGCGGCTTCTGAACGCCGCGTCCGGCGGCGATCCGGTGCTGCTGCGCGCGCTGCTGGCCTGCGGGCTCGGCGACGGCACCCTGACCCGTCACGAGGGCCGCTGGCGCTGGGTGGCGGGCATGTCCCGGGCGGGGCGGGTCACCGGCCTCGTCGAGGCCCGCGCCGCCGCGATGCGCGACGAGCAGCTGGCCGCGTTGCGCACCGTCACCGCCGGCTGGGCCGAGCCGTTCGCGGTCGTCACGCAGATCATCGGTGACCGGCCGGCGCCGGAGGGGTCGGCCGCGCCGCTGGGGCTGACCCGGCGGGAGCGTGAGGTCCTGGTGATGCTCGGCAACGGCGCCAACACCCGCGCGATCGCCCGGCAGCTGTGCCTGTCGGAGCGGACCGTCGCGAAGCACCAGGAGCGCCTGTACCGCAAGCTGGGCACCTCCGACCGGCTCACGACGGTCCTGCGGGCGCAGCGGCTCGGCCTGTTGCGCCCCGCCGCCGACCCCTTCGACGACGAGGACGCCTGACCTGCTCACGGCGGCGGTCCGGGCATCCCGTAGCAGGGTCGCCCGGACCGCCGGTCCACGTGTCAGGTCAGGAGATCTCGCCGGGCCGCGGGTCCGTGTCGAGGTCGAGCCCGACGGCGGCGGTGGCGCGGCCGTTCAGCACGAGGGTCACCGGCCGGGACTTCGGGTCCAGGACGACGAACTCGGTGGTGGTGTTGCCGTGCATGGCGGCCTTGACCTGGGCGACGACGTTCTCCTCGTCCTTGTCGTCGATCGTCCACTCGGTCTCGCCGATGATGAGTCGCTTGTTGCTCATGACAGTGGTCCCTTCGAACGGTGGTTGGGATCGGTCGGTTCGGGCATTCAGGACACGGCCTGGACCGTGAACGAGAACGAGAAGTCCTGGGCGCGCCGCAGCGTCCCGTCGGCCGGGTAGCGCCCGACACCGAACTCCTCGTGCGCCAGCAGCGACGTGCGGTACAGCCCGATGCTGTCCCCCACGGCGCCCCTGAGCAGCTGATAGGCGACGTTGACGAGGACCGCCCCGGCGCCGACGGCACCGACGGCGAGGGCGGCCTGCGGCGCCGCCATCGCCAGGCTCGCCAGCTGCACGCCGGCGGCCTGGACCTCCTGGCCGGTGAGCTGCGCGCGGAGCAGGTCGCTCAGGGCCAGGCTGCCGGCCGAGTCCCGGGACACCCACACGGCGATGTCCAGGAAGTCCACCGCCGGGCCGTGGTAGACGAGCATCTGCTCCAGGGGCAGCCGGTCGCCGTCCTTGATGTTGGCGAAGCGTTCCGTCTGCGCGGTGTGCACGGGAATCCCGCCGGGGTTCCCGCCGGTCAGCACGACGGCGTCGACCCGGATGTCCGCGCCGAACACCGCCCGGTTCTTGTGCACGACGAGCTCGCCGAGACGCACCGCGACCACCCGGGGTGCCAGCCCGCGCGGCGTGAACAGCCGCGCCGACGGGTCCGGCCGGTCGTCGATCTCGAACGGCACGTCCTCGGCGGCGGGCGCGGGCGCGTCGACGACGTCGAAGTCGATGGTCCGCACCATGTACCGCACCTCCGGTCCGGTGTCCGCGAGGTAGTCGCGGGAGCCGCCGACTGCCACCTGACGGACAAGCCGCTCCAGCACCGACCCGGGCCGCCGCGACTGGCCGGGGCGCGCGTCGACGCCCTCCTGCTCGATCACGCCGAGGTCCTGCGGGGCGTCGCACACCAGCGCGATCAGCGTCTCCGGCCGGGCCAGCTGCGCCGGCAGCCCTTCCGGCCAGTTCAGCGGCTGCCCGGTGAGGACACCTTCGAGCTGGTCGTAGCCGAACACGTACTCCTTGCCGGGCTCCAGCCGGAAGCCGGCGGGGGCGAACCTGGTCAGCAGCGTGACCTTCCCGGCGACGCCGATGTCGATCAGCGACGCGTAGACGGCGAAGTCCCCGTCGTTGCGGATCCGCACGTACGTGCGCTGGCCGGGGTGCAGCACCTCCCCGGCGGTCCGTAGCGGGTGTTCGGTCCTGTCCGCGCCGACCAGGCCCCACTCGACGGTCACGGGCGTGGTCAGCAGGTACGCGGGGTCGTCGCGCAGGCCGCGCAGCGCGGTGGCCCGGGCGACGCGCTCCAGGTCGGCCCGCAGCGCCGCGGCCGTGCCGGACCCGGCGGGGCGCGGCGGGTGCAGCGGCCCGGCCCGGTCGCAGACGGCGAGCCCGCCGCCGTCGGCGCTGACCTCGGCGACCACGTCGTCGTCGGAGTCCGTCGCGGCCCGCACCAGGGTGCTCGCCGCGATCTCGGCCTCGAGCGCGGCGAGCACCGTGACCGTCTGCGGGGTCGGGGGGGGGGGGGGGGGGGGGGGGGGGGGGGAGGGGGAGCGGGGGGGGGGGGGGGGGAGGCGTCGGAGAACAACCGTGCTGGACGGGTAGCCAATGGACGCGTCAGGC